>JAKBMM010000007.1 GCA_021831565.1 Planctomycetota bacterium
TGTCAAGCCCAGGATAAGGTTCTTCGCGTTGCTTCGAATTGAGCCACATGCTCCACCGCTTGTGTGAGCCCCCGTCAATTCCTTTGAGTTTTAGCCTTGCGACCGTACTTCCCAGGTGGCAGACTTAACAGTTTCGCTACGACCGCAACGGGGTCAGACCCGCTGCAATCTAGTCTGCATCGTTTAGGGCGTGGACTACCGGGGTATCTAATCCCGTTTGCTCCCCACGCTTTCGTGCCTCAGTGTCAGAACCGGCCCAGCTACCCGTCTTCACCACCGGCGTTCCAGACGATATCTACGCATTTCACCGCTCCACCGTCCGTTCCAGTAGCCTATACCGGCCTCAAGCGCGCCAGTATCAGAAGCTATTCCCGGGTTGAGCCCGGGGATTTCACAACTGACTTAACGCGCCACCTACGCACCCTTTAAACCCAGTGAATCTCAGTAACGCTTGGGACCTCTGTATTACCGCGGCTGCTGGCACAGAGTTAGCCGTCCCTTTCTCTGGGCGAGATCAACCTTGGGGGATATTAGCCCCCAAGAGCTTTCTTAACCCTAACAGTGGTTTACATCCCGAAAGACTTCATCCCACACGCGGCGTCGCTCCGTCAGGCTTTCGCCCATTGCGGAAGATTCGTTGCTGCAGCCCCCCGTAGGAGTCTGGCCAGTGTCTCAGTGCCAATGTGGCTGGTCGTCCTCTCAGACCAGCTATCCGTCATAGCCTTGGTGAGCCGTTACCTCACCAACTAGCTGATAGAAGATAGCCCGCTCTCGGACCGATAAGCCTTGCGGTCCTCATCTTTTGGTTGCGGCGAGATGCCCCGCTGCAACATCATCAGGAATTACCCAATCTTTCGACTGGCTATGCCTGTATCCAAGGTACGTTAGCTATCCATTACTCACCCTTTCGCCACTGGGTATTGCTACCCCGTGCGACTTGCATGCCTTAACCACGCCGCCAGCGTTCACTGTGAGCCAGGATCAAACTCTTCAATTAAATGCTGTTTTTCCGGCTCTTGCGCCTTGCGGCGCTTTCGCCGGATATGTGCATATTTGAAGGTTCGCCTATTGGCAAGACCTATTGAATCAACCCCGTGTGAGCGGGATTCTTTCAACCCGTCGGACTCCGTTCCCCGGCTAAGGAAAACAGTACCCAACGGTACTTTCAGGTTTCTCAAAGTGACTTGGCTCTTGCCCCGGACGAAGGGAGTCCGTCCGAGGCAGAACTAATCGACTAACACACGAGAGATGCCTGATTGATGCGCCTGTTGCGGCGCCTCACTTCATGACGCAGGCCGGGACCGCTTACGCCCTCTTGCGAGAGCCATTGTGTGCTTGCGGCCAACAGCCTGCCACATCCTCGTGGCGTCCTAACCATGTTTACTTGTCAAAGAGCAAAGTATTCTACCCGGCTTTACCGGCTCTTCCCGTTCTTATTCGGAATACCGGCCCCAGCCGTCGCCATCACCACGGTATCTTCTTCGGAAGCCAGGTGCTGCGCCCCGGGAGATAATAGTCCCCAACCGGGACATTGCATGATAGCGAGTATTTAGTTTTTGTCAAGCGCGCCGACTGAAAAAATTTTTCGCCGCCTTAGGCGCGTTGCCTTTCAGCCCTGGCGACCCGTGCCCGACCAACTGAAAGAACATTGCCATAAACGATCCCGGCGGACCAGCCCAGGCAACATCCTTATATATAGCCGGCCGCCGGATTAAAAGCAAGTGAGAAAAAACAGAATGGGCCATTGCAATGGCGAAAGGGTCGGCATAACATTCATAAAATCAATCTCCCGGATGAACCGGTCCGAGAGAAGCCCGGGGCGTACGTCGCGAGTTACCGGTATTCCTGCGCCAGGCGTTGGTCGCGATTTATTGGAGCCATATCATGACTCAAATGAACCCACAACAAGACGTTTCCAGCCAGGCGCTGGAGCAACCACCCACGGCGGTGGTACCGGCGGATGAAGCCTCTGAAAAAGATGCGAAATCCGATACCGAAGTCGCCGTGACTCTTGAAACTCTCAATTCAGTGAGCAAGCGGCTTACCATCCGCATCCCGGAAGAGAAAATCCGCCGGCAATATGCGGCTGTTCTCAAACGGGCGCAGAACGAGACGACGATACCGGGCTTCCGCCGCGGACGTGTGCCGCCCCGCCTGCTGGAAAAGAGGCTCGGCGTGGCTCTGCGCGAGGATGTCCGGAACCGGCTGGTATCGGAAGCCATCGAAAACGCGGTCAAAGAGCACGCCCTCAAACCGGTAGGTGAACCGCGGACGGATCCGCCGAAGATTGAACTGCCCGATCACGGACCGCTGGATTTTGCGGTCGAGATGGAGGTGGCGCCGGAGTTTCCACTGCCCGACCTGACCCAGTTTGAAATCACCAAGCCGCTTCTTGAGGCCACGAACGAGCGCTTCGAGTTGGCGCTGGAACACCTGCGCCGCAATCTGGGCCATTGGGAGGATTCTCCCTCTCCAGCGGCGAACGACGATCGTGTAGTCGCCGACATGCGGATCACCGGCGAAGACGGCGCTCTGCTGGGAACGCACAACAATGTGATTCTGCCGGTGCAAGCCGGAACCATCGCCGGGATTCGTTTTGACGACCTGGCCGAACGCTTGAACGGCGCCCGGCCCGGGGCGGAAATCCAACTGGCGGGAACCGTTCCGAACGATCACATCCAGGAAAATATCCGCGGTCGCAAGCTCGCCATCGCGCTGACCATCAAGCAGGTGCAACGGCTTAAGGTGCCGGAACTCAATGACGAAATGGCGCGGGAAAATGGTTTTGACTCATTGGAAGATATGCATAACTCTATGCGCCAGGCGCTGCAGGAACGACTTGCCGCGCAGATTGCGCAGATTATGCGCGATCAGATGAGCAACCAGTTGCTGGAAAAAATTCCCCTGCAGGTGCCGCCCCTGCTGGCCAGCCGGTTGGTCCAGTTTATCGTCCGCCGGCGCGCGGCCGCGCTGGTGCAGCGCGGCGTGCCGCCCGCCGAAGTGCACAAGCGAATCCAGAATATTGCCGATATGTCTATTTCTGAAGCGCTGCTCGAGCTGACGATGTTTTTCATTCTCTCCCGGCTGGCGGAGCAATTCGATATTGACGTCGGAGAGGACGAGATCCATGCGGAGGTCGCCTCGCTGGCCGCGGTCAATGGCCAAAGGCCCGAGAAGCTGCGGCAGGAACTGCTCGAACACGGGCAGTTGGAAACACTTGCTATTCAGATTCGCGACCGCAAGGTTCTGGATCGCCTCGTTTCGCAAAGCAAGGTGAGGGAAGTGGATGAAGAACAATGGACGCGGGAGGTCAAAGAGCGACGGGAAAAGGCGCAATCCGCCGCGGAGACGGCGAGCTCGGCGCCGGATTCGCCGGCATCGGACCCGAATGCGACATAATCGCCGACTTTCAAACCCGATAGTCCTCGGGCGAAGATCATGGAGCTTGGGCGGCATGGCAATTTTTTCGGCCGGCCTGCCGGTAGGCAGCTAGCCACCGAAGAAGCCGAGCGGTGCACGGCAGGTCGTATTTGGCGGTAACCTTTCTGTTGCCGGTTCTCCACGGCTGCTTCTGAAAAAATTGCCGGACCGGGCCTGGAAGTAGGCGAATATGGCGATGGCGGTGCGGTGTCACCACTGCAGTAGCGTGCTTGACCTGGATGATGGCTTCCGCGGCGGAGTATGCCGGTGCCACAAATGCGGCACATTGCTTCGTGTTCCCGGAGACCCCGATAGCCTTCGGGATTCACCGGTTCGTAAGAAACGCCCCGCAGAGCCGGGCGCCGCGGAACCTAACGTTTCTCGTCCCCGATCGTCGGTTGAAGTTCCTGGTCTGTCCCGCAAGACATTGAGCGCCGACTCGTCGCAATCGTCCCGATCTGCGGAAACTCCCCGCGGCAGTCCTCAGAGCGGTCGGGACTTATCCTCCCGTGCCCGCCCATCGGCGCCGCCGAAATCTCCAATTATCTCCGGCTCCACCCGCGGCGAACTCCCGCGGCCCACCGTCGGTGATGGCGCCAGAACCGCCAAAATGAACAAGATACTCGTCTGGATTTTTATCGCTGTGGCGGCACTCTTGATCCTTGTGGTGGGTCTTATTATTTTCGCCGCATTCGCCCACCGCCCGTAACACCGCGCCCGGCACGCCGCGATTCGGGAATATATCCTAACGAATTGCTATCCGACCATACCGACAACCATCAGGACCGATCTTCCACCCGCCAACCATGGGCCGCAAGATGGACCGGGACCAACGAAAACGGCGGCGGGGGAATCAGAATGTCGCCAGGAGTGTGATGAAAATGAACAGCCACACAATATCGAGAAAGTGCCAGTATATCGCGCAGTAACGCACCCCCGGGTAGTAATTTCGGTGATAGGCGCCGCGAAACGCTTTGATGTTTACGACGCTCAGCGGAATCAGGCCGCCGATCACGTGCAGCGCGTGCAGTATGGTAAAGGTATAAAACAGCACCAGCAGATCGTTACGCTCAACCACGGGTGCGTTAACCCGCCGCAGACCGCCCACGCGAGAAAGCCGGGGATATCGAAGCGCGGCCAGAGCATGTTCGGCGCGTCCCAGCGCGCCGTAGAGCGTAAGCCAGTTGAAAAACTGGATCACAAGAAAGGCCAGCCCCAGCGCCAACGTGAGAACCAGAGCCGTTTGAAGCTGCCGCTGGCGATCCTTGCGCACAGCATGTATGGCGAAATGAATCGCAACACTGCTGGCCAGGAGAACGAAAGTGCTCAGCCAGAGGCCGGGCGGCAAATGAACCGAGACCGGGATGGGAAAACCGCTGCGGAAAACCAGGTAACCAACCAGACTGGCGCCAAAAAGCATGGATAGAGAGAGCACCAGCAGCGAAATGCCCAGCGTACCGGCGCCGGCGATATAAACAGACCGGGGACGCCCGACGGATATGTTCCGGGCGGCGTCACCGGAGGATGCGGGGGGATCGGCGGGTGGAATCATTTTTCTCGGTTTCGTCAAACTACAGTCATGGATTATAATCATTAAATGGTGCAATGATGACCGTGATCACGGGGCCGTTTTCGCCGCAACGGATGGTTCATGCCGTGGAAAAAGTCCGCCAGCGTCTGTTCCGTACCGCCGCCGCGCTCCAGGCCGCCAATGTTCCTTACGCCATCGTCGGCGGCAACGCCGTGGCCCTGTGGGTTTCCCGCGTTGATGAATCCGCCGTGCGCAATACCCAAGATGTCGATGTTCTGGTCCGCCGGGAGGATTTCCCGGCCGCCACCGCCGCTCTGGAAGCCGCTGGATTCATTCACCGCCACATTGCCGGAATCGATATATTTCTCGACGGTACTGATGCCCGGCCGCACGATGCCGTGCATATTATTTTCGCCAATGAAAAAATGCGCCCCGACGAACCCCTGGCAAATCCCGACGTCACGGAATCCGAAGAAAGTCCGGGCGCCCCCGGGTACCGCGTATTATCCCTGGAGGCCCTGGTGCGCATCAAGCTGACCGCTTTCCGCGACAAAGATCGCACGCACTTGCGCGACTTGATCCACAACGGCCTGCTCGACGACGGGTGGCTTACCAAACTTCATCCGGTGCTGTCCGAGCGCCTCGGCCATTTGCTCAATACGCCTGAAGGCTAAAATCCGCTCCCGTATTATTGCGGCGCGGGCGGGGGTCGCGCCGGCGCGTGGGAAACTTCGTGTTGGAGCGCTTTGACCATCCCAGGCGCTTCGCCGGGAATGAATTGTGAACGATACGCCATCGTGTCGGTGAGGGAAAAACTTATGAACAAGGTGATAAAAAGCAGCGTCAGCAGCAGCACCGCCACGTTGAACAGATGATCATAGCGTAAATGCATGAAATACATGGCGGAAACAACGGCCATGGCCGAAGCGATCGCCAAAGCCACCGGCACATCGGCTTGGCCAAGGCTCACACCGCCGAGAAAGGCGTTGAGCAGCGCCATGAGACACAGGAACACCCAGACACCCAAGAGCATTCGGACTGACATTATGTGCGAACGCGCCGGCGCCAGGGGGGGCGTGGACTGGTTGGAGGAAGCGTCATGATTCAAGGTTTATTCTCCGCAATCAATGGATCAGATATAGCAGGGGAAACAGAAACATCCAGATCATGTCCACCAGCCCCCAGTACATGCCGATCAGATCAACGGGGGTGTAATACCCCGGACCGAAATCGCCGCGTATGGCGCGAATCAACAGCCAAGTGATGAGAATAACACCCACCAACACGTGCAAGCTGTGCAGACCGGTCATAAGGTAGTAAATGCTGAAAAACAATTGTACGTTCGCCGGCTGGCCATACGGAGAGGCGATCGCCACGATCTTTTCTTGAGGCGCGGCTCCGGAGGGTCCCGGCGACGCCGGCGCGATGTCGGAATGCGAAACGATGAACCCCACTTTGCCTAGTTGATCCAGACGTGTCCATCCAGGAGATTCAGCGGGTTTTGCTCTAACTTTCGGTGGCATCATGCTCAAAATAGGAGTCAGCGGCTTTCCGTGCGGGCCGCGCGTAGGGTTGTAGTCCAAACCCCAGAGCAGTTTTTGCCGGTAATTGGTGAAGTATTCATAGCCGTGGAGTCCTAAAAATCCCAGTCCTCCGCATATAGTCAAAAAAAGGCAGATGGCCAGACCTATTTTTTTTCCGGTCTGGGCGAAACGAACCGCCAGCGCCATGGTCAAGCCGCTGGTAAGAAGAATCAGGGTGTTCGCCAAGCCGGAAGGCATGTCGAGATATTGGCTGGCATAGCGGAACACTTCCGGGTGCAAAGCGCGATAGACGGCATAAGCGCAAAACAGGCCGCTGAATAAAAGCAATTCCGTGGTCAGAAACAGCCACATGCCGAGTTTTCCGGCGTCAAATTGCTGCTGGGGCGTATCAAAATGATGGGCCAGATGCTCACAACCCTGATTTTGCCTCTCGCCGACGGAAGCTGCTTCGCTCATAAACACTCACTTGTTGTAGAAACGGGCCGCCAGCGGCCCACCCAACAAAATATTTCCGGCTCAAATCCATCCGCCCCGGCGCCGGATTAACCCGCCACCGGTCTTGGGATGGAGCCCACCACGTAAACAGGCGCGTCATGCCCGGGCGAATCCACGTGCACATAGCCGCCGACATTCGCATCATAGACCAGATGGTGATAGTCGTAGGGATCGTAATGATCGCCGATCTCCGGGGCGACCTGGAAGTTGTCCTCGGGCGGAGGCGAACTGGTGGTCCATTCCAGGGAACCTCCGCCCCAGGGGTTCACAGGCGCCTTTTTGCCGCGTGCCAGCGAGTGAATCAAATAGCCCGCCATCAGCAGGAACGCCGCGAGCTGAATATACGCCCCGATGGATGAGGCGACCATGTATGGCTGATAAACGGGAAGATAATGGGCATAGCGGCGCGGCATGCCCTCGGCGCCGACAATAAGCTGCGGGAAGAACGTAACGTTCACACCGATGAACAACAGTATACAGGCGATACGGGCCAGGGTTTCGTTGTACATGCGGCCGAACATTTTGGGCCACCAGTAATGCAGGCCTCCGAGGAAGGCAATGATGGTGCCGCCGAACATCACGTAATGGAAATGTCCGACCACAAAATAGGTGTCGTGCAGTACCACGTTGGTGGCCAGTGCGCCGAGAATCACCCCGGTCAGACCGCCGATGGTAAATAGAATCAGGAACGAAATGGCATAAAGCATGGGGGTATGCAGAACGATCGCCCCTTTGTACATCGTGCCGAGCCAGTTGAAAACCTTGATCGCCGAAGGTACCGCCACCAAGAACGTCAGGAAGCTGAAAATCGCATCGAGTTCCGCCGACTGGCCATTCACATACATGTGGTGACCCCATACCAGAAAACCGATCAGGGCGATGGCCAGCGAGCTCAGGGCGATGGCCTCATAACCGAAAATGTGCTTGCGGCTGAATACGGGCACAATTTCGCTGATAATGCCCATCGCCGGCAGAATCATGATGTACACGGCCGGGTGGGAGTAAAACCAGAAGAAGTCCTGAAACAACAAGGGGTTGCCGCCTAAAGCGGGATTGAAAATACCGATGTGCATGATTCGTTCCAGCGCCAGGAGCACCAGCGTCACACCGATCACCGGCGTGGCGGCCACCTGAATGATGGATGTGGCGTAAGTGGCCCAGAGAAACAGCGGCAGACGGAACCAGCTCATCCCCGGCCGCCGCAGTTTGTGGATGCTCACGATGAAATTCAGACCGGTCAAAATAGAGCTGAAGCCGATAAGGAACAAGCCCAGCACCATCACGACGACGTAGGTTTCAGTTTGAATACTGAACGGCGTATAGAAAGTCCAGCCGGTATCCACGGCGCCCAGAAGCGTCGAGATGATCGCCAACACGGTGCCAAACACGTACAGCCAGAAACTCAGCAAATTCAGACGGGGAAAGGCCACATCTTTGGCGCCCAGCAGCAACGGCACGGTGAAATTACCCAGCGCGCCGGGGATAACCGGGATCAGCACCATGAACACCATGATGATCCCGTGCAGAGTGAACACCTGGTTGTAGTGTTTGTACGCCGCGTAAGCGGCCTGCGGAGTTTGTCCGTTGAAAATCAACCCCTGCGGCACGAGAAGCTGGGTGCGAATCACTTCGGCCAGCATGCCGCCGACAAAAAACGCCAGCATACCCACGATCAAGTACATCACGCCGAGGCGCTTATGGTCCAACGTAAAAAGCCAGGAGGCGATCCCGCGCTTATCCGTCAGGTAATTGCCCGGCGAATCCGTGGGAGCGTGCACATGCGGCGCGGCGGTTGCACTTGCCATGATGATCCTACTCCGAAAAAACGCCCATCGGGGGCTGATTCATCCTCCCCGGGCGGCGCACCCGCCGTCATTTCGCGGGCTTGTTCGGCACGGGCGGCCGGGTGGCCTTGCCGCTCCGGTTACTCAGTGTGTTTATGTACCAGATCAGGGCGTTGAGCTTCCGCTCTTTGGGGTGCGCGGCTCCGGCCAGATCGCTGTAATGGCTGGGCATGATGTTTGGATAGCCCGCGACCATTTTTCTGCCCGGATACAAAATCGCCTGTTTCAAATAAGCATAGTCAGCCGTTACAACCTGACCGTCGGCCAGAGTAACTTTTGATCCAGCCAGATTTTTCCATGTCGGTCCCTCGCCTTTGGAACCATTAACGCTATGGCAGCCTTCGCAGCCGAAGGTCACATAAAGTTTTTCCCCAACTTCGGCCATCGGCACGGGTTTGCCGTTGTGGCGCCATATATCGGCCGCCGCCGCGACGCTCTTGTTGAACTCGAGCGCCGGTTCCACAATCACCGGCGCCAGCATGGACGAATGACCGGATCCGCAATATTCCGCGCACTGGAGCATGTATCGTCCCGCGCGCGTCGGCTTGACCCACAGAGTGATGACGCGTCCGGGAACAACGTCTTTCTGGATACTCAACTGGGGAATCCAGAAGCCGTGCAGCACATCCCGAGACGTCATGGAAAGCTTCACCGGTTTATTCAATGGAAGATAGAGCTTGTTGGTGACGGCTCCGTTGGGATAGACGAATGTCCAACTCCATTTTTGGGCATGAACGGCGATGTTGTAAGCGCCGGCGGGTGGTGTGTTCATGTTCATGTAGTATTTAAATCCCAACGCGAAAATCACCATGACGATAATCAACGGAATGACCGTCCAGGTAATCTCCAGTGGCATATTGTGATTGGGAGCGGGATCAGGTTCCCGCCGACCGGGCCGGCGGCGGTAGTGAATGGCGAAATAGAGGGTTAACACCGTAATAAGAACGGTGAAGAAAACTGCTATCCCGAAAAACAGGTCCCACAGGAACTGCACCTGCGGACTGAAGGACGAAGCTCCGTGCGGCAGCCAGAGAGCGGCGAGCAGGCCCTGCGGCATCCCGCGGGCGAAAACGTCAGGCATGTAGGCAAGGGGATTCAAGAGGTTCTCCCCGTTGTAGATTTCCCGCGATGTTTGTATTCCCAATAAAACAGCGCCGCGAACATCGCGGAGAGTCCCAGCACCACGGCCACGCCCAACAACGTCATGACGCGAAGCACCACCGGTGTGTACTGGCCGGTATTTGGATCAAACTGGCAGCACAGCAGCAAAATTTGATCGAAGACATTGCTGATGCGGTTATCGCCGGCCTGAATCAGGCAAAGCTTAAGCGTGTTCGGATTGTACTTGATGCCGAAGAGGTATTTGGAAATCCGGCCGCTTGGTGTGCAGATATAAATCGCCGCCGCGTGGTTATACCGATGCAGCGCGGGGTAAAACACATAATGGAAACCGACGGCGGCGGTCAAAGCCGAGATCGCCGATTCATTCCCGGTTAGAAAATGCCAGTGCGCCCGGGCTCCGGCCTTGTCGCGGCACATGGCGACGTAACTCGCTTTTTTGGCGCGCGCCGCGGCAGGCGTGTCCGTCGGATCAAAGCTTACGGTAAGCACGTCATAATCCGTACCGATTCGGGCGTTCATGCGGTTGAGCGCATGAACTATTCCGTTGAGAACATAATTGCACACGCCGGGGCAGCGGAAATAGACGAAATTGAGAATAACCGGCCGGCTTTTGTGAAAATAATCACCCAGGTGGACGAGTTTGCCGGCACTGTTATGAAATGCCAGGTTCAGCGGCAACCGGGCGCCGGGAGCGGGTGTAATTCCCGCATTTTTTCTTTGGCGCGCGTGTTGGGCGGCGTCTTGAAGGGTTGCAAATGCACCGGCGCGTACGACTCCGGCGCACGGAATAATTCCCAGAAGCAGAACAACCGCAGTCATGTGAAACCGCCGCTGGCGTCGGCTGGTAATGAACGCCGGCGGGAACGTCCGCGCCACAAAACGCCGGGCGATCCTAAGATCACAGACCCATCTTGTGAATCGATCCGAAGTCATTCTTCATCCTGCCCGCGATCCTATTGACCGCCTCCCGTTCATTCTCGGCGCGCCGGGACAACGCCCGGGAATCATCTGGCGGGCTTATTCGGAACGGGCGGTCGGGTGGCCTTGCTGCTGCGATTGCTCAGTGTATTGATGTACCAGATGATCGCATCGAGTTTGGTCAGGTGCGGATGCCGCGGACCCGCCAGCCGGCTGTAATAAATATTCGGCATAATCGGCGGATACCCTTTTACCACCAGCTTGCCCGGGTGCAGAATCATGAATTTCAAGTAGGAATAATTCGCAATTTTGGTTTGGCCGTTAGTCAAACGCTGCGGGTAGCCAGCGAGATTTTTCCACGTCGGCCCCGCTCCTGGCTGACCGTTGACCGTATGGCAACCATCGCAACCCATCGAATGATACAACGTTTCACCCAGCACACTCAGGGGAACGGAGGGTCTTGTCGCCATCGGAGCGGCCGCGGTTCGCGTCACCGACGCTGCGGGAAGAAGAACAGGCGCGGCGCCGGGTGTATAATCAGCCAATACGATTCGTTGAGCCAACTGAATGCCCACGGTGGCGCGCTGATGTTTTACGCTCACCCAGTGCGGCGCCAGGCGGGCTTCCTGCCGGGCCTTGACCTGGGCAGCCCAATGTCCGATGCCGGCCATTCGCGCGCGGACCATCTCGTGGCGATAGTGGTGGAAAAAAGCCACCAGCGCCATGACCAGAAATACCACCAGCAACGTCGTAAACGAACCGATCAGAAGAATCGGCTGCGCATTGACTTCTGGGTTGGGATCCGCTTGTCCCCCGGGTAGTGGCGAGGGATTAGAAACGGGGGATGCATAACTGTTTTGCGGTAATTTTTCTTTCATAAACGCACCTCGGCTCCTATAAAATACCAGTGGATTATTATAGCATCCGTCGCAAAAAAAGGCGGCCTTTCTTTTGACGGATTTTACACGTGATCCTCAAATGCCAGCGATTCGGGCAGCCCCGGATCCTTCAGTGGCACAAGCGATTCCTTGCGCAGCAGATAGAAGGTATGGGCCAGGAGCAGACCCCCGATGCCCAGAACACATAAAATATTCACAGCTATCGCCTCCGGGCTTAAGGGAATCCAAGCAAGGGCCCCGGCGCTTCGCTCCAAATGGTATGGATCAAAATGGTTGATATGATTCAACGCGCGCTCGCCGGCCGGAGTGTTGACCCAAACCATCGGCATGATCTGCCAGAACAGGTCCAGATAGGCGAACACCAGCAGCCACACACACCAGAAGGCCAGAAGACCCTTGCGGCGTTTTGCCCGCCGGGAAAACAACCCGAAAAAGGGGATAACGAAGTGGCCGAAAAGAAGAGCCAACGTGATCCACAGCCAGGGTCCCATGTCGCGTATGAGGAAAAACAGCGTCTCTTTCGGTATGTTGGCGTACCAGATCAGCATGTACTGGGCAAAGCCGATATAGATCCAGAACATCATCCAGGCGAAAAGCCACCGCCCCAGGTCGTGATAGTGGTCCACGGTGATCGCGTTCTGAAGCCGGCCTTTTTGCTGCAACCACATGGCCAGCAACGGCAGCACCGCGTAAATGGTCATGATAGCGCCGGCAAAGAAGAACAGCGGTTCCGCATACGTCAACCACTTCGGTTGGAGCGACATGATAAAGTCCGCCCCCACAAAGTTGATAATCCAGAAAAGGGCCAGAAAACCCCACCCGCTGTGTTTCCGCAGCGCCAACAGGCGGCTCACGTGACCATCCTGATCCTGGACCAGACTCACCCGGCGAAAATAGAGGCTTAGTGCGATCAACGGTATAAAGTAGAGGATACACCGTATGAGAAAGAATTTTTCATTGAGAATACCGAGCTTGTTCCGCAATTCGACGGTGGAATGCATGTAAGCGGCGCTGGTCCAGGGATAGATCTGATGCAGGCCTAAAAGTATCGGAATCAATCCAATGGCCAGCGGGATGAAATTGCAGGCCAACGCCTCGGCCAACCGCCGCAACACCACGCTCCAGGTGGATCGGAAAAGATGGTGGGAAAGCACAAAAAACAGAGCGGAGGCGGTGATGCCAAAATAAAAACACCACGCCGTCAGATAGCCAAACAGAAACTGCCGCATGGAATCGTGCCTGGTGAATCCCAGCACCGCAGCGACGGCAAGAGCGACCAGACCGATCGCCAGCGCCATCTTCGACGTGCGACTGGCCGCCTGGTCCAGGTAAAACTCTTCCCGCGGCCCAAGGTTAATGGATGAATGCTCCACGTAAGTCATGCTCCGTTACTTGCCGACCTTGGCGGCCGGGACCGCACCGAGCTTCGCCCGCACCGGTGGAGGCAGACGATCCACCGGGACCACCTTTTGCGAAAGAGCCAGCGCCTTGACATAAGCGACGATAGCCCAGCGGTCCACCACTGGAATCTGATCCTTGTACGATGCCATGGCGGCGATGCCGTTGGTGATCACGTTATAAAGGCCGCCCGCCGGCAGGTATTGAACGCCTGGGCCGGTCAGATCGGTTGGCTGCACCCATGTTCCGGCGTCCGGCGAGCCGGCGGCGCGTAATCGGTTGACATAGCGATTGATCGTACCATTGCCCCGTCCATCGTAGCCATGGCAAGGTGTGCAGTAGATGTCGAACTTCCCCCGTCCGCGTTCGAGAAAGCGGCGGGTGATGGGAATGGGTATATGGCTGATAAAACGCGCCTTGCCGCCGGAGATCACCTGGCCAAGCATGATGCGGTCGTATTTCTGACCGGAATTGATCACCACGTGATCTTTCTTCCAGTTGTTCGGATGAGCGCGCGCTTCGGCGGTGTTGAGAAACACGAAATCTTCACGGGCCATCGTGCCGGGAATATGCGGACGCATGGCGCGGCCGTCCGCGAACAAGGGACTCGGACGCTGGGGTTTGAGATACGGCATTTGGTCCATATCCTGAATAATGGCCAGACGCGGCGTGGGCGAGCGTTCATAACGGTGCAGCGCAATGATCGCAAAAGGAATCAACAGCAACAACACAATGTCGCCGTAAATAAAGAATTTCCTGGCGCTGCGCTTCATCGTCAATCCTTTATTTCTTCCACGGCAATGGCGCCAAGCCGCCGCAGAAGCTCGGTTGTGGTTGCCGTGTGGTAACACGGATCGGTCGCTTCGATGGCGATGAAAAAGCCGTCATCCGTTACACGCCGGAATCGTTCGCTGGTAAACAGCGGATGGTGCGGCCGCGGCAGTCCCGTCAAAGCCCAAAGACCGAAAAAAGTGGTGATCGAAGCGAGCAGGATCGTCAGCGGAAAAGCTACGGGAATGTTGGCGGGCAGGCTCCAGTACGGCTTGCCTGAGAAAATCAGCGGATAGGCGTAAGCGTTGCAAAACCAAGCCAGGGCCAGCGCTCCGGTGGCGCCGGCAAACCCGCCGGCAAACACCATCCATGGCAACACCGTAGGTTTTAAGCGCATCACGCGATCCATGCCGTGCACCGGAAACGGGCTGTAGCAGTCCCAGCGCTTGTAGCCGGCATCCCGAATCGCGGCGGCGGCGCTGATCAGGTTCGACGCCTCCGAAAACTCGGCCAATAGCCCGAATAATCGGGGCTCGGAAACTTCTTGTGTGGTCGAAGATGTACTTGTTGTGCTTGCCATAAACTCTTCATCAACCGATCGCGGACTTTATTCCGGTTTTGCCCCACTCCGAGCCGTTTGACCACCGCCGTGCGGCACGGCGGCCTGCGGCAGAATCGCCTTGACCTCGGACATGGCCACCATGGGCAGGTAGCGGCAAAACAACAGGAACAAGGTAAAAAACAAGCCGAAGCTTCCAGCCAAAGTTCCAATGTCGATCCATGTCGGCGCAAACATGTGCCACGAGGATGGCAGAAAATCGCGGTGCAGCGATACCACGACAATCACGAATCTTTCCATCCACATGCCCATGATGCAAAGAACAGCCGCGGGCCACGCGAGCCACCATGTTTGGCGGGCGAATTTAAACCAGAACACCTGGGGCACAACGCCGTTGCAGAACAAAATGCCCCAGCCCAGCCACCAGTAAGGTCCGAATTCGCGGTTGAGGTAAGCAAACCGCTCATACATGTTGCCGCTGTACCATGCAATCACAAACTCCATCAGATACACGTAAAGGACCATGGATCCCAAGAGAAGCGTAAGTTTGGCCAGATTGTCAATGTGGCGCCTGGTAATCAAGTCCTTGAGACCGAAAAGCTCGCGCGCCGGTATGGCCAGCGCCAGCACAATGGCAAAGCCGCTGAAGATGGCGCCGGCGGTGAAGTACGGCGGGAAGATGGTTTCATGCCAGCCGGGAATCTGCGACACGGCGAAATCCGTGCTGACCGTGGAACTTACCCCCAGCACCAGGGCCGTGGCCAGGGCGGCCAGGATAATGTTGGCCCGTTCGTAAATATGCCACTGGCGGGCCGAACCGCGCCAGCCCAGACTGAAAATCCCGTAAATCGTGTGTTTGATGCGCGATGTGGCCCGGTCGCGCAGCGACGCCAGGTCCGGCACCATGCCTGTGTACCAGAAAAGGGTTGATACGGTCACATACGTGCCCACCGCGCAGGCGTCCCATAGCAGCGGGCTGAGAAAATTGGGCCAGTCACCCATGATGTTCGGATACGGCGCCAGCCAGTATTCAAACCATGGTCTGCCCACGTGAATCGCCGGGAAAATGCCCGCACAGGCTACGGCAAACACCGTGGTGGCCTCGGCGAAACGGTTGATGCCGGTTCGCCATTTCTGTCGGAATAAGAGCAGAATCGCCGAGATCAGCGTGCCCGCATGTGCAATGCCCACCCAGAACACGAAGTTGATGATCGGAAAGCCCCAATCAACCGGCGAGTTGTTTCCCCACACACCCACCCCCGTGAACAACTCATAACCGATCATCGCCATAAGCAGCGCCAGCAGCGCTAAGGAAATGGCAAAGCACACATACCACGCCCGTGGAGCGCGGGGCGCTTCGGCGACACGGCACACTTTCCGAGTCACCTCCTGGTAGGTGGCGTGGCCGGTCACCAGCACCGGCTGGCGCAG
Organism: Planctomycetota bacterium; assembly: GCA_021831565.1. GTDB lineage: Bacteria > Planctomycetota > Phycisphaerae > WQYP01 > WQYP01 > JAKBMM01. Next base: position 15,933 of record JAKBMM010000007.1, read on the forward strand.
GACGTCATCGGCGGTGTTATCAAAGCCGGTCTCGTAGATCGGGGCTGTTATGGCGGTGGTCATGGGTCGATTACCAGTCTCCATACCTTATGGATCGGGATACCAAAAATAATTCCAACACGGCCGCTGCGCCCGCGGCCGGGTTCCAGATGGACGAATCCGTCCACTCCATGCTACTGTTCTCCCAACGGCGCATTTTCCACAGCCGGCAGGGCCGGATTGGGGTTCCACAGCTTCGGCAGATAGCGGGTGCGCGGCGCTGTGAACAATAGATAATTCAAAATACCGTAACAGCGGGTCTGCCGAAACAGCGCCGCCACCCGGCTGTTTTTATCGCGAATGTTGCCGAAAACCAAAGCCCGGCTGGGACACGCCTGGGCGCAAGCCGGCGTGATTTCGCCATCGCGGATTTTCCGATTTTCCCGCTCGGCGACGACTCGCGCCACCTCGATGCGCTGCACACAATAGGTGCATTTTTCCATGACGCCGCGGACGCGAATGCTCACCTGCGGATTTTTCTGCAACGCGACAAGATCGTTCATGGGCTTACGCAAAAGGTTCGGCTCATAGAGATTATTCAGATTGCCGCTGTTGTAATCAAGGAAATTAAACCGCCGCACTTTATAGGGGCAGTTCACCGCGCAGTACCGCGTGCCGATGCAGCGATTGTACGTCATCGTATTCAGGCCGTCCGGCGCCGTGGACGTGGCGCCGACCGGGCATACCGCCTCGCATGGCGCGTTTTCGCACTGCATGCACATAATCGGTTCGTGCACCGCTTGTGGGCTGGTCGCATCCGGCCCGCGGAAATAGCGGTCAATCCGCAGCCATTGCATTTCCCGCCCCAGCAGCACCTGCGGTTTGCCGACGATGGGAATATTGTTTTCGGCCTGACAGGCGATTACACAGGATGAGCAGCCGATGCAGGTGGTCAAATCCACCGCCAGGCCCCATTGGTATCCCTTGTCAAAATGGTGCTCATCCCACAGCGATACCGCCACGGACTTTTTATGTCCCAGCGACGGATCCTTGAGAAACTGGAGAAAAGTTCCCTGGTGGATCAGGTCCGGAATCCGGGCGGCGATGGCCTTTTCTCCAATCGTACCTATCACAAAGTGGTTCTGTGTGCTGGCCAGCTCGTAGGTTTTACCGATAAGGGTTACGGTGGCGCCATCCTGGTAATCCATCGCCGCGCTGGTGCGCAGCGTATATACGTCGAAACCGGCGCCATTGCCGACGTTTCCCGCACTGGTGCGGCCATATCCCAGCGGCAGAGTAATCGAATGTTCCGGCTGGCCGGGCATGATGTAGGCGGCGATTTCCAGAACCCGTTCCGCGATCTTCACCTGAATCAGATGGCTCTTGTGCGGACCGATGCCCAGTGCCTGGGCCGTTTTCGGACTTATCAACGCCGCGTTGTCCCACGTCAGGCGTGTCATTGGTTCCGGCAATTCCTGCAACCAGCCGTTGTTGGCCCAACGTCCGTCATAAATCTTGGAATCCCGCCGAAACACCACTTCCAGATTATGTACGCTCAATGCGGCGGCGGCCCGCTTCCACCGGTCGCTCATCCGCTGGCCCAGCAAGGCGGCGGAGATAGTCGGATGCGCCGGCAACCAAGCCGTTTTTTCCACATAACCGTCGAAGAGCGCTTTTTTCCAACGCCATTCGGTGGCCTTGATTCCCAAGGCGCGCTGCACAATTTCGTATCCGCCGCGAACCGGGTCTTGTATCAACAGCGCCAGCACTTCGATCGCACTGCGCCCGCCGAAGATCGGTTCGATCATCGGCTGAACGATGCTGATCAGGCCGTTGTAGGTACGGACGTCCCCCCAGTTTTCCAGATAATGGCACTGCGGCAAATGCCACGCGCACAACCGCGAGGTCTCATCAAAATAGTCCGCCAGATGGATGCTCGTCGGCACATGGTCCAGGGCCTGGGCGAACGCCAGATCCACCGGGGCGTTGTATACCGGATTGCCGCCGAGGATTACCAGCGTGGAGATTTCTTTCCGCCGCATCGCCTCGGTCAATTGCACCATAGCTTCCCGATGCGTCGGACGGTCCGGGTCCGGGACGGCATAATAATTGACGGTGCGCCCCGTGTTGCCCAGGGCGTGGTTGAGAATCGCTGTCAGAGCGTGCATTTCAGGTGGTTGATCGCCGCCGGCGACAAGTACGCATTGACCGCGATGCGCCAGCAGGTCTTGCGCCATTGCCCTGATGACATGCGGGGCTACACCGGGCGGCGGGGCGGAAGGTGCCGGCACATCAGCCGCAAGGGACAAACCCTGATTACGCAGTTCGGCGGCCAGGAGAGCGCCTACCGCCAGAATATCTCTGGCCGCCACCGCGATGCGATGCTTGGAATTTTCGGCGTGCGAACCGGTCATGGTGAATGTGGATTCAACCACGTAAAGGCGATTCATCCGGGTCGCCTGCCGACCGGTCTCGGGGTCGGTCAGGCGCCGGCCGGCGGCGAAGTCGCGGGCGAATTTCACCGATAGCGGATCGCCTACGAATAAATCCTGGTCGAACGAAACAATCACTTGGGCGGCGGCGAGTTCCGGCGCCACGCGCAGCGGCGATCCGAAGGCCAGCCGGGTTCCCTCGCGGGCGTTGTCGTAGGAAACCGCTTCGTATTCAAACCATTGCGAATCCGGCAGGGCTTTTCGAAGCCGGCGGCGCATGTCCGCCACGCTGGGGGAGGACCAGTCCTGGGCCAAAACCGCCAGCCCTTTGCCGCTGTTTTTCTTCAAACCGGCCAGTTCGTTTTTCCAGAAGGATTCAAAGGACGCCCAAGTCCCTTCGCCATATTCGCCGGAAGCGTTTTTTTTCATCACCGACCGGCTGCGGTCGGGATCATACACGTTCAGTACGCTGGCCTGACCATAAAAATCGCTGCCGCCCCGGTTAAGTGGATGGGTCGGATTGCCGTCCACTTTGATCGGCCGCCCATCCACACTGGTCACCAGCATTCCCTGGCCGATGCCGCCGAAATCCATCGCCGTGGTGTAATACACCGGAACGCCCGGATCACGGTTGGCGGGGCGGTGGGCGTAGGGAACGAGCGTTTCCACTGGAAAGCGGGAGCACCCGGCCAATCCGGCCAGGGCCAGCGACGCGCCCATGATCTTTAGGAAATGCCGGCGGTTGCCCTGGAGCCATTCCGCAGCATGGGCGGGAAATTCATGGTGGACAAATTCCTGAAATTCCGGCGTGTTCGCCAGCTCGTCCAGGCTGCGCCAATATTCCTTGCCGATCAATTTGTTCTGGCTCAACGATGGCATGTTTCGCAATCCGTTAAAATCTTCTTCCCGGGGATATGATAGCGGGCCATTAAATATTTCCCCAGGTTTTTGGGAAGTTTGGCGACGCTTAGTCCAAGGTCTCGGGCTAAGCGCGTCTTATTTTTCGGCGTCCAACTCAAATTGGTCACTTCGTTGCGCGGTCGCAGGTACGGCGCCGGATTGCGATGACACGCCAGGCACCAGGCCATGTTCAGCGGCCTGGCCTGGTACACCCGGGTCATCTCGTTTACGTGCCCGTGGCAAACCAGGCAACTGATGCCCGCATTCACGTGCGCGGCGTGATTGAAGTACACGTAATCAGGCAAAGCGTTGACCTTTTTCCAGGGGATCGGCATGCCGGCCAGCTTCGGGTTTCCCGTGCCGTAGCTGTCACGCACCAGCTGCAATTTGCGACTCTTGGGAGCGATTGCCGTATGGCAGTTCATGCAGGTTTGCGTCGGCGGCAGGGCCGCGAACGCCGCGCGGGCCACATCGGTATGGCAATACTCGCAGTTGATGCCCAGCGTGCCCGCATGCAACGCGTGGCTGAAGGGAACGGGCTGAACCGGCTCATAGCCGACGTTAAGTGTGCGTGCGTTGGCTCCGTAATAAAGAAGAAGAACCACATAGATCGGCAGCAGCACCGCGCCAATCAGGATGACTTTGACGATTTTATTCGTCCACTTGGGAAAGACGAAATGTGGTTTGTTGCTGTCGCTCATGGCTTGGGCCGTTATTCCGAATCAAACAATCTTTCTTTCGCTGTCACACACCCGGTTGCGGTCCCTCACCGGTCGGCGCTTTGTTCATACCGGCCCGCCGGTGAGGTTGTGAAAGATTGCACAAGGGGACGAATATTACGGCCTTCGCTTGGAGCCGTCAACCACTTTGGGAAAAAATAATGGAGAACTCCCGAGCCGCGGGGAGTATCATAACGCAAAGAGGCAACCGCGCCGCGGGTGGCGCGCGCCGCGCGGCTGACTATTTCGGAACTTATGATGCAACAGACGTTGCAAGGCAAGGTGGTAGTCATTACCGGAGCTTCTTCCGGTATTGGCGCCGCCGCCGCGCTGGCGCTGGCGCGGCGCGGCGCCAGCCTGGTGCTCGCGGCGCGGCGCCTGGACCGCCTGGCTGCGGTGGCGGCGCAAGTCGAGCGGCTGGGCGGTCGGGCCGTGGTGCAATCGTGCGATGTTTCACGTCGCGAGGACATCCGCCGTTTGCTGACCATGGCCCAAGACAATTTTGCAAGTCTGGACGTAGTCATCGCCAATGCCGGCTTCGGTTTTTCCGCCGCCGTACACGAAACCACCGAGCCGCAGATGGATGAGATTTGGCGGGTGAACGTGCTGGGCACGTGGTACGTGATGGCCGAGGCCGCGGCGATGATGATCCCGCGACGCGCGGGGCACATCATCGTGATTTCATCCGCGGCGGCGCGGCGCGGCCTTCCGCGCATGGGCGCCTACAGCATGACCAAGGCGGCGCAGTTGTCTCTGGCCGAAGCCCAGCGGATTGAACTCACCGGTACGGGCGTGCAGGTAAGTTCCGTGCATCCGATCAGTACCCGAACCAACTTTTTCGCCGAGGCGTCCCGGCGCAGCGGCACGCGCGTCGGCGGCATCGGAAAAATGCAGACGGCGGAGTTGGTGGGAGAGAAAATCGCGCACCTGGTCGAACGTCCGCGACCGGAACTCTGGCCGTTTTCGCCGGCGCGCTGGAGCCTGGGATTGGCGACTATGCTGCCGGGCGTCACCGATTATTTCATGCGCCGGCTCGCGCCGCCGCACGCCGGGCGGGAGAAATAAAAGTGAGGCGAGTAGATTTTTGGCGCGTTTTCCGGTGGGGGATTCCGGTCTTGTGCGTTGCCGGGGCGGTCTTATTTCTGCTCTGGCGACGAGAGACGGCGCCCCGGAACTTTCCCCCGGCCTTGTCCGCGGTTCGTTATGTTCGTGTGATGACGGCCAATATCAACAACATCGAACCGAACGCCGGAAAGCATAGCTGGTCGCGGCGCCGGGGGGTGCTGCTGGCCATCTTACACAAATACCGCCCCGGCATCATCGCCATGCAGGCGGCCACGCCGGCTCAAACCGCCTGGTTGGCCGTGCGCCTGCGTGGTTATGCGCATTTTCCCGCACACGCGGCTCTGCATGGAAATATTCTTTCCGCGCTGGCGGGGGCGCTGGCGTTCTGGAACCAGATATTTTTTCAAAACCGTTATCAACTTGTCGCCGGCGCCTACGGCCTGGTGCGTCCGCACCATCTCCAGCGCAACCCCACCGAAAACGCCTACTATTCGCTGGCGGTGCTGCGCGACCGGCGGCGGGTTCTGCCCACTATGATCGTGATCGACACCCATCTTCGCCACGGCAATGAGAATGCTGCCCTTGGTGCGGCTAAATTACAGGTGATTCTGCGGCAATGGTGGAAACGCTATCCGGGCGCGCGGGCGATTCTGCTCGGCGATATGAATCATCCCCGGAACGACGCACCCGTTTACAGCGCTCTGCTGGGGCGGCGCTATCTTCATGGCCGCCGTGGCCCGCTGTTCGACACTTTCAACTACCGCCTGCGGCCGCGGGGGCGATTGTGGGGAACCTGGCAGAATTACGTCGGCCGGCCGGTAATTCGCTGGCCCACCGACCTTATATTTGTCAGCCGCGGCTGGAAATTCACACCGGCCCGAATCATTCGCGATCACTCCCCAGCCGGTGTTTATCCCAGTGATCATTTTTTTGTGTTGACCACGCTGCGTCCGGAGCCGGCTCCCTGACAACAGGCTCTAAAGTGCCAGGACACGAAGAAGCTTTGAAAAACTCTTGAAAAACACGGCAATTTTTGGGTGAGCACATAGGGGAACCGGCAACATAAATGTTGCCGCTAACAAAAAGGCGAGCCGGGATTTTCGCCGCTTCTCCGGCTCCTCCCGAAAAAATTGTCCTGCTTCGTCTGAAACCTTCAATTTTTGACAATGGAAAACGTTCTGAATTAGAATACGCTTCGACGCTCCCCCCCCACTGGCGGCAATAATGAGGTGAAGGCATGGCCGAGGATCTTGTGCCAGAGGATCTTGTGAACGCACCATCGTCCGGCGGCACTTCTTCAGAACGATTCAACCGCCGTGACTTTTTGAAGATTGCCGGTTTGCTTCCACTCCCGATGGCTATCGGAAGCGAGATTGGCACGGTATCCGCCTACGCGGCGCACCATCGGGAACCCGCCACCCGCCCCCCCACGCCGCACCCCGGCGCGGCGCCAACGGCCCTTATGTTGAATGATCCGGCGCTGCCGGAGCACGATCCGGCGCTGCCGGCGATACTGGCCGGCGCCCTGGAAACAGCCGGTTACTCGGTCCGTTCCACCACCATTGCCGATATTTTCCATCCGCATGCGTTGACGGTCGAGTCCTGTGCGCTGCTGGCGTTGCCGCAGGCGCAGGCCCTGCCCCCCGCCCTATTTCCCGTGGTCCACGCCTATCTCCGGGCCGGCGGCCACCTGCTGGCCTTGGGATTGCCGGCTTGGAATACCCAGTTGGTTCCAGGGTCGAACGGCACATGGAGCAAACCCCTGGCGCCGATCACAACGCCGTTGCCACCCCTGGAGACCCTCTGCCCCGCCTACAAGTTCTACCCGATCCATGGCGCCGTGCGTGTGGACGTGGCGCCCGGCCAGGCGGTGATCCGCCCGCCGCGCGAACGGATCCAGGCGCCCGCCGCCATGATTTCCTCCTACGCGCGTCCGAGCAGTACGGGTTTCGCCAAGGGTCGCCCCTGGCGTTGGGTTTCCCTCCTGCGCGCCGGGGATGCGCACAGCGACGCCTGGCGGGGTTCCCCGGGAACCCTGCTGCTGTATCCGCCCGGCGCGGCGCCTCATGCCGGCGGCGCCTGGGCGGCTTTTACTCCCGCCACCGCCGACTTTTACCGCCAGCCGGCCATGCGGCGGGTGCTTACCCAGACAGCGCGGCGTCTGCACGACGGCCTGTTCCTGCTGGAAGGCGGCGCGGAGTTCTACACCTACTTTCCCGGCCAAAGCGTGCGTCTGGGAACCAGGGTCGCCAACTTGTGTGCCGCGCGCGAATCCGCCACCGGCCAGGCGCGGCGCGGACGAGTGGCCATCACGATCCAATCCTCCGATGGCCGAAAAGTGCTCCGGCGTAGCTGGCCGGTGGTCTTGAACCGCGGGGGCACGGTGGTGCACGAGTTTACCTGGAACCCTCCCGGTAACTGGCCCGCCGCCGGCTATACGATCATCACGGAATTGTCGGAGCACGGACGGGTGGTGGACTCTCTGGAGCATCGCCTCCACGTCTGGACGCCGCCGGCCCACCCCAACTGGGTCACCATTCGTCCGGATGGACATTTTTATCTCAACGGCCGCTTGTGGCGCATCAACGGCGTCAATTACATGCCGTCGTCGGGCCCCGCCGTGGAAGGAGCGTTGTTTGGGACAATATTCCTTGGGTGGCTCAACCGTCCCGGATACGATCCGGAAGTAATCGAACGCGACCTGGGACATATCCAGAACATAGGACTCAACGCCGTAAGCGTGCGTTGCAGTTCTTATGATATGGACTCCCAGAATCTGCTGGACCTGTTGCGGCGATGCCGCGAACATCAGTTGCGCGTGAAACTGAGTCTACAACCTGGAGTCTCGTACTGGCTTAATGGCCGCAGTTGGGAACAGGGAGAAAATCTGGCTTGGCATGTTTTCAAGGAAATCATCGACCACTACCGCCTGGCCGAGAACGATACGGTATTCACCTATGAAATCGACTGGGAGCCGAGTTTCGGCAGTGTCGGCGGGCTGCGGCGCACGGACAAGGCCTGGGCGAAATGGGTCCAGACTCATTATGGCGGCATCGCCGCCGCCGAGCGGGCCTGGGGTGTGCCCGCGCCGCGCGATAAGCAGGGACAATTGACCGGCCCGCCCCATAGAGACCTTGACTTTCAGCTCGTGTACCCCGTGCGGTACCGTAAGCCTTTATGGACCGGTCCGTCCAATTGGGCGGACCTGAACCTGCCCGCGGTACAAGAGTCGCAAGGGAAGCTGATCGCAGCGTATCGGCGTTTTCTCAATGACTGGCTGGCCGAGACATACGGCCTGCCGGCGCGGCGCATCCGCGCCATCGCCCCGCATCAATATGTAAGTTTTCGCATGGCGCAGGCGAGCGATCCGGGCTGGATCAATGCCGCGAACTATCACTTGGAAGGGTTGGCTCGGGCGCTGGATTTTCTCTCGCCGGAAAGCTACGGCGAGTTGAACCGCCGGGCCGACCCCAAAAGTATCCGGCCGGCGACGGATAACGGGTCTGCGCTTATTTTGTTTCGCGTCGCCTACGCCCGGTCGATTGCGCCCCACGAGCCGGTTATCTGGGCGGAGACCGGCGAGAACGCTTGGGGGGCCGCGGCGCAGCAGATTGGCGGCCCGCAAGCGGATGTGTTAAGTCCCCTGGTCGCGCCGTCGTCGAGATCATGGTACGCGGCGTTGCAGGCCGATAGCCCGCAAGCCTTGCAGGCCCAGGGCGCTTACTACGCCAAATTCTATGAGCTGGCGCTTTTCTCCGGCGCCGACGGCATTTTCTGGTGGTTCTACCCCGGAGGCTACCAGTACTATGAAGGCAGCGACTACGGCCTGATCAACCCCGATGGAACGGATCGCCCGGCCACGAAAATGGTTCGAATATGGGGGCGGCGACTGCTGGCCGCGCCGCGCCCGCCGGAACCGACCGTGTGGCTGGATTATGATAGCGAACGGCATCCGGATGGCGTATTGGGTATTTACTGGGCCTTGTACGCGCGTTTCTGTGCCGCGGTCAAGCACGGCTGTTTTCCCGGCTTGCGGGCGATCATCAGAACCGACAGCCCTTGAATTGCGGCGCGCCTCGTGAGCAATTATTTCTGGCTATGCAGTGGATGGCAAACGAAGACATTGAAATATCGATTATCGCGCCGGCGTTCAACGAAGTTGAAAACGTCGGCCCCCTGGTGGAGCGGATCCGAGAGGTCTTCGTTCCCTTGAAAATTAGTTTCGAGGTGATCATCGTCGATGACGCCGGCACAGACGGCACACGGGAAAAATTGGTGGAATTATCGCGGCTTTATCCCTGGTTGCGCGTAATTTCACTGGAGAAAAACAGCGGACAGACGGCGGCAATGGACGCCGGCTTCCGTGTCGCACGCGGACGAATCTGGGGAACCGTCGACGCCGACATGCAGAACGATCCCGGCGAAATTCCCAGACTCATGGCCATGCTCGGCCCGGACGTAGACATGGTCAACGGCTGGCGGCGCCAGCGCCGCGATCATTTTCTGCGCATTATCCAGACGCGTATCGCCAATGGAATACGCAATTGCCTCAGCGGCGAAAATATCCGGGATTCCGCCTGTTCCCTCAAGGTTTACAAACGGCAGTGTCTCCAGGGCCTCACCCTTTACAAGGGAATGCACCGCTTCTTTCCGACCCTGGTGAAAATGCGCGGTTATCATGTGATCGAAACGCCGGTGAGCCATCAGCCCCGCGCCTACGGCGTGACCAAGTACAAGTTTGGCAGCCGGGTGATCCGGGCCTTCGTGGATCTGCTGGCCGTGCGGTGGATGAAAAAGCGGGTTTTGAATTACAAAGCTGTCGAATGGACGTCCGGCTGCGGCGCCGCGCCGCCGGCGCCAACAGAAGGAAAATACCCGAAGTCTCGGTGAGACCCAGAGCGACGCGTTGTTTTCGGAGCGGATGCCCATGATTCACGCCACGGCCATAATTGATTCCGAAGCGCGGATCGACGCGAGTGTTCAAATTGGTCCCTATGCCATCGTGGAAGGGCCGGTGACCATTGGAGCGCAGTGCGCGCTTGCGGCGCACGCCAAACTGATCGGGCCGTTGGTACTGGGCCGCGGCAACCGGGTGCACAGTTTCGCCGTTCTGGGCGACGCGCCCCAGGACGCCAAGTATCGGGATCAACCGAGCCGGCTCCTCATCGGCGACGATAATATTTTCCGGGAGCACGCGACGGTCCACCGCGGCACCAACGGCGACACCATCATCGGCGCGCACAATTTTTTCATGGTGGGCAGCCACGTCGGTCACAACTGCCGCGTCGGCAACAACGTCACTCTGGTCAATCACGCCACCCTCGGGGGTTACGTGGAGGTCCAGGATCGCGTGATTATCGGCGGACATTGCGCCGTGCATCAATTTTGCCGCGTAGGCCGGTTGGCGATGATTTCCAACAACTCCGCACACAACGTCGATATTCCTCCGTTCGTTACCGCGATGCTGACCAACACCATCACGCAGCTCAACGCCGTCGGAATTCGCCGCTCGGGCATGGGTCCCCAGGGCATCCATGCGCTTCGGCGGATGTTTCAAACTCTGTTTCGCACGCACGGCGACGTGCCCCTGGGCAGAAGTATCGACTTGTTGCCGGACGAGCTGCGTCGGACGCCGGAGGTGGAAGAGTTCATCGAGTTCGTCCGTACGACCAAGCGCGGCGTGGCCCGCTTTCGCCCCTGGTCCATGCGGCAGGGCGCCATGGAACCCGGCAATCCCGACAGCTCACGGGACGCTGGAGATTAAGGAACCTGATGAATCCGGCCATCGCCCGCATCCTCGACGCCAATTGCAACCGCGCCCGCGAGGCGCTGCGGGTTCTGGAGGATTACGCCCGTCTGGGACTCAACGACGGCGGGCTGTCCGGCGAGCTGAAAACGCTGCGCCACGATCTGGCCGGCATCCTGGGCCGGCTCGGCGGTGCGGAACTTGTCCTGGCCCGCGATACGCCGGGCGATCCGGGCGTGGGGATCAAAACTCCCGCTGAACTGGAGCGCGGCGGTCTGTTCGACGTTTTATGCGCCAACGCCAAGCGGCTTACCGAGGCGCTGCGCGTGCTGGAGGAACTGGGCAAGACCTTTGAACCGGCGGCGGCGGCGAACATTGAAAACATTCGCTACCGGTGCTATGCGCTGGAGCAGCGAATTCTGCGCAGCGCCGGCCAGCAGGGACGCCTGGCGCGCGTGCGGCTCTACGTTCTATTGACCGAAGCCTTGTGCCGCCGCCCCTGGGACCAGACATTGGAGGCTCTCCTGGCCGGCGGCGCGGACTGCATACAGTTGCGCGAAAAGAATCTTTCTGATTGCGAACTGTTGCGGCGTGCGCGGATTCTGGTGGAGAAGTGCCGCTCGCGGGCGGTGGTGTCGATCATCAATGACCGCGTGGATGTGGCGCTGGCGGCCGGCGCCGACGGAGTTCATCTGGGCCAGCAGGATATGCCCTGCGCCATCGCCAGAAAAATAGCCGGCCGCGACATGATCATCGGCATATCCACGCAAACCGCCGAACAGGCGCGGGCCGCCGTCCGGGATGGGGCCACGTATATCGCCATCGGTCCAATGTTCCCGACGCAAACCAAGATCAAGCCGCGCCTCGCCGGCGTGGAATATGCCCGCGAAATTCGCGGCGCGGATCTGCCGATCCCCTCCGTCGCCATCGGCGGAATCACGCCGGATAATCTTGGCCAACTGCTAACTGCGGGTGTTGCGGCCGTGGCGGTGAGTTCCGCGGCGCTCGCCGCGGATGATCCGCAAGCTCTCTGCCGGCGGCTGCGGGACATGTTGCATCGGAAACCGGCATGAGCGTACCGAAAACGAATGCGGACCATGCACCCAACACGGCCACGGCCGATCGCCCGGGTGGATTCATTCATTACGCCAATCTGATCTCCAAGTTGACTTTTCTTTCCCGGATTTTCGGACTGCTGCGCGACAAAGCGTGCGGCTATTTTCTCGGCGTGGGAACAACCTGGTCCGCTTTCTGGATGGGGTTTCAGTTTCCCAATCTTTTCCGCCGCATCTTCGGAGAAGGCGCGCTAACGGCGGTGTTTCTACCGGTGTACACCCGTCTTCGCCAACAGCAGGGCCAGGAGGCGGCCAACCAGTTGGCCCGCGCGATCGTTGTTCTGCTGACCGTTGTACTCGTGGCCATCATGCTGGTGGGGGAAGCGATGGTCGCGCCGCTGGCGTTATCGCATGCGGTTTCGTCCGCCAATCGTCTTGCGGCCGGAATGATCGCCCTGATGCTTCCCTACTCTGTTTACGTGTGCCTGGTGGCGCTGCTGGGGGCGATCGCGGCCTCCCACGAACGCTTTGCCGCCCAGGCCGCTGCGCCCATCATTCTCAATATCGCCATGGCCCTGGCGGCGGCGATTCCCGTGCTTATCTGGACTTGGCGTTATCCCGTGCGCCTGCGCGTGATCTGGGTGGCGGTGGCGGTGCTCATCGCCGGCATGGTTCAACTGTTGCTGATGTTCATCGCCGTTAAACGGGCCGGAGTACGACTCTCCGGCGGCTGGCGAATTATCCCCCCGAACGGAGGCGGAACCATACGAGCGGCCATCGGCGAAATTGTTCGCGCCATGCTGCCGATGACGATCGGCCTTTCCGTGGTTCAGCTTAACGTGTTTATGGATTCGCAGATCGCGTGGTGGTTCTCACCGGACGGTCACGCCGGCCGGACGATTTTTGGGCTTCTGGGCATGCACATACACACGCCCCTGCTCGCCGGTGCTCTGGGAAAGCTCTCGGTGGCGCAGCGCATTTACATGCTGCCCGTCGGCATTTTCGGCGTAGCCACGGCAACCGCGGTGTTTCCCCGTCTCTCCGCGGCGGCCGGGCGGCCCGCCGAAGTCAAACAGATTCTCCAGGCCGCGCTGCGGAAGAGTTTATTTTTGAGCATTCCCGCCACCGCCGGCATGATTCTCATTGCCCACACGCTCATCACCGCCATTTATATGGGAGGCCGCGTCAGCGCCGACGACGTGGACCGAGCCACATGGGCCGCACGATGGTTCTGCGCGGGCATTTGGGCCTTTGAAATTCAAATGTTGCTGGTGCGGGTGTTTTACGCCCACCGCGACGCCGCAACGCCCATGAAAATAGCCGTGGCCATGGTGTTTTTAAACCTCGCGCTGAACCTGCTGTTGATCTGGTTCATGCAGGTGGGCGGCCTGGCGGCCAGCACCAGTATTTCCGCGGTGGTGCAGGTGGGCGTGTTGGCGTGGCTCGTGCGAAAACGATTCGGACCGCTCGAACCGCGCGCCGTGGGACCGCTGGTGGGTAAATCGCTTCTGGCCACAGCTTTGATGACTCTGTTCGCTTGGATCGTCAATACTCAGTTACGCGGAATTCCGATGCTCGGACCGGGTCATCGGCTGCTCGGGGCGCTGGTCCGCCTGCCCGCCGTGGTGCTCACCGCGGCGATCGTGTACGGACTGGCAAGTCGCTGGCTGGGAGTGGCGGAATTGGCCGAGGCACCGGTAATCAGAATATTCCGCCGGAAAAACAGTTCTCCCGCCGGGCCCCCGAACGATCCCGCCGCCAGCCGCCAATAAAGAGAATTAATGCGCCGGTTGCGACGCGGCGCGCCGCGCCAGCGCCTGCTTTCGCAGCCGGGCTAGACGGGCCTGCAAAGCGATGATTTGCGCTTCGATTTGCCGGATCTGTTTTCCCGGCGAACCGGGATTGGCGCCCGCCGCCGGGGAATTTTCCACAGCCCGCTTGCGTCCAGCCTGCCCGGTATTCGCGGGCGCCGCACCCGGGCGCCGCAGCCCCAAAGACGCGCTGGAACGCAGCAGCAGCCTGGCCAGCGGCTGAACCGGCGGTGGCAGTGATCTTAGGTGGGCGGAATCAACCGAATATCGCCGGTCTCCGGTATTGATGATCGTATGAACCACCCCGTGGGAATCGGTCCACTGCGTGATGGTGAATACCTCCGGTAACCGCGACGATAGAGCGGGAGAGCCGGGCGTTTCCGGCAGATGAATGATCATGCCGGGACCAAAGGTCATGACTCGCGCCGGCATGATCTGTCGTCCCGGGGCGCCGGGATTCGCTGGCCGGGCGGCTGGGACGAAAGTCCGCGAAGTCATGAATATTTTTCGCCCGAGAAAAAACAGTTGGGGCGGGCAAGGCGCCGGTGTTACGCTTACTTTCCGCCGCGCGCCGGCGCGAATGATCGTCAGGCGGCATACCGTCGGCCGGCCGCGCCGCCGAGGCGATTGATTCACTGCCTCTACAAGCTGCTGCGGGGTCCGAAGGGGTTTGCCACCCAGCGCAATGAGCAGATCACCAGCCTTTAAGCCGGCCGCGGCGGCGGGACTCCCCGGTATCACCTGTTGAACCAGCAGCCCCTGCCCCCCGCGCAATCCCAGCAACCGGCTGAAAACTGACGGAATTTTTCGGATCGCCACGCCGATGAAGTATCGGCCCGTCCCGGTACGATCGGGATGGGCGCCGGGAGCGACCGGTTGCGGCGCCGCAATCACGCTACCGCGGGAGGCCCGCACCGGACCGGTCGCCGCGGCGGCGACCAGACCGAACAGCAAAACAATTACAAGCAAAAGTCTATTCGACATTCATACACGTGTTGTAAACTTCCGTCTTAGAGCCTGTCCGGAACAGGCTCTTAATAAACCGGCGACGTCTTCACCGCCACCGCCGGTACGACCGGAAACGCCACCACTCGCCCCGTCCCGTCGCTGACCACCACAATGTTGCGCGTTGTATTGGCCGCAGAGCCGTTCATCACCGGATAGCTCATCGGTACGGCGCTGGAACCCGGCGTCAATAAAAAGTGGCTGCGCAGCCGCGCCGCAGGGGGCGCAAACGCCGTCGTGATCGCCGGGTGCGCCGTGTGCAACCGCCCGCCGATATACAAACCCGCCAGGGAAAAAAGCGTCGCTGTCGCCAGGACCATCGCCGCGATCCGCAGCGTCTGCGGTAATCCGCCGGCCCGGCGATGGTCCGGCGCTTCGCTTTCGCCGCGATTTACCGTGGAAACGCCGATCATCTCCCGCACGGCGCGCCGCTCCACCTGGTATTGCAGGAATCGCATCGCCACCATCCGCCAGCCGCCGGGCGTTCGATCCATCCTCTGGAGCAGGTCGCCGCGCCGCTCCGCGGACAACTCATCATCGACCAGCAGGTCGAGTTGCCTTTGCAGCCTGACCGGCGCGTCATCCGCATTGTTTTCAGTTAATATCGCCATGTTTTCACCTCCGGCTATTTGCCGCCGTTGTCCCGCTCCAGCATCATCCGCAGCTTCTGGCGGGCGCGAAAGAGCCGCATCTCCACCACCGCCACCGTTACGTTCAGCCGCGAAGCAATTTCCTTGTAACTGCAATCGTCCACGTGCTTCATCATCAGCAGTTCCACATCGCGTGGCGGCAGGCGCGTCATCGCCTGGCGCAGGCGGGCGTGGCGTTCCGCCGCCAACAGAGCCTCGAGCGGGCCGGCCTGGGCGGATGTGCCATCACTGGAACGGGTCAACTGCAATTGCTCCGCCTGGTGGACGCGCTTGCGCGCCCGTCCCAGCGCCCGCCGGTGCATTAATGCCGCCCGCACGGTAAGCCGATACAGCCACGGTTTGGCGTTTTGCGCCGCTTGCAGCGTCGGCCAGTTGCGCAGCGCCTCCGCCGCCACTTCCTGCATGACGTCGTCGGCCCCTTGCGCGCTTTTGAGACGCGCCGTCGCGACCGCCCGCAGCCAGCCTCCGTGCAGACGCAGCGCCTCGCCTGCGGTCCGTGGAAGGACCGCCCCATCCGCCGTCGCGGATTCACCCTGCACAGCGCCAGAGTCATGCATGTCCGGGTCTTCTCCTGTCGGGGTCATTGCGCCGTCTTTCTATACGTTGCCGCCGGCAATGGGTGCTTTCGGTATTTATCGGCTTTTTTGCCCGATTTGCGGATTCCGCCGCCCCGGGAGCGTGACTTTCCAGGAATATACAATCCCAACAAATCATTATCTCCACGGCGGGTGTGGGTAAGGTTTATAGGCGGGCGGGAAAACTCACGAACGGTTATGAAATGGAAGAATGCCGAACGGCCCGAACTACGCGCCGAACTCGATGCCGTGTATTTTAATCTCTACGGCATCAGCCGGGATGACGCGATTTACATTTTGTCCACATTCCAAGCGACGGGGAGCCCCGCCGATCCCCATTCCTCCGCCGCGCTGGTCATCGGGAAATATGACGAATTGGCGGAGGCGTGAATGGCCAAGGCATGAGCGGCGGTGAAAGCCGTGCTGTGCATCTGAGAATCGCATTACCACCAAGGCGGTCGCGAGCGGCCTTCCCCCTCCGAAAAGGGGCTATTTCAGCAAGATGGTCAACTATCGACCACCCTGGCGGAGATATTTCAGCGGAACCCAATCCCCCGGCGCCCGTTCGTAATGCCAGAAAGACCAGCCGTTACTGCTCAAACCGCCACTGGCCTCTTTCGCGGCCGCGGATGGGGAGTCGAATACCCTACCCTGGAATTTAATGACCCCGTTTTTCCGCGCTCGGGCCCTGTAATCTTTTCTCTTATGTCTGGCCTTCAATGCCATCCCTTTGCTGATGTAATGCCCCAGTTTCTTCCGGCCACCAACTGCGGCCTTCGCATCGGTGGCTTTTCCGATGTGCGGACGACCGACCAATTGCCGGAACTTCTTATTGGCGTCAGCTTTATAGTCGCGCACAAATTTACGGCGGAGGTCTTCGCACTTCACGAATTTTCCACGCTTCTTGTTTCCCTTCGGCAGCGCAATACGGAGCAGCAGCGACTCCATTTCCTTCACAAATGAATTGCCGATGGTCAGGTATACCGAGAATCTATTCCACAACCCTCTATGGTGGTCCTTAAAATGATTCTTGAGACGACCATTAAGATTCCGAGCGAGGCCAACATAATAGAGATTATCATTGTGATAGAGGGCATAGACGCCATCCCTGTCATGAATGTAGCTGCGGATAATGTGTTTGTATTCCTCAAGCGCCTTTGAATCAAATCTTTCCAGCATCTGGCAGACAAGTTGTTTCCCACGATTGCGTGGCATATCTGCTCCTTAAGAAGAGCTTTTTTTCGTATGCGTACAGGGACAGCCATTTATTTGGCGCGAACGTTCGCAAGCATTATATTGTTTTCCATGCTTCGACTCGCCCGCATTGTCGTCCCCGACGCAGCCCATCATGTTACCCAGCGCAGGAACAATCGTCACGGCCCGCTTGCCGGCCGTGTCAAATATTGTGTGTAATATCCCGAAAATTCCGTTTGATTTCGCGGGAGATCGCCGCCGCGGTGATGCGCCCGGCTTTCGTGGCCAGCGCCAATACGTTCGCCACTTCCAGTGACCAATGTCCCGGGACGGCCGCAGGGCGCCCGCCCAGGCTTTCCAGCAGCGATTCGGTTCGCGCGGTGCACTCATCGTCAAAGCACCATGCCATAGTAATGGACGTGTCGAAAACCCACTCCATTACGGGCTCCCCCGCTGGATCAGATCCTTGATTTTCAATCCACCGAGCGTGACGCCTTTACGAGTTTTCCGCCATTTGGCAATGGCGCCGGCGGCGTTCGGTCTGGTTGCCCCGGGCGGGACGGGCGACAAAATTGCCACGTCCTTGCCATGTCGGGTGATGACCACACTTTCGCCGGCCTCGACCTGCTCCAGAAGGCGGGGCAGATGTGTCTTGGCTTCATAGGCTCCGACTTTAAACATATTCTGACTCCGTGTAGACCAGTCTGAACTAGTCTATCCAGACACTCCCATCCCGTCAAAACTGATAAAGAGGGGGGCTGTGTCAAATATTGTGTGTAATATTCCGAAAATTCCGTTTGATTTCGCGGGAGATCGCCGCCGCGGGGATCACCCGGCGCATAAAATATGCCGTGCGGATCCATTCGCGTACGGACCATGCGAGTGTCCTTCGGCGCGCCACGAACGGGCGGGTCGGCGGCGCCGGCCTCCGGCGGCGGGCGGGGGCGGATCGGGCCCCGCCCGGTTCATCCTCCCAGTTCCTGGTGATAGCGGCGCATCAGTTCGGCGCGTGAAAGCAATCCCAGCAGGGCAGGCGGTTTACCGGTCGAAACGACGTCATCCACAACCGCCAGGCGGGCTACTTCATGCCGGGCGAACATGGCCAGGGCCACATCCAACGTATCGTGTAATTTCACCGGAGGCACGTCGGTCCGCAGCAACTCGCCCACCAGCAGCAGGGGCGCCGCTTCCGGCTCAAGCATTACGGTTTTCAAATCATCGATGGTCAACAGGCCCAGGTAGTTGCCCCCCGCGTCCAGCACCACGAAGTCGTCCGTTCCGTTCTGGTGGCTGCGAGTCAGAATGTTGGAGAGCGGTTCATCCGGCCGGGCCACCGGCGCCTGCGCCAGTTCCAGTTGGTCCACGCTGACCCGCTGGAGCGAGCTGATTCCCACCGCCGCGCCCAGGCGAATTCCCAGGTGTTTGAGGGGCAGGCTGTAAAGGCTTTCGCCGACCAGCAGTTGCTGAATCACCGTCGCCGTTACCGCCGCGAGCATGATCGGCAGCATGACGGCGTAATTGCGCGTCAATTCAAACAGAAGGATGATGGCGGTCAGCGGCGCCTGGATCGCCGCCGCCAGCACCGCGCCCATCCCCACCATTGCGAAGTTGCCCGGGTGCACGCCAGCCCCGGGCAGGTAATGCTCCAGCAGCAGGCCCAAGGCGCCGCCGCCGGCGGCGCCAATGAGAAGCGACGGCGCGAAAATACCGCCGGAGCCGCCGGGGGCCAGCGTCAACGAGGTCGCCAGAATTTTCAGTAGGCAAACCGCAACTAGAAATTCCAGTGTCAATCGCACGTCCTGGCCGTGGAACAGTTGCCCGGCGCCGTACCACGCCGGGTTGATCATGCGGAGAATCGTCGGATAACCGTCGGCGAAAATCGGAATATAGCCCGTCGCGAACCGGTGCTGCATGAACGGGTTGTTTCGGAACAGAACCAGGATCACGATTCCGCAGACGCCGGAGAGCGCCGCGCCCAGGGCCGGCATGAAAAAGGGCGGGATGCGGCGCTGCGCCTGGAGCGATAATTTCTCAATAAGCATATAGCCGCGGGTGAAGATCACCGCCAGCAGACCGCACACCGCTCCGAGCAATATATAGAAAGGCAGCGCGTGGAACGTGAATACGAACGCGGGTCCGGTACCGGGCATTTGAAACAGGCCGCGTACGGATCCGCCGCCGGAGAGCGCCACGTAGGTGGTAGTGGACAGGACGGAGCTGATGACGATGGGCGTGAGTGTTCGGACGGAAAAATCCCGCAGCATCACTTCCATGGCGAAGAGTACGCCGGCGATCGGCGCGCCGAACACCGCGCTGATTCCGCCCGCGGCGCCGCAGCCGATCAGCACCGGCAGATTTCGCCGCGATATGCCTAAAACGCCGCCCACCGCCGACCCCACCGCGGAACCGATCACCGCGATCGGCGCCTCCGGACCCGCCGAGCCGCCCGACCCGATTGTCAGACTGCTGGCCACGAGTGTTTCCACGGCCAGGGATGGTTTAAGTTTGCTCGACTCCCGGCTCAAGGCGTACAGCACGCCCGCCAGGCCGTGCAGCCGCACGTGCTGCCGGCCCCAGAGCCTTCGCCACAGCACCAGCGCCAGGCCGCCGATGGCGGGAATCAGCGGCAGCAGGATATAGCACGGCCACCATGTGGTGGCATGGGTCCATTCCACGACCGGCTTGAAATACCATCCCTCCACCAGCCGCACGCACTGATCGAAAAGCCAGGTTGTCCATCCGGTGAGCACGCCAACGATAAAGGCTATCGCCACCAGAATAGTTTGTTCGCGCACACCCCAGCGGGTCAGCCGTTGCTGGGCGTGCAGCCGCCATGAGAATGCCGCACGGAACAACCGTTCCACGTAAGGTTTGAACATGCGTAAAACCTCGCTGGCGGCGCTGGGCCGAAAAAGCCATTCTACCGCGGTTCCACGGGACTTCACGCCGCAAATCCTGACTCGCCCCAAGCGGGCCCGCCGGCCGGCCGTTTCTTTGTGATATTTCAGCTCAGCCGCAAACCCTTCCCGCCCATCTTAAGAGCCTATCTTATATAGATTAGCTCTAAGCACGGACTTCGCTTGTATCAGCGCGACTTTAGACTATGATTACCCCTGCCCTGGATTTTCCATGAAGGCAACGGAGTTTTCTCAAACCATGGTCGGCGTGTTTATTGCTCACCTGATTTTCGCCCTTGTTGTGCTCGGCATGACGCTGGGGCTTGTGGCCTATCTGATCCTTCTGGAGCGAAAAACCGCGGCTTGGATTCAGGACCGCATCGGGCCCAACCGCGTCGGTCCCAGAGGATTGCTCCAGCCATTGGCCGATGGCGTCAAGTTCATCCTCAAGGAGGAATTTGTCCCCGCCAATGCGGATCGGATTCTGTTTCTACTGGCGCCGATCATCATTATTGCGCCGGCCCTGTGCGGTTTCGCCGTGATTCCCTGGGGCGGCGTCCTGGCCGCCGGCGCCGGCCTGCCGCATTGGCTGGGCGGCTGGACGTTTCCTCAAAACTTCCACGTGATGGTCGCCAATCCGCAAATCGGCGTGCTCTTTGTCATTGTTATGGCCTCTCTGTCCGTGTATGGCGTGGTGCTGGGCGGATGGGCCTCGGGCAGCAAATACAGTTTTCTCGGCGGTTTGCGGGCAACGGCACAGATGATCAGTTATGAAATTCCTCTGGTGCTATCGCTTTTATCCGTGGCCGTGGTAGCCGGAACGCTTCGCCTAGAGCCAATCATCGTCGGCCAAGCGTCGTATTTTTCCACGGTCGGTTTTCTGCCGGCGTGGAATGTGTTCATCCAGCCAACGGCGTTTGTGCTGTTCGTCACCTGCATTTTCGCCGAGGCCAATCGCACACCGTTTGATCTGGCCGAATGCGAACAGGAACTCGTCGGCGGTTATCATACCGAATATTCCTCAATGAAATTCGCAATGTTTTTTCTGGCCGAGTATTCCGCCATGATCACCGGAGCCGCGGTGGCGGTGGCGCTATTCCTCGGCGGCTGGCACCTGCCCTGGATCGATCAGTTGATTTATCGCGGCCCGCAGCCGGCGGTGACGGGCTGGGCGGGAATAATCCTGAAGTTCATCGTGTTCTGGGGCAAGGTGATTCTGTTCCTGTTCTTCTACATGTGGGTTCGCTGGACTCTGCCCCGCTTCCGTTTCGACCAGTTGATGAATCTGGCGTGGCGGGGACTTATTCCGCTTTCCCTGGGCACGTTCATTCTCGCGGCGGTATTCGTATATTTGCGCCGGGAAGGAATTCTTGCCGACCGCGTGTGGCTGTTGCTGGGCAACATCGGCTTGCTGGCCGGCGCCATTGTGTTTAACTATATGTTCCCAAGCCCAACGAGCAACCGCCGGACGCCCGTGCGCCACAGCCGTTACAATCCAGCGCCTCCCGCCGGCTCTACGCAAACGGTCGCGCCGGTTTGAGGGATTGTAAAAGGGTTATCCATGTCCGAGGCGATCCAGTCCACCGAGGGAAAAATGGAAAAGCTCGTTGCCTTATGCCGGCGGCGGGGATTCATTTTTCAGTCGTCGGAAATCTACGGCGGAATCAACGGCTTTTGGGATTACGGTCCGCTGGGGGTGGAACTCAAACGAAATCTCAAGGATGCCTGGTGGCGCGATATCGTTCGCTGTCCTCCCCGCGGTCCCGACGGAAAATCCCTGGAAATGGTCGGCTTGGACAGCACCATTATCATGAACCGCCGCGTTTGGGAGGCTTCCGGCCACGCCACGGGTTTTAACGATCCCATGTCGATGTGCAAATACTGCAAAAAATTGTTTCGGGCGGATCAGGTGTGGGATTTGCTCAAGGGGGCGCCGTGGGTTCTGGCGCTTGCCGATAAGTGCCTGACGCCGGCGGGCGAGGGCTACACCCTTCAGAGCCAGGAGGCCGCACGGTGGGCCGCGACAAAGGGAAAAAAGCTCGCGCCGGGCCTGGCCCTGGTACGCAATCCCACCGCGACCTTATCCTGGTTGGCGGAGAATGGGGCCAATGATCCGCATCTTGTCATGCCGCTTGCGAAACTGCTCCAACATATCGCGACGGAACAAAAATCCGCCACCGGCCTGCAAACACCCTGCCCGGAATGCGGCGGCACGCTCACCGAACCACGGCAGTTCAATTTGATGTTCCAAACCCATACCGGCGCGGTGCGTGATGACGATTCGATGACCTACCTGCGACCGGAAACCGCCCAGGGAATTTTCGCCAATTTCCGCAATATCACGGACACCACGCGCGTCAAAATTCCCTTCGGCATCGCCCAGATCGGCAAGGCGTTCCGCAACGAAGTAACGCCGCGGAACTTCACCTTTCGCTCGCGCGAGTTTGAGCAGATGGAAGTCGAGTTTTTCATTCACCCCGCAACCGCCGCCGAATGGTATCGGTTTTGGAGCCAGGCGCGGTTTGAGTGGTGGCAGTCCATCGGCCTGACCGGCGGCAACCTCCAATTACGCCCACACGACCAGGACGAATTGGCGCATTACGCCCGGGAAGGATCCGGAACCAGCGATATTGAATACCGCTTTCCCTTTACCGCGCCGGGTTTCGGCGAGCTGGAAGGCGTCGCCCATCGCACCGATTTTGATCTTCGCCAGCACGCCGAATTTTCCGGCCTTGGCGAGAAACTCAAATACTTCGACCAGGAACGCAACGAGCGCTACTTTCCGCATGTGATCGAACCATCCGCCGGTGCGGATCGCGGAACGCTGGCCTTGCTCTGCGAAGCGTACCATGACGATCCTTCGCGCCCCAGCGGCGTGGTCATGAAGTTTCATCCGCGCATGGCGCCCATAAAGGCGGGCATATTTCCGTTGGTCGATAAAGATGGCATGCCGGAAATAGCCGAGAAACTTTACCATGAACTTCGGCGCACTTGGAACGTACAACTGGATGTCAAGCAGAATATCGGCAAGCGTTATGCCCGCATGGATGAAGCGGGTACGCCGTTCTGTTTCACTGTGGATACGCAAACGCTTTCTGATCAGACGCTGACTGTGCGTTACCGCGATACTTTGCAGCAGGAAAGGCTCCATCTGGACGATGTACGGCTGTTTTTGGAAAAAAAAGTGGGAAATTAGTTTTTCTGTAAGTTATTTAGTGCGCTAAGGTTATAGGAAGGCCCTATAATATTATTGAGAATTTTTGAAAAATGCTTGAAGTTTTCTATTTGAGTGATACGATATTGTGAAGATAAGGATAAGGATTATGAACGTTCTCAGCCGCAAGGCTGATAGGTCATAACGAGCTTGCTCTCTCTCTCCCTCCCCAAGCTGGCGTTCCTTCGGGCCGCCAGCTTGGTTTTTTTGTTGCCTGCGTGGGAAAATCGTTTGTTTTAATACGCATTGACGAATTTGTAGAGGGCCTTTATGGAAATTAATAGACCCGCCTGTGTTATGCGGCATTGGGCGTTTTCTTCTTTCGCGTTACAATCGCCATAATGACTGCAACAACGCCCGCCAATCAGCAAACCGTGCCGGTACTGGATTTCGGCTCCCAGTATGCGCAGCTCATCGCCCGCCGCGTTCGTGAAGCGGGCGTCCACGCCGTGCTGGTGGCGCCGGATATTTCCATATCCGAACTGCGGACTCTCAAGCCGATTGGACTGATTCTCTCCGGCGGGCCGGCAAGCGTGTATGAAACCGGCGCACCGCGCTGCGATCCGGCGATTTTTGACCTGAATATTCCGGTGCTGGGCATCTGTTATGGAATGCAGATCGCGGTCGAAATGCTCGGAGGACGAGTTCAACCCGGCCAAGCGGGCGAATACGGCGCTGCGCGCCTGATGGTTCCGTCCAGCGGCGAACAGGGAGCGATGGCGGCCGATCTGTTTTCCGGAGTACCCGAAGAGACCAGCGTGTGGATGAGTCACGGCGACCAAGTGGGGGAAATCGGCCCGGAATTTGTAAAGCTGGCCGCAACGCCAGGCTGTCCGCTGGCGGCCATTCGCCACCGCAGCCGACCTTTTTTCGGCGTGCAGTTTCATCCCGAAGTAACTCATACGCCGCACGGGACAAAAATCCTGGAAAACTTTCTCTATCGCGTATGCCATGCTTCGGGCACGTGGCGCATGGGTAATTTCGTGGAGATCGCGGTTGACAATATCCGCCGGAGGGTGGGAGCGGGACGGGTAATCTGCGGTCTTTCCGGCGGCGTGGATTCCGCAGTGACCGCCGCCCTGCTGCAACGCGCCGTGCGCGACCAACTGGTGTGCATTTTTGTGGACAACGGGTTGCTGCGAAAAAATGAGAGGCAAAACGTTCAAAGCACGTTCCGCGATCATTTCCATATCGACTTGCGCGTAGTGGATGCGGCGGATGAATTTATTTCCGCGCTGGCTGGTGTGACCGAACCGCAGCATAAGCGGATCATTATCGGCAAGGCGTTCATTGACGCATTCAAGCGCGCCGCCGCCGCCATTCCCGACGCACATTTTCTGGCCCAGGGCACACTGTATCCGGACGTGATCGAAAGCGGCCACGGCTACGCCCGCACGGCGGCAAACATCAAGCCGCATCATAACGTGGGCGGTCTTCCGGCGGAACTGGGTTTTGAACTTGTTGAGCCGCTGCGCGATCTATTTAAGGATGAAGTGCGGCGGTTGGGCGAGGTGCTGGGATTGCCGGAGCATATCGTCTGGCGGCATCCCTTCCCCGGACCCGGTCTGGCGGTGCGCTGTCTCGGCGAGGTTACGCGGGAAAAACTCCATCTGCTCCGCCAGGCGGATGAGATTCTGCTCGAGGAAATCGTGGCGGCGGGATTGTACCGTTCCACAGCTCAGACGTTTGTTGTTTTGCTGCCGGTGCAAAGCGTGGCCGTGATGGGTGATGGGCGGAATTACCAGCCGGTGATCGCCCTGCGGAGCGTGGATTCGACGGATTTTATGACCGCCGACTGGAGCCGCATCCCGTACGATATTCTGGCGCGGGTAAGCAATCGGCTGGTCAACGAAGTTCGCGGCGTCAGCCGCGTCGTATACGATATCACCAGCAAACCGCCGGGCACGATTGAATGGGAATAAACCCTTCAGCGCGGCGGCGCCTTGGGTCGCTCCGGCGGCCGGGAGCGTGATCTTGACAACCAGCGCCGGTCAGGTACATCCGCATGACGTCGGCTTGCCGAAAGCTTTGATCCGCAAGCGCCGCCGATTCCGCAGAATCGGTTACCTGATGCTTCTGATCGCCGCGTGTACGGCGCTGCCGGGCTGGTTTCTCTATGGCGTTTCCATCTGGGGGGCGTTTACCGTCAGCCAGGTCACGTTGCCGCAGGCGATCATCGCCTATTCTCTGCTGATTGTTTCGAGCATCACGCTGGTTCTGGGATTGTGGTATCTGCTCTTGGCGCAGGTGCGCCGTCTGGCGCGGGTGGTCGAAGGCGGCGGTGAACAAACCAGCCGACCGCCGCGATTGTGCGCGAACTGCGGCTGGTCTTTTGATGAATCGGACCGTTTTTGCCGGCATTGCGGCAAACCGCTGGAAAAAAGGCCATCGGGATAGCCGGCGGCGGGCGGCGTAAACTTTCATAAAATGGCAAAATTCAAACTGGGACGGTTCACCGGGGCGATTTGCCGTATCCGGGTGTAAACCGTTCCACGAGTTTGCGAATCAGGGGTTGATTCGCATCAAGGCCAAGACTCTTTTTCCAAAGGGTCAGCGCCTGGCCGCGCCGGACGGTCATGGATCTGTTATCGATATACTGAGTCATGTCCACAACTCCCAGTCCATTGAGCGCGGGAGTGTAATGGGGATTGAGTTTCAGAGCGTTCTGGTAAGCGGCGGCGGCGGCGGCCAGGCGTCCCAGCCGGTAATAACAGTATCCGGTTCGCTCACTGACCAGCGCCGACGGCGCAAGCTTTTGCGCGGTTCGCAGAATCCGCGCGGCCGCGTGAAATCTCTTTTGGGCCAGGTACATCTGGGCCAAGTCCAGATAGACGCGCGGCTGGTGCGGCTGCAGTTCGAGGCTTCGCTTTAGATAATGGATCGCCCGGGGCCGGTAGGCGGCGTTTTGCGCCGCGGCCTGGGCGTAAATGACGCCGAGGTTCGCCCAGGTTTTGAAGGAGTGGCCACCGTCGGCCACGGCTCGTCTGGCATAAATAATTCCAAAAGCGGGGTTCCCCGCTTGCGCATAGGCCACCGCCACATGAAGAGCCGCGCGCGGGCTGTGCGGTCGGATCTGCAGCGCGTACTGGTAGGCCCTGATGGCACGGGGAAATTGGCGCAGTTGCTGATACATTACCCCGAGTTCATAGGCGGCGTAAAAACTCCAGGGGTTCAAATCGAAGGCGCGCCGGTAATCGGCCGCGGCACGGCGATATTTACCCGCGTGGCGATAGATATCGGCGCGGGCCTCGTACGCCGGTACCATTTGGGGATTTCTCGCAATCGCCTGAGTCAGCTCGCGCAGGGCCTGCCGCACATGACCTTGGTCCGCGGCCAACCGGCCCCGTACATAATCGCGTAAGGCGGCATGCCGCTGACTGCATCCCCCCACAGCGCCGACGATCAGGGCAATCAGCATCGCCGTCCGAAGTCTTTTTCCAACATTCATGCAAGTTTTCCCGGCCGGCAATCGGAAAAATCCTTATTTTTTTGAAGGGTGACCGGCGGCATGCGGTCCCCGTGTGTATAAAACGGGCCTTTTTCTTACCATGCATGGCTGAATAAATCAACGCATCGGAAAAAAAGCCTGATTTCAACTGATTTCACCAACTGATTTCAACTGGCTTGACTTACGTCCTGTAACTTTGTAGAATAAAGCCGGGTATGCGAGGCAGTATGCGCAGTGTATGCAGTATTTGTATATTTTAGTTAGGCCGAATAAACCGGGAAACAAAGCAATGCAACGGTTTATCCGAACGGCGAATCTGAACAAGGAGGTTGTTTATGCCCCCACGTAGATCAAGTATTTCTTTTAACCCGGGCGCCAAAGCGCCTTTTACGCCTGCGGTGAGCCGATCAGAGGCCAAGGGCAGCGGTACCGCTGTTATCCAGCGGACCGCCCATCCCACGCACCAGCAGATTGCCGAGCGGGCCTACCAGATTTACCTCAAGAGGGGTTCCGGACCAGGCAATGCTTTTTCTGACTGGATCGAAGCCGAGCGGCAATTGAAAGCTGGCAATCTGTAAGTCCAACGGGACAACCGTCGCCGGATCATGCCGGCGCGTGGTTTCGGCGGCTTGCCGAGAACATGCGGCGCGGTAGGTGTGCCTTTTCATGCTCTTCGTATTACGAAGGCGCCTGGGGGGATAGGTGCGCCGGTAGGGCGTAGGCGTGAACGATGTTCTGCACCAGGCGATGCCGCACAATGTCCGATTTGTCCAGTTCCACAAAGTCGATGCCGCGAATTCCCGTGAGTTTTTGACGCGCGTCGGCCAGGCCGCTGTTTTGCCCGGGATCCAAATCCACCTGTGAGGGATCGCCGGTAATGATCATTTTGCTCTCTTCACCCAGACGGGTGAGGAACATGAGCATCTGGGCGGGCGTGGTGTTCTGCGCCTCGTCGAGAATGATGACCGCATGATTAAGCGTTCGCCCCCGCATATAGGCCAGCGGCGCCAGTTCAATGATGTCGTTGGCCATGAAGCGGCGAATCTGCTCAAACGGCATCATATCGTGCAGGGCGTCGAGCAGCGGCCGCAGGTAGGGATTCACCTTGGCCTGGATGTCTCCGGGCAGAAAGCCGAGCTTTTCCCCCGCCTCCACCGCGGGCCGCACCAGCACAAGGCGACGTACCCGATTTTCGCGCAGCATGGCGACCGCCAGGGCGACGGCAAGGAAGGTTTTCCCGGTACCCGCCGGACCGGCGCAGAAAATCAGGTCGCTGTTTTGCATGGCTTGGACGTAGCGGTGTTGCCCCTGGGTTCGCGGCTCCACCACCCGTCCTGCGGACATTACGTCCAACGAACCGGCCGATGGGGCCGCGCGCGCCGGCGACGTTTTGCGCAGCGCGGCGGCGACATGTTCGTGATTCAGGATCGTTTCCCGCCGCAGCAGACGGTGCATTTCACCGATGGCCGCGGCGCAGCGCTCCACCGCCTCCGGCTCGCCGCTGATGCGCAGTTCATCGCCGCGGGCGCTCAAATGAACACCGAGTACTTCGCGGATCATCTTCAAATGGCGATCAGCCATTCCGAAAAGGGCAAGTTTGTTTTCCGGCTCAATGTGGATGGTGACGACCAAGCAACCTCCTTCACACGCAAATTTTATCACATTATGATGTGAAAGATGAGTGAATCAATGAAAGCGGGTAAAACCCCGGTCCTGGAGAGATGCCGGCAACTTCTGGCGGAACTTCATATCGACCATGATGCGGACTTGGCGGTTGAAATCATGCAGGCCGCGTTACGTCTGGCGTCCGATAGGCCCGGTCGGGCGGATATGAAGCTCGTGCTGCGGGCGCTCAAGGAGTTGCGCTACGGCTTCAAAATGTTCCGGCCCTATCACGACCGGCGAAAGGTCAGCATCTTTGGATCGGCACGAACCGCGCGCACCGATCCTGATTACCAGACGGCGTGTGATTTTGGCCGGCAAATCGCGAATGCCGGGTTCATGGTTATCACGGGCGCCGGCAGCGGTATTATGGAGGCGGGACATGAGGGCGCCGGGCAGGCCAATTCATTCGGCGTGGCGATCAAGCTTCCCTTTGAGCAGGAAACCAACCCGGTCATCGCCGGAGATGAAAAGCTCGCTCACTTTCGCTACTTTTTCTCCCGCAAACTCATGTTTGTAAAAGAAACCCATGCCGTGGCGCTTTTTCCCGGAGGATTCGGAACGCACGACGAGGCCTTCGAGCTGCTGACTCTGGTTCAGACCGGCCGGGCCAACCCCATGCCGCTGGTGATGATCGAACGGCCGGGCGGCGATTACTGGCCATGCTGGGAGCGGTTCGTGCGTGAAAATCTGCTGCGAAGGAACCTGATATCGCCCGAAGATACGGCCCTGTGGACCATTACGGACAACGTCCGGCAAGCGGTAAACACCATCACCACGTTCTACCGCAATTACCATTCGCTGCGATTCCGGGATGGACAGATTATCCTGCGAATTCGGCACGCGCCCGATGAAAATGAGCTCAACGCGTTGCGCCATGAATTCGCCGATTTATTTGACCGGGGAACCCTGGCGCTGATGAAGGGGCTAGAATCTGAACCGGCGCCGGTTCCCGTACCGGAGATGCCGCGGCTGGTATTTGAATTCAACCGCCGCTCGCCGGCGCGACTGTATATGCTGATTGATCGTCTGAATCGGCTCAGCCGGCTCGATTTCACTCCCGATAGCCATCGGGACAGGCGGGCCGGTTGCTGAAAAACTCTTTGCCGCGGCCATTTTATTCGCTTTGTTGCACCAGGAGTCTGAACATGGTTGATACGATAAAAAAGATAGTGCTTGCCTATTCCGGCGGTCTGGACACGTCCGTAATTCTTCCCTGGCTTAAGGATCATTATGCGGGCTGCCGGGTCATCGCTTTCGCCGCCGAGTTGGGGCAGGGCGATGAGCTGGCCGGCATCAGGAAAAAAGCCATCGCCAGCGGGGCGGATCAGTGCGTGGTCAGGGATTTGCGCGAGGAATTCGCCCGTGATTACTGCTTTCCCATGCTGCGCGCCGGCGCGGTGTACGAACATCATTACCTGTTGGGCACGGCCATAGCCCGGCCGCTGATCGCCAAACATCAGGTGGAAGTAGCCCGCCAGGAGGGGGCCGACGCCGTGGCGCATGGCGCTACCGGCAAAGGCAACGACCAGGTTCGCTTTGAGTTGACGTACATGGCCCTGGCCCCGGAACTCAAGATCGTCGCCCCCTGGAAGGATGAGCGTTTCCAACTTCGCAGCCGCGAGGCGGCTATTGCCTACGCCAAAGAAAAAGGCGTGCCTGTCAGCCAGACGGTCAAAAAAATTTATTCCCGCGACCGCAATCTCTGGCATATTTCCCACGAAGGAGCGGACCTGGAAGATCCGGCCAACGAGCCCAAGGATGATCTGTGGGTGATGAGCGTTCCGGTGAGCAAAGCGCCCGACAAGCCTGAGTTGGTCAACGTCGATTTTGACGCCGGCACGCCCGTGGCCGTTAATGGTCATCGATTGGCCGCGCACACCATGATTGAGCGACTCAATGCGATCGGGGGGCGCCATGCGGTGGGCCAGAGCGACTTGGTGGAAAATCGCCTGGTGGGTATGAAGAGCCGGGGCGCCTATGAAACCCCCGGTGGAACCATTCTGCTGACCGCCATTCGGTCGCTGGAATCGATTTGCCTGGAACGCGATCTTCTGCATTGCAAGCAACAGCTTGCTCTCAAATATGCGGAATTGGTGTACTATGGCCAGTGGTTCCACCCGCTGCGCGAAGCGCTCGACGCCTTTATGGCCGCGGCGGCACAAAGAGTGACCGGCAGAGTGAAGTTGCGGCTTTTCAAGGGGCGGGTCACCGTGGCCTCGGTGCTCTCGCCACGGAGCCTCTATCAGAAGAATCTGGCCAGCTTTACCATGGGCGGTGAATATGACGGCAAAGACGCCATCGGTTTTATCAAGCTCTTCGGCCTGCCCATGAAAGCCCACGCGATGGCGAACCGTCGACGCCTTTGAATGCGCCGCGGTAGGTTCTACAATAGAGGCGGCCCGCAAACCACTGTCAGGAGGTTCATCAACATGATCGGTCATGAGCGCGGCGGGATGTTCAAGCACGCGATTCGCGGCACGTTGCTCGCCCTGCTGGTGCTGGCGCCGCTGACCTTATCCCTCGGCGGCTGCGGCGAAGGAGAGCTGTTCCAGAAAAACAATGACATCCAGAGCCGCAGCTTGTACTGGCCCGATCCCCATCCCATCGAAGAAACACACCAGTCCAATTATGGCAGCGGCTTCATGCCGATGAATCCCGGCACGCCGGGCCAAAGCGGCTATTGATAAGTATGTATATATATTCTTATAAGTTTGATTGCTGCGGCGGGCGGTCCCGCCTCCAGGACCCCCGGTCGGGAGCACAACGCGGGTGAACGACGGATCAAACCAGGCGGTGGGTTCATTAATCCGGACGCGACTGAGCGTGGAGAAAGCCGGGGGAGCGGCCGATTTACTGCGAAGGCGGGGCGGCGGAGTCATGGACCTGATCGCCCATTTCTGGGATCGTCTGCCGCAAACCCCACCCTTGCTGCGCGACGATTTGCACCTGCTGATCGCCTGGCGCCGGCCGGATGGTGCGCTGGACACCGCCGACGCAGTGGACATGAACCGGGCGGTTGGGGCAATGCTTTATGTTCCTAAAGCGCAGCGTGCGGATGTGTTCGCCCCCA
Organism: Planctomycetota bacterium; assembly: GCA_021831565.1. GTDB lineage: Bacteria > Planctomycetota > Phycisphaerae > WQYP01 > WQYP01 > JAKBMM01. The sequence goes on from JAKBMM010000007.1 coordinate 47,358, forward strand.
GCGCCGAGGCCGCCGCTGTTTTTTCCGGTTATCTTGCCGATTGGGTCGCGCGGAATCATCCCCCGTCCGGTCCGGACCAGGCAAAACCGGATGAGAACCGGCTGACATCAACTAATACGTTCCATAATAAGAATATACCAATAAACTATATTACCGGCGAGGCGGTTGGTATTGATGCCATGCTTGCGAATTTGCTTACGCTCGTCAATCGCAAGGCTCCGGCAAAAAAGACTCTCAACGTGATGATGCGTCTTCCGGATACCATCAAGGCGCAAATGTGTCCAAGAGTTCGCTCGGCAAGGAATGGCGATGAAAGTATTCTCAACAAATGGCGGAAGAGTTATAAGCAGGAACGTGGAATTTTATTTGATGCCGACGTGGATGCCTGGATCGAATCTGGTAACGTATTTGTTTATGAACTGGACGGGAATGTTGTGGCCATGGCGAAATTCGATTTAATTTTGCCGAACATTGTGGAAATCGGCGGCGTATTTACATTCCCAGAATTCAGAAAACATGGCATTGGTGGACAACTGGTGCGGGATTTGGTGTGTCGAATTCGCTCCACAGGAAAAACTCCGCTACTGCAAGTGGATGTAACCAACGAACTGGCTTTGAATATGTACCGAAAGGCTGGGTGGGTAGAGATTGGACAGTTGGTTCGTGTGTGGCTCGCGGTAACGTAAAGAAAGATTGTTCCACGTGGAACAGAACAACGTGTCTGAAAAGATTGGTTTTGCATGGTTCATCTTCAACGAGTTTTTTTGAGCGAGAATGGAAGTGCCTCAGATGCAGGTACATTTTTTCTTGACACCATCGCGTTTGTTGATGAAAATGTTCCACGTGGAACATTTAATAATATTGTGCAAGGATGTGCTGTATGTCCACAAATAATCGTCCTCGTCTTGGTCGTGGCTTGAGTTCCCTTATCACGGCAAGCCAATCGGTCGCATCGGCTGACCATGCCACTGCTGTACGGAAATTGGAAAAAGAAGATAAGGCTGGACCTATCGCGACTATTCTTCCTGGTATTCGCGTGCAGGAAATAGAAATCGCCCTGATCGATCCAAACCCCGACCAGCCACGAGAGAGTATGGATAGCATTAGTCTGCAAGAACTGGCCGAATCGATTCGCTCCAACGGCATTCTTCAACCGGTTCTCGTTAAACCAGCAGGCGAGCGTTATCAACTTGTAGCCGGCCATCGGCGCACGGAAGCGGCAAAAATTGCCGGCTATATTACTATTCCAGCCCTTGTCCGAACTGACAGTAAGCAAGAGAGCCAATTGGAATGGGCGTTGATAGAGAACATCCAGCGGAAGGATTTAAATCCGATTGAGCGCGCTAAAGCTTATAAAACCTACATTGATCGCTTTAATTTTACGCATGCTCAAGCGGCCCAGCGCCTGGGAGAAGATCGGACAACGATATCCAACTTTCTAAGATTACTTGAATTAAGTGATGACGTGCGGGCAATGATATCCGGTGGCGAAATTTCCGCCGGTCACGCCAAGGTGCTCGCAGGTGTGGAAGACCGCCAGCGCCAAACTGATCTGGCCGGCATGGTTGTGGATGGCGATTTGAGTGTGCGCGCCTTAGAACGGCTGGCCCGGCAATCTCCCCTTGCCGATACGGCCGAGGCGGCCGAAACCGGCGTCCGGTCGCACACGCGCTTACTCAAAAGTCCGCACATTCTGGAAATGGAGCAGGACCTCTCGCGTAAACTCGGTACGAAAGTTCGCATCTTTCCCGCCCGGCGCCGGAACAGCGGCAAGATCGTGATTCAGTATTTCACCCTGGATGATTTCGAGAGCATAGTGGAGAGATTTTCGTAATGATATATATGTTAATTTATGATATTATGGTGCCCGCCCATGGCGCAAAGAGACTATTATGAAGTGCTGGGCGTAGGTCCAAACGCCGCGGCGGAGCAGATCAAGGCGGCCTACCGAAAGCTGGCGCGCCGTTATCATCCCGATCTTAACCGGAATGACAAAACCGCCGAGACGCGCTTCAAGGAAGTGCAGGAAGCCTACGACGTTCTATCTGATCCGAAAAAACGCCTGGCGTATGATCAATTCGGTCACGCGGGCGTAAGCGGGGCGGCCGCCGCCGAAGCCGCCGCCGCCGCGGCCGCGTCCGGCCGCCGGGCTGGAAGAGTTCGCTATTCCCCGGGCACTCCCGGCGGCGCCACGGTCGATTTTGGGGAAGTGGACCTTGACGATCTTTTTGAATCGTTTGCCCGCCATACGCGGCGGGGGCGGGGAGACCGCCGGCCCTCTCCTACCGATTTTGCCGGCGCGCCGGGCGTCCCAACTCCCGATATCATTCACCCGGTCACGCTGAGTTTCGAGCAGGCTCTGGGCGGCACCACGCTGGATCTGCGTTTTGACACCGTGAATCGCGCTTTTTCGGAAACCATCCGTGTGAAAATACCTCCCGGCGTTACGGAAGGGTCCAAGGTTCGTGTGCGCGGTCGCGGCCAGCCTTCCCCGACGGGAAGCGGTCGGGGCGATCTGATCATCATTACCCACGTGTCGCCTCATCCGTATTTCGGCCGCGCCGGCAAGGATGTCATTCTCGATCTGCCGATATCACCTGGGGAGGCGGTCCACGGCGCTGCGGTGCGCGTGCCGACGGTGGATGGACCGGTGGAAATTCACGTTCCACCCGGCGTAACAAGCGGCAAAAAGCTGCGCATCAAGGGGCGCGGCGTGCCGGCGCGGGATGGCTCCCGCGGCGATCAGTTGTGCCGGATTCTGGTCCAGTTGCCGCCGAATCTCACCGAACCGGAAAAAGAGACGCTGCGGGCCATGGATACGGCGCATCATTTTAATCCGCGTAGTACCGTCAATTGGAATATTTAATTTCGTTTCCCAACCAGCGCTCCGGAGATTGTGCGTAATGAAAATGTTGGTGTTCCTGGCCGTGCTCCTCGCGCTGGCGGCGGAAGGAATCGCTCTTCCGGCGCCGGGAACATTTTCGACATGGTCCCGTTCGCTTGTGGTTCCGACGGCAGCGCCCGTTCCCCATTCCGCAACGGGATTACGGAATTCCCACGGCTATCGGAAGACGGCGCCCTTGCTCCGCGGAATATTTCTGATGGTGTTTGTACTTGTCTCTGTGATCTTCGTGGCAAGTCTGTTGATGGCCGCCCGCCGATTGTTTCTTCCTCCCAGCGGCAAGCGCCGCCCCAGCCGGTACGTGGACGCCTGGAAAATCGCCGGGCAGCGGATGGATGAGCCGCCGGAACCGCCGGAAGAATCGTGAAACATCGGCACAGCACATGCCGAGGGGTTGCTAGATGCTTACCAAATGTCATGGGCCGCGGCTATAGCGCCGTTACGATCATCAGATTCAAGCCGATTTTCTCCGACGAATCAGGATGCCCAGGCCGCCGGCGGTCAGTAACGCCAGCGTGGCCGGTTCGGGAACCGGGGTGGTGGTGAGAATCGTCGATCCACCCAACGTGCCGAAGATGTCGCCGGCGCCCATATTCCCAATGAATTCCGTGGACAGGGAATAAGGACTGGTGAGACTCACGTTGCTCTGCGTGGCGTCGAACGTATACGACTGCGTATTGGTGCTGTTGATTGCGGATATCGGCGAATCAGACGGGCTGACACTGGCCGTGTAAGTATAAGGGCTGTTGCCGCCATCGGCACCCGATTCCATTGAAACCACATCATTTCCGGAAGTTGAGGTGGTGTCCAGCACGCCGGAGGTTTCCAGGTAGTTTGTGGCCCCCGTGAAGGTAAAGCCGGTGTCGGTAACCTGAATTTCAAACGTGGCCGAGCCGGTGCTGGAACTTTCGGTAAGGTTGCTGATTGTGAGCTGCAGATTGGCCTCGCTGCCATTGGTGGCCGAGGCGGAAATAGTCTGCCAGCTAAGACCAGGGCCGGCGGTACCGCTGGAGTTTTGAAACTGGCCCGGCGTGCCGGACTGGTTGGTTAATGAAACAAAACCACCGCCATTGACCGCGATCTCCACTTGCGGTTGGACTATAGTCGCCCGGGTCAGACCAGACGAAATCAATCCGGCAACCAAGGCCGCCCCCATGCTGAAATAAATCTTTCTGCGCACGACATAACCCCTGTGCTCATCAAGAGATTGCTAACACAATCGCCAGCGGACCCCGCCGACGAAAGAAGATGGGTATCTCTTTAAACCCTGCCCTTGGTAAAGATATATACTGCTTTCTTTCGGCGTTTGTCAAGTGTGCCACCAACGGCTATTTTACATTTTACAGGGACTGCCAATTTTTCTGGCGGCGGCCAAAATACGCGCATCGAGGCCTGACTTCGACGCGGAAAGAATGCCGGAAACGGACAAAAAGGCGGCTGAGGACATTCTCATACGATGAATAAATGGAAGAGCAATAAACGAGTTTGGCTGTTTGTTACCGGGGTCTTGGTTGCTGGGGGCATAGTTTTCAGCGCGGTAGCGGTCTATTTGTCTCTGCGGCCGTATTACATCGTCTGGCGAAGCTATCAGGCTTGTCTGCATCTGGCCGATCCTCATCAGACCGGCGACTTTCGGGCGGCGAAGGGGCTTCTTGCGTTGCAAGTACAACTACCGAAGAAAAAGAACCTCTACCGGCTTGCGGCACGATTTTCATACCTGAAACCGGACCTGCTCCGATTCCACATCCGGGGTTCTCTGGGAAAAGTGAGCTGTGTCTACCACAAGGATATCTGGTTGTATCCCGCGCAAGGCACGGTATTGCTGTTCCGCCCCGGTCTGCCCCGGTGGAAGGTCGAAGGCAAAGGTTCACCAGTCGCATCCGTGCGGGTTCCACGGTCTATTTCCGCGCGGGTCTCTGCGTCCGTATCGGCTCCGCTGGGTATTTGGGTGGATCGGCACAAGTTCAGTATGTTCGTCGCTGTACCGATGCTCCGGCGAGAGGTGAAGGTGAAAATGTACGGCATGGAGTCGGTGGATGGAGTTGCGTGCTATGTGCTGGAACTGAGACTGCGGCGAAGTCTGCGTGAAAAGTTCAATGGCAGCGTGACGCTGTGGATCGGTCGAAAAGATTACCTGCCACGGAAAGTGCAGGTCGCGGACGCAAGTGAACAATGGCGCGCGGTGGCGACGATGAAGCAGCTGGAATTGAATCCCCACCTGCAAGCGTCGGATTTTGTGTTCGTAACCCCCCCACGAACCCAAACGCAGGATATCCCCATGAAACAATTGAAACGGTTCTTGTGCGCGCTGCCTCGTTTAGTTCGTGAGTTCGGAATAAGTAACATGATTAAATATGTGTTTTAGCATCGGGATAGCTCGGGATGGCCCCCGCGGCCATCCGTAAGAGAAAACTTTGCCTTCCCCATCCAATTTAATCAATGGAACGTTATGAAACGCATGCTTATTTTTCTTCTGGCGATGTGCGGCTCGTTGCCGGCGGCGGTAGCAGCCAATCCGTCTGTTTTTACGTACCGGAGAGGCACATTCGAATCGAGCATGACGTTGCAATCACAAGACGATGCCTACCGAGTGTACGCCGTTCGCTACCCGTCGCCGATGATCACCGCCTTTGCGACTGACAACACGGTCTATGGCCTGTTCTATTTGCCAAAGTCAAAAAGTCCGGTGCGCAAACCGGCGGTGATTGTGCTGCATACTCTGGGTGGACCGAATGACGTGACGCTGCTGTTGGCGGCGTATCTTGCCCGTCATGGCATCGCGGCGCTGCATCTGGATATGCCCTTTTACGGGCCACGGTCGGATGGCGTGCATCATTTCCTGAGCACCAACGTGGATCTAACGGTTCAAAATATCAAACAAGCGGTGATGGATATTCGCCGGGGCGCGGGTTGGCTTGCGGATCAGCCCGAAATTAACCCGGCCCGAATCGGGATCGCCGGCGTGAGCCTGGGGGCCACACTGGCGAGTGTGTCTTTTTGCGTCGATCCGCGCTTTCGAGCGGGCGTGCTCATACTGGCCGGGGGAAATCTGGCGAAGGGATTGGTTGCGAACGGGTTGATGGCCAGCCGGCGCAGGATGAAAGCGCTTGGCCTCAATTATGCATTTCTCAGCAAGAAACTGGCGGTGGTTGATCCGCTGACGTACGCGCCGCTGGGAGCGAAGCGGCGCGCCGACTTGCTTATGTTCAATGCCCGCCAGGACGAAATAGTCCTCCCGGCGTGCGCCAATGCGTTGTGGCGGGCGCTGGGTAAACCGCGCCGCTACTGGCTGTACGGAGGGCATTACTCGACCATGATTTATCTGCCAGATATTCTGGATAAGACCACGAAGTTTTTTCAGCGAAAATTCTCGCCATGAACCGAGCCACGATTTGTGGATTCCCCCTCTCCCGCCGGCGGCGCGCTGCGCAACAACCAGCCGGGCTGTAAGCCATAACCGTTGGCGAATGATCTAAAATCCATCATCCTCCGGCCGATCGGTTGCACTTGGAGCAGCTCTACAGTTCCGGATCGACAAGCGATGGTTAAATCCGCCTGTATTGTTCCCGGGGGTTGACCGGGCGGGGCGTCGCCATGCGCCCGGCACTTGAGCAGAATAACGGCGGTTCGCGCCTGGCCCAGGGGCGAAATGAGTTCCGCCAGGCAACCGGGCCAGGGGGATAATCCCCGGATGCGGGCGGAAACCATCTCGGCCGGCTGATTGAAGTCGACCCATGCCATTCCCTTGTTGAGTTTGGGCGCACGGGACACCTGCGTGGCATCCTGGATCAAGCCTTTCATACTTCCGGATGGCAAGTGGTCCAGTGCTTTCTCCACGAGAGCGGCGCCGATCCGGGCGAGACGATCGTGCAATTCACCGGCGGTTTCATCCTCGCCGATGGCGGTCATCTCCTGCAGGAGAATCGCACCGCCATCCATAGTCGGCGCGATACGAATAACCGATACACCTGTGTTTTTGTGGCCGCAAAGAATGGCCCGGTTCACCGGTGCGGCTCCGCGGAAGGCCGGCAACAACGAGGGGTGAAGATTGATCCCACCGTGCGGCGCCGTCTCCAGGAGGGAATCGGAAAGTTTCTGTCCGAAGGCGATGGCAATGAGAATATCAGGCTTGATAGCGGCGACTTGGGCGACAAATTCCGGATCATTCACATTCGGAGTCTTCCACAGCGGCAAGCCGGCGGCGGCGGCGTATTGCGCCACCGGTGTGGCGGTTAACCGTACCCCCCGGCCCGCGGGACGGTCCGGTTGACTGACCACAGCAAGGAGCCGGTGTTGACTCCGGCACAAGACGTCCAGGGTGGCCAGCGCGAAGTCGCCCGATCCCAAAAAAACCGCTCGCATCATATTGCCACGGAAGCTTGCCCGGCCTTTTCCTGGAGAATGGGCAGGCGCTCACGGACCTCCGCCGCAATACGGGTATTGGGAAACTCATCGACGATCTGCCGGCCGATTCGCAGCGCTTCCGCCCAATTATGATCACTTACATGCAAGGCGAACTGCACGCCAAGCTGCTGGAGTTTCTTTTTGAACACGTCGCGGGCGATTTCCTTATACCCCTCGGCTTCGCCCGGCGTGAGATATTGATCGAGCTGCTTGAGCAACTCCACGCTGCGATCCACATCGTCTTTGGATACCGCATCCTTCCATTGCTTGAGGATATCGCGCTTGTGAGCCTCGCGGGCGGCCTGTATTCGTTCCGGCAGCTTGAGCACTTCCGGATGGTCCGGAAACAAGCGCATCAACTGTTCCATTTCGCGCTGCGAATCGGCCCAGTTGAAACGCTCGATCAATCCTTCCAGGTGATCAAGGGCTTCCCTAATTTCGCGATTAATGAAGGTCTTCCGCGCCGCTTCGATCATGTCCCGGAACTGCACCGCCTCCTGCCGGTTGCCGAAACGCCTTTCCATTTCCGTCACCAGCCAGTACGCGGCATCGTAATCATTCTTATCTATATCCTCGCGGATGGCGTGGCGCAGCGCCTCGCGGTCCTTATGCCGGTAGGCGATCTGTTTGGCGGCATCGGAAATGGACACGCCCTGGCGGATGGCTTCCAGCAGTTGTCGCAGGGTTTCCATCTCGGTGCGAAATTGCTCCTGGCGCCAGTTTTCCTCTTTCATCTGCACTTGCCGAATGGCGGTCAGCGGATAAAGAACGCCAGCCAGAGAGCCGATCAACAGGCCGGTGGCGATGATGATAAGGCTCGGTGTGCCAATCCGAAGAATCCGCACGAGCGAGAGGTCCGGAACCGGCCCGGAAATTGATAGAACGAGCAAGACCGTCCCGGCGACGATCAGAACAAGTCCCAGAACGCCGATCAGCAACACCTGGCGCCGCGCCTGCTTCACTGAGCGATCGAGATTCATGGCCTATTTCCTCCAGTCGCACGGGTCTTGAAAGACCGAACCCCACACGCATTCTTGCCTTCTTGGCCGGTCGTGCGGCACGAATCCGCCCTTGGGAGCACCCGCGGCCAGACATGTTTCTCCCGCTAAATTTATCGGCATGGCCGATGAGCGTCAAGGAGAAATCCATGTCGGCTAAATTGCGCGTCCCGCGAATCCACGCGTCCCGCGAATCCATTTGCATTCCCGCAGAACGGAGATATTCTAGGATACAAACGGCGATGCGCGAAGCGCGAAAGACGGGCATGACGCGGAAAATGGTCAAGGATATTCGTGAGGGCCGAGAAGGCCACCCAGGCGGCGGCTTGTAGTCTCACAATGCCCCGGGTCTGTTTGGAAACAGAGTCGCAAGGGAGCTTCGACTGCGGACGTTTGCGACAAAATTTAATATTTCAGGGGTTTTAGTCCGATAGTAGAATTTGACGGTCGGGATTTGACGAACCATGGGTAGGACAGCCGGGCCAAAATCTCCAGCGAAGGCAGTACCGGTCGATAGCCGACGGGTGATTATCGTTTTGGCGTCGTTGGTGGCGGCTCTGGCTTTCATGACGGTGGTTCTTTCACTTCTGGAAGGTCAGCCGGTGACGCTGCCCCCGATGGAGTCATATCTACTTAGCGCTTCATCCGCTTGGCAGAGCCGAGCCTCCCTGCTCAAAACCAGCGCATCCTTGCGAAAAAACCGGTGGAACTATATCATTATTTACCAATCAGGCGGGACAGCGGGCAACGCCGCTGATCTGGCCGTCGGTCGATCGATTGGAGGTAACAGCGCGGTTAAAAACGCGGATGATCCGGCGGCGGGCGTTAATTTCCATTTTGTCGTGGACAACGCGCACAACGGGCGCGAGCAACCCGCTGGATATATCGAAGTTGGCACGGCGTGGCGGGAGCAGTTTCGTACCGCACCCTATTGCACATGGCCTTATTTTCAACATCATATTTATCCGCCATACGCCAACGCCATCGGTATATGTTTTATCGGAAATGTGAATTCCAAACCCTGCACGGCGGCCCAGACGCATTCGCTGGTGCGGCTCGTGCGCGCCCTGCAACGCAAGTTCAACATCCCTGTTTCCCGCGTCAGATTCCAGTGGGATATCGCTGGTTCCGTCACAACCCGGGAAGCGGACTTCAGTAGAGCGTTTTACCAATTGCTTGGTCAATGAGTTGCTCGAAGTGTTCCGCCGGCGTCAATGGATGTCGTCTGTTTGCCCCCCTAACCGTCCCGCCTGAAATGATCCCGGGGGTGTGCGGATGGCTGGGTGACCGCGCCGGCCAGCCAAACTTTTCCGTGAATGCGGAAGAAAAAGCTGTTAATGTACGTTAAGATATGGCAATGGAAACTCTTCCTGAAATTCCGGAATTCGAAGTGCTTTCTTGCCTTGGCTACGGGGCCAGAAGCACCATTTATGCGGTCTGTGAAACCCGCACCCGGCAGCTCTACGCCCTCAAACGCGTGGTGCGCCACAGTTCGGACGATAATCGTTTCCTGCAGCAGGTGAAGCAGGAATATGCCATCAGCAGCCGGTTCGATCACCCTGCTCTTCGCAAAAGCCACCGCCTGATTTACCGCCGGAAGTTCCTGACCATTACGGAACTTCACCTGTTGATGGACATGTTCGATGGCACCGCCCTGGACGTGGTTCGGCCATCGGATCTGCAGGCCCTGCTCGACGTTTTTTGTCAGGTTTCCCAGGGGCTGGCCATGATGCATCGGATGGGATATGTGCACGCGGACATTAAACCAAACAACATACTCATCAACCATGAGAACAAATGCAAAATTATTGATTTTGGCCAAAGCTGTAAAATCGGCACCGTCAAGACCCGGATCCAGGGAACCCCGGATTACATCGCTCCCGAGCAGGTTGCGCTCGGTCCGCTCACGCCGGCGACGGACATCTTTAACTTTGGCGCGAGTCTTTATTGGTGCGTAACCGACCACTATGTTCCGACGGCTATCTCCAAAAAAAAGAACGAGAACGACATCTCCGCCGCCGCTGTCCGCACGCTGGTTCCGCCGCATGAAATCAATCCCCACTTGCCCATGGCGCTCTCCCAGTTGATTCTGGAGTGCGTGGAGAACCGTCCTTCCCGCCGGCCTCCGAGCATGGATGCCGTCTATACCCGATTGCAGCTTACTTTGAGCATGAGCGCCGCCGTGCGCTTGAATCCGACGGCGGACCGGAACGGCACGCCCCCGGCGCCCTCGCCGGCCAGCGCCGATACGGTCACCTGAAGGATTCTCAGACGAGCGCTATGTCCGCACAACAAGCCATTGATCTGCTTATGCAAGCCGCCGAGTTGAATCGCGGCGACCCCTTGCGCAACGGGCAGTTGCTTCATTTTCCCGCGGTGGGAGAACTCCTGGCAACCGGCGATTTGCACAATCATCGTCGCAACTTTCAACGCATCATGAATTTCGCCGCTCTGGAGCGATTTTCCCAGCGCCACGTGGTGCTGCACGAACTGATTCATGGCGGTCCTCTTGGCCCGGACGGCGAGGACACCAGCCTGGAGTTGCTACTCGATGCGCTCGACTGGGCGCTGCAATACCCCGGCCAAGTGCATTTCCTCATGGCCAATCATGATTTGGCGCAGCTCCACGCCTCCGCCATTATGAAGGACGGCTACGATCTGACGGAGCGTTTTGAGCGCTGCTTTTCCCTGTGGTACGGCGGTTCCGCCAGCCATGTCGCCGCCGCCTTCCGGCAGTTTGTATTGAGCATGCCCCTGGCCGGCATCACGGTCAGCGGAGCTTTGTTAAGCCATTCCCTGCCGGGGGTTCGCGATATGGTGGATTTTGACGTGAGTATTCTGCGGCGCCCTCTGGACAATTCTGATTTTCAGCGCACCGGTTCGGTCTACAAAATGCTCTGGGGACGATCGCAGACCGCAGAACTGCTCGCTTCACTTTCCAAACAATGGTGGGCCGACATCTATATCTGCGGCCACCAGGAACAGGATCGCGGATATGGCGTGCTGGGAAAGAACCTGCTCGTTCTTGATTCCTCCCACAACCATGGAGTTCTGCTGCCGATGGTGCTGGATCGGCAATACACGATCGATGATCTGATCCAGACGCTGATTCCCCTGGCTTCGTTGAAATAACAGGGAGTGAGAGACCTTCACGGGCGTGGCGGTACGGAAAGATCCTGAACGGATGTATTGCCCGGCGGGGTGGCGGGTAAAAACTTTCGCAGTGGACAGGTTTCGCATCGTGCCGCCGGTTTGCAGTAATGTTTGCCGATCATCACGATCTGGGCGTGGTATTCATTGAAAAGTTGCGTATCGGCGGGCAGATTCCGCGCCATGAATCGCTGGAGTTCGTCGTAGGTCGCCTCCGGCCGGCAAAGACGATGGCGTACCAGCACACGGCGCGTGTAGGCGTCGATCACAAAAACCGGCCGATGCAGGGCATAAAGAAGAATGCTGTCGGCGGTTTCCGGTCCAATGCCGCACACGGCCAGCAATTCCCGCCGCAGGTGGCTGGTGGGCGCGCGATTGAGCCGCTGGTAAGACGCCTGGTAATGCGTGACAAACCAGTCGATGAGATTCCATAGCCGGCGGGCTTTCACGTTGAAATAACCCGCGGCGCGGATGCGGGGGGCGATACCAGCGGGCCGGGCGGCATGGAGCCGATGCGCATCAAGCAATTGACTCGCCTGGAGCGAGGCGATGGCCTTTTGAACATTCGACCAGGCGGTGTTCTGGGTAAGCACCGCTCCGATCATCACTTCCAGCGGCGATTCGCCCGGCCACCAGTGTTGGCCGCCGAAATGGCCGTACATGGCGGAAAAATAGGCCAGCAGAGTGTCGCGCTTCGTGGAAGCAGAGCGGCTCTGGAGCGAAACGGCCATAAATAACGGCTCATGGCAAGAATAATTTTCCGATAGCTGCCCGGGAATGGCGGCACCTGCTCCGCACCGCCGGCGAAACCCGGTGAACGGAGGTCGCTCTTACCGGTTACGCTTAGCGAATATGGGTGATCGTCAGCGGCCCGGTGAAAATAAGAAGCATCAGGAAAGCGACGTTCACCGCCAGCACCAGTACGCTTAGAGCCAGTAGCGGCTTGGTTCGTGGTGCAAGGCCGACCGCTCCGCCGGCGAGATAACAGCCGCCCAGATGCAGCGCCAGTCCCAATATGGCGATGTGGTCAAAGCTCCCGGGCGCGGCGGAAGGCAGGAAATTCAGACGAATCAAAATATTGCCCGTGACGCACCCGACTCCACCGATCAGGGTCAGCAGCCAGAACAAGCCGCGCAGAGGAGAAACGCGCGGCGCCTCCGCGGAGGCGGGAACTATGCTTGCGGGATCAAACGTGATCATGGCCTGGCTCATAAGATAATCCTTTCGCCGGGCGGTTATGGTAGTGGACGGTCCGCGGTTGGACAAGTGCGTGGGGAGCAAGTGCGTGGGTAGCAAGCCGGGCCAACGCGGTGTGGCAATTTTTCCGGCTATTGAGAAATATCAGGGAATCTCATATTTCGCACTTTTTTTACCTCCTTAAAATCGACAATAGTCGAGCTAAGATCGCCGCATGATTCCGCGCAGCACGGCGGCGGCCCGGTGCGCCGCATGGATGGGATCCGGCAAATCGCGGACATCGATGAGAATCGGCCCGGTGAACTCCTGGTTACGCAGAACCGCCAGAATTTTTTCCGGATGCGCCTGGCCGGTTCCCAATTCGACCGTGCGTATGGAACCGCCGATCCGGATCACATCCGCGCACGTCCACAAGCCGATCTTGCCCGCCAGAATCTTCGCCGACTCTTCCACGCCTCCATCGGCCGTAAAAAGACGCAGGGTATCCAGATTCGCCTGCAAACAAGGAACATTCACCAACGAGAGCAAATCAGCCAAAAGGCGAACCGCCCCACTGGCCAGAACTACCCGCACGCCGGCGCGATCCGCTTCGCGGGCCAGCGCGTCCACCGCGCCATGGAACGACGCAGCCGGGAGGGCGGGCGAGAGCGGTTCCCCAATATACGCCTCCACAAGCGGCGCCTGGAATTCCCACGCCAGGCGGATGGCCGCGGTCACCTCGTCGATGCAGCGATCCATGCCGGCGGAATCAAAAATACCGCTCCCGATGGCCAGCGGGCCGGCGCAGCGGAGACATGCCAACTTCAGACCGCGCGACGCGAGCGTATGGCGCAAATGGCGGCGGGCGGTGAGACTCGTGCGCAGAGCGGCAAGAGTCGGATGCCACACGCTCAGGGCCACGCCGGAAAAGCCGGCCTCCACGGCCACCAGGATGGCCACGCGAAGATCATCGCCAAGCGGATCGAGGGCCAGAACGGCGGGCACAAGAGAATTGGGCTTTTCTTCCCCAAATACCGGCATGGTTCCATCTCCATGCAAATTACCTGTCCCATCCCGCACGCCGGGACGGGTTGTTTGCCGTCGGCAAGCCGGGCGGCTATGAGAAGACCTATTCCTCGCGTCGAGCTGGGTCCTGCTCCGGGGCGCGCCGCTCGGACCGCCAACGCTGCTGGAACTGAACCAGCAGACTCACGCAGGCGACGATCACAATGACCGCGAGTAAAGCGCCGGGGTTTTCGAGCCAGTGTATCCGAATGGATCGCCGCCAGCCCACCGGACCAAGACGCAACAGTACGCCCAATCCGCCGGCGACCAGCAGAACCGCCCCTTGCAGCGTGCATAGCACGATTACCCCCGCTCGGAAAAAATAGAGTCCCGCAACCCCCAGCAGCACCAGTCCCGCCGCCGCCGGCGCCCACCGCAGATCAGGTGGCTGGTGAAACCACCGCCAGAGCGTCATGCCTGTGGCACAACCGATCAACGCCCCGACAATGATCAGTGTGATCTGCATCGCCGGAATCAGAATAAGTCCCAGAATAGTGCCGGCCAAGGCGGCGGCCGCGGCCGCCAGCCATGACCAATGTACGAGATACAACCCCACGTACCAACCCAGCGCAGCGCAATTGGCCATCACAATCGCGCGGTAACCGCGACCGGCCGTCAACAAGAAAATCAATCCTATTACCGCCAAGGTCATATCCCACCAAACGGCCAGGTGCAACAGCGGCTCTGTCACACGGCGCAGTTCAGATATCCAAGGGGCGATACCAGCCGCGTTTGCCATTGCCAGCATCCGAGAAAGTTCTCCAAAATAGTTGTTCGAGCCGCCCCCGGCCAATTCCTTCCATGCCGCCAGCCGCCGCCCAAGTGAGACAATTTTTCAGACGCCGGGAGCGGCGTCGCGCGGTGGTTTCTTTTGTCCGCCCTTGTCCGTTTTGCCTGTGGGCATTCCCCGGCGAATATACCGGTGAATATGCCGGTACTGTATCGCCATACCCAGAACGCCGCATCCGGCATAAATCCATAACGGATGCAGATGCTCCCACGACCATTCCACAAAGGTGGGTTGGAGCCGCAGGGCGAACAGCGCCAACGAAAGCAGTACCAGCAGCGATCCCAGCCAGGCGCCGATCACAAGACTGGTAACCAACGGAAAAATTAATCCCACCAGGACCGCCACCAGCATCGCCCCGGCGGCCAGCGCGAGCACTTCGCTTCGCTGTGTTTTTGGCAAGCGTTCAATGTTTCCCCAGACGTATTTGGCCTCTATTGTTCGCTTCCATAAGGGCGGCGAGGGGTGTGGTTTTTCGCCGCGGCCAATCCCGGCGAGCCGGGACCGGTGCGTTGCCTGGCGCGTTGCCGCCGGCGGAGAGGCAACGCGCAAAGGCGAACTTTTCCCGTCATGTGCGGCCACGGCCGAAAACGCCCCATCATGCCAGGCCAAGGCCCCGCCCAGCAGAGCCGCCAGCAGGCATCCCGCCAGCAGAGCCTGTATCAACCGGAAGCCCACCGCTCCCAGCACCACGCCAAGCACAATTCCTATAATCACCGTCGTGAGACGAGCCAAATCAGGATGCCACAATGCCGGCGCCAAGAAGCCTATGTAGGCGCCCAGTCCGGCCATCAGCAATGTAACCAAAGCCCGCGACCAGCGGACCGACTCCAGCCATAATACGAACCCCAGCGTCAGCATGGCGCCGGCGGCCAGCAGAAGATCAAGATTGTTGGCGTGGGACAGATTCACCCGCGACCCCCAAGCATGGTGATGGCCAGTAAATTATTGTACCCGCGCGGAAGGCAGTGGTCATTTCGTCTATCATATATCATAATAATGATTTGACGCGAGCGGATATTTCAGACATCATTGCCACATGGATATCCAACAGAAAATTATCGGCGAAGGCATCACGTTTGACGACGTGCTGCTGGTGCCGCAGCGCAGCGACTGTGTTCCCGCCGAAGCGGATGTTCGCACGCGCCTCACGCGCCACATCGAGTTGAATCTGCCGCTGCTTTCCTCCCCCATGGACACCGTTACGGAAGCGGCGCTGGCCATCGCGCTGGCGCAGGAAGGCGGGTTGGGCTGCATTCACAAGAACATGCCGGTGGAGGCGCAGTGCCGCGAGGTGGAAAAGGTCAAGCGCTCCGCCAACGGCATCATCACCGACCCGGTAACGTTGCCGCCGGACGCCACCGTCGGCCGGGCGCGCCAGATTATGAAAGAACAGAACATCAGCGGAATACCGATTGTTCTTGGAGCGGAGTGCGAGCTGGCGGGCATCATCACGCGGCGCGATATGAAATTCCATGAAGGAGATGACCACCGCCCCATCCACGAGGTCATGACCAAAGCCAATCTCGTAACCGCACCGTCGGACACCTCGCTGGAAAAGGCGGAAATCATCCTTAATAACGCCCGTGTGGAAAAACTGCTGCTGGTGGATGAAACCCGCCGGCTCAAGGGCATGATCACAATGCGCGACATTGAAAAGACGCACCAGTTTCCCAACGCCTGCAAGGATTCGCGCGGCCGGCTGCGGGTAGGCGCGGCCGTGGGCGTCCGCCAATATGAGCGGGCGCAGGCGCTGATGGAAGAAGGCGTCGATGTGCTGGTGGTGGATAGCGCGCACGGGCATTCCCAGAACGTGCTGGAAACGGTGCGGGAGATCAAGCGGCGGTTTGCGATTGAGGTTATCGCCGGCAACATCGCCACCGGCGAGGCGGCCCGCGACCTGATCGCCGCCGGCGCCGATGCGGTGAAAGTCGGTATTGGACCGGGGAGTATCTGCACAACCCGCATCGTCTCCGGCGTCGGGGCGCCGCAAATCACGGCGATCATGAATGTGGCGGCGGTAGCCGAACCCGCGGGCGCGCCGGTGATCGCCGACGGCGGCATCCGGCACAGCGGCGACATTACGAAAGCCCTGGCAATGGGCGCTGATGCGGTCATGATGGGTTCACTTTTCGCCGGGCTGGACGAAAGCCCGGGCGAATTGGTGATCCGCCGCGGCCGGCGTTTTAAGAGCTATCGCGGAATGGGTTCGATGGGCGCCATGGTCCAAGGATCGGCGGATCGTTACGGCCAGGCGGGGGCGCAACACGCCGGCAAGCTGGTGCCCGAGGGCGTAGAAGGGCTGGTGCATTACCGCGGTCCGCTGGGCGATTTTGTCTACCAGATGATCGGCGGATTGCGGGCCGGGATGGGTTACTGCGGGGCTCACAGCATTGCCGAATTGCATGCCAAGGCCCGGTTTGTGCGTGTGACGCACGCGAGCATGATCGAAAGCCACCCCCACGATATTACCATCACCAAGGAAAGCCCCAATTACTACACGCCCGGCGCCATCGACGATGAGTAGAAAGCCGATCCCGATAGAGATCGGGACCTGCCGCACAAGATCATGATGATCCCGATACTTGCCGGCGGGGTAGGTGGGATGAGCGGTAATCGGTACTGGAATCGCACGCAAGGGAACGAACGGATTTTCTAATGGCCGACAGTGGAACTTCACAACCATCCCGTGCCATGAACTGGCTTTCGGTGGCGGCGGTACTCTGCCTGCTGGGTGAAATAGCCCTGCTGTCCACTTCGGCCCGGTCCGCCGGCGCGCCGCCGCCGGTGGGTGTTCTGGCGCTGGCCTTGTTGACGCTTTTTTTCGGCGCCGGATCGCTGATTTTCCCCCCCCCCGCCAAGCCGCACTGGTTCTGCGGGCGCATCGTGGCGGTGCTGGCGATGACCGCGGGTATGGTGCTGTTTTCGGTTCCATCGATTGAATTGCATAAGAAACTGGAACAGGCGCAGTTCCGACACATGCGCCAGCTCGCGGCGGCTTGCCTGGCCTACGCCCGATCGCACGCCGGCCGCTTCCCACCCAACCTGGCGATTTTACTCGAAGAAGGGAAAATAACCCCCGCGACTCTGGACGATCCGACCAATGCCCTGGCGCCGCTGAAACTTCCCGCCGATTGGCGCAAGATGAGGCCCGCGCAACTGAGTGCCGTGCTCAATAAAAACAGCGATTTCCGTTACGTCGGCGCCGATCTGCATTGGCCCGGCGCCAAAACATCTCCGCGGTTATTCAGTCGCATCATCATTATTTTCACAAACAACCAGGAAGCATACAACGGCGGCCCCATCGGCCTGGCGGATGGACGCGTCGTTTATTTTCCCCGCGGAAAAATGGACCGTGCGATGCGCCGATGCAACGAAGCGCGAAAACAACTCGGCCTGCCGCCCCTGTCGTTTGACGCCGCGCCGGCGGACGCGGGGCCGCCGGATAAGAAATCCGCGCCTTTCTGATGTTCCGGGCGCCTCCGGGGCTGGTTCTCGCAGACCACTCCCAACCGCCCGTCTCGGGGGGAGACCTGAAACCGCGGAATAATCTTGAGAAGCACCGCTGAACCGGCCGATGAAGAACTCGTATAAGAAGGTATAACCAGCGCCGGCGACGGAGTTTCCGTGCCTAGTATAACGAAGTATAATCAAGAAAATGGAGCCACGGGGAAACCGAGGTGTGTGGATGTCCGGCCGTACCGCCGAAAACGAAAAAAGTCGCATGCCCAAGGACCAGATCCTGGCGTTCAAGGTGGATGCGTCGCTGGCGGGTCTGCTCGCCGGCGTCAAAAACAAGAGTGAAATGATCCGCGACGCCGTCTACGCCTACCTGGGCCACTTGTGCCCGCTGTGCGAGGGCAAGGGAACCATTCCCGCCAACCGCGGCCACGAAATTGAACTGCTGCTGGCGCAGCTCGAATTCGCCGCCTGTTCGGGCTGCCATGCGGCCCTGCCGGTGATGCCCCGGCTGCGCTGGATGGCCAAAAATCTACCGCGTGCCGACCGGGAGCGTCTGGCCGAATATCGCCAGACCGGCCAACTGCTCTGCGTCGAGTGTTTCGCCAAGGCGGATCAGTGCGACGTCTGCGGCCAACACGTGCCGCAGGGTCAACTGGCCAGGCACAAGCAAAAAGCGCTCGCGGCGCGCCACGCAGGCCACCGCCGGAGCGGGTGACCGCATTCTTTACGAATCTGTTTGCCGGAAGTTAACCATAAGGGTTGTCGAATGATTATTGCCGCCATCAATCTCTGGAACCCCACCGGCATGGGGATAGGCGTCTTGGCGATCCTCCTGATTGCCTTTCTGCTGGGCATGGTTCACGGCATCACGCCCGATGAACACACCTGGCCCATCACGTTCAGTTATGCGATCGGCAGCTACAGTTGGAAAGGCGGGATGCGGGCGGGGCTTTTATTTTCACTGGCTTTTACCCTCCAGAGAGCGATCGCCTGCGAATTGGCGTACGTGGCTTATGCCGCGGCGCAGTCCGTTTTTCATGATCCCCGCTTCAACTTCTGGATTTATCTTATTGTCGGTACGGTCATGGTCGTTTCCGGCCTGTATATTCTGCGCCGTGGAAAAATTCCCCATTTGTTTCACTCCCACAAAATGCTTCATGCCGAAGGCGCCGCCAATCCCCGGGCGCTGCCGCGTTACATGCCGCTGGTGCATGGCTTTATCGCCGGCTGGGGCACGGGCGCATTCGCCATGATCGTTTACTTCGCCCTGGCCCCGCACATGGGAAGCCCGTGGGTGGCGTTTCTGCCGGGCATCGCCTTCGGTCTGGGCACGACTCTCATGCAGGTGCTTCTGGGCGGGCTGTTCGGCCAGTGGATGGCCCGGCGCAAACTTAGCGATCAAGCGCGGGTATGGATGGCCCGGCTTATGTCGGGCCGAACCCTGGCTTGGGGCGGGATCGGGTTTGCGCTGGTGGGTATTTTTGGCGTTCTCGACCCGCGGATCGGCGGCTGGCAGATCAGCACCGGCATCAAAGTTCACAACCTCGCCCATCTGGGATTGGGATTCTTCCTGGCCGTGGTGATGCTTTTCACCGTGGCGGGGCTGGCGTTTTATCGTTCGCTGCGCGACGTCTCGCGTATGAAGCCGCCGCCTTCGGATCCGAGCGTCGCGCCGGACACCTGCGACCATGGGCACGCACATTCCCATTCGCCGGCGTCGTGATCCGATATCACACCCCTGCGGATTCCACGAGGGATTTTCATCCGTATTTGAATAACCACAACCCTGCCGTTTTGACAAAGGATCTCGAAATACCATGCGGGTATCTGCCAGCAAGGCAGGAGATATTTGCGTTTTTAAGATTTTTACATGATCTTCAGTAATTTCGCAACTCATTGTAAAAACTTGAGTTATGAATAACACCGCAATCCAATTTCTATACTTGGCATCCATCTTGCTTCTTGAACACAAGAAGACCTAATGGAAAATGCGCTAGGTCTCCGCCAAGGTTCCGCCCGCGCGGATGAAACTATACGGATGCCACGAGCGATTTCCATTGGGCGTGATGGAGGGTGCTTTAAAGAAAGCCCCTTCCGACCGCAAGGTGTATGCCGTACGGCGAGTCGCAGGGCGAATGATTTTTGAAACAGTTTCCGTAAGGAGTCAACCCCATGGCTGTAAAGCAGATATCGTTTGACGAAGCCGCCCGTAAAAGTTTGTTGGAAGGCGTGACCAAGCTGGCTTCGGCGGTGAAAAGCACGCTTGGCCCGCGCGGTCGCAACGCCGTGCTGGACAAAGGATGGGGGGCCCCCACCGTGACCAAGGATGGTGTAACGGTCGCCGAGGAGATTGAGCTCTCGAACAAGTTTGAAAACGTCGGTGCCCAACTGGTCAAGGAGGCCGCCACCAAAACCAGCGACATCGCGGGAGACGGCACCACCACGGCGACGGTTTTGGCGGAATCGATTTTCAAGGAAGGCTATCGCAATCTCGCCGCCGGCGCCGATGCCATGGCCCTGGCCCGCGGCATTCACAAGGCGGTGGCGGCCGTGGTGGAGAATCTTAAGAACCTGAGCAAACCGCTGAACGTGGCGGACAAAAATGAAATCGCCGATGTTGCCGCGGTCAGCGCCAACAACGATCGGGACATCGGCATGATTATGGCCGACGCGTTCCAGAAGGTCGGCAAAGACGGAGTCATCACGGTGGAAGAGGGCAAGTCGCTGGAAACTTACGTGAACGTGGTGGAAGGGATGCAGTTTGATCGCGGCTACATTTCGCCGAACTTTATCACCAACCAGGACGAGATGACGTGCGTGTTGGAGAAACCATACGTCCTTGTATACGAGGACAAAATTTCCAACGCCACCAAGTTGCTTCCGCTTCTGGAAAAGATTCAAAACGCCAAGCGACCGCTGCTGATTGTCGCTGAAGATATAGAAGCCGAGGCGCTGGCCACCCTGGTGGTCAATAAGCTCCGCGGCATATTGAGCGTGGCGGCGGTGAAGGCCCCCGGCTATGGCGATCGCCGCAGGTCCATGCTGGAGGACATCGCTATCCTCACCGGTGGCCGCGCCATCATGAAGGACCTGGGCGTCGAGCTGGATAAAGTGAACGTGCAGGACCTGGGCCAGGCTCGCAAGATTGAAATTGATAATGACAACACCACCATCATTGAGGGTGCCGGGCAGAGCAAGGCCATCCGGGCTCGCATTGAACAGATTCGCAAGGAAATCACGTTGACCACATCGGATTACGATCGGGAGAAACTTCAGGAACGGCTGGCCAAGTTGGCCGGGGGCGTGGCGCAGATCAATGTCGGCGCCGCCACGGAATCGGAAATGAAGGAGAAGAAAGCGCGCGTGGAAGACGCCCTGCACGCCACCCGCGCTGCGGTAGAAGAGGGCATTCTGCCGGGTGGCGGAGTGGCCCTGTTGCGCAGCATCAGCAAGCTGGACGACCTCAAGACCGAGAGCCACGATGAAGCCACCGGGGTGAACATTGTCCGGCGGGCCTTGCAGGAGCCTACCCGCTGCATCGCCGAGAATGCCGGTGAAGATGGCGCGGTTGTGGTCAAGAAAATTATTTCTGGTAAAGGCAACTTCGGCCTAAACGCTCTGACGCTGGATTTTGAGCAGGACATGATCAAGGCCGGGGTTATCACGCCGACCAAGGTTGAACGAAGCGCGCTGCAGAATGCCGCCAGTGTCGCCACACTCCTGTTGACCACGGACGCCATTATTGTCGAAAAGCCCAAACCCAAGGATGCTGGTCCGGGCGGACCTGGCGGCATGGGCGGCATGGGCGGCATGGGTGGTATGGGTGGTATGGGTGGTATGGGTGGTATGGGTGGTATGGGCGGAGGCATGGATATGATGTAAGTCGCGGTTGCCGGAGGCAATCAGCTACTTTCACAAGTAATGGATCATGATGAATAAGGAGATACGAATATGAAAATTAATCCCTTGGAAGACCGTTTGGTCGTCAAACCCGCAGAAGCGGAAAGCAAAACTCCCACCGGCATTGTTCTGCCCGAGACGGCCAAGGAAAAACCCACCCGCGGCACGGTGATCAACATCGGTCCCGGGAAAATGCTCGAAAGCGGTAAACGAGCGCCGCTTCCCGTGCACGTAGGCGATGAAGTGTATTACGGAAAATACGCCGGTACGGAAATCAAGGTCGATGAAGAAAAGTTCGTCATTCTCCGCGAGAGCGATTTGCTCGGCGTGGTGACCAAGTAGTCCCGTGGTAAGGGTCAAGTTCTACAAATAAAAGAAGAGGTAAAGATCATGGCAGCAAAACAAATCATGTTTGATCAGGTTGCCCGCCGGAAAATTTATGATGGGCTTTCCAAGCTGGCCGCGGCGGTGAAAGTGACTCTCGGGCCTTCGGGGCGCAACGTGGTGTTGTCCCGCAGTTGGGGATCGCCGCAGATTACCCGCGACGGTGTCACCGTGGCCAAGGAAGTCGAACTTCCCGAACCGTTCGAGAACATGGGCGCCAAGCTGGTTAACGAAGTCGCCGGGAAAACCAACGACATCGCCGGCGACGGCACAACCACGGCCACGGTTCTGGCCGAGGCTATTTATGCCGCGGGTCTGCGCCATGTCACCAGCGGAATGAACCCGGCGGTGGTCAAGCGCGGAATCGACAAGGCCGTTGAAGCCGCCACCGAATCCATCTCTTCCCAGTCCCGCAAGGTTAGCGGGAAGGAAGACCTGCGGAAAGTGGCGACTATTTCCGCCAATTCCGACACCAGCATCGGCGATCAGATCGCTGATGCGCTGGATCGTGTCGGCAAGGACGGCGTGGTTACCATTGAAGAAGGCAAGAGTATAGAATCCACCATGGACGTCGTGGAAGGGATGGCCTTCGACAAGGGATACCTATCCCCTTATTTCATGACCAACGCCGGCACGCTGGAGTGCGTGCTGGAGGACGCCTATATTTTGCTTTATGAAAAAAAGATCAGCACCATCAGCGAAATTCTTCCCCTGCTCAACAAAATTGTTTCCACTGCTAAACCACTGCTGATTGTCGCCGAAGATGTGGAAGCCGAGGCGCTGGCCACCCTGGTGGTCAATCGCCTGCGCGGCATTCTGCAGGTATGCGCCGTCAAGGCGCCGGGCTTCGGTGACCGCCGTAAGGCGATCATGGGTGATCTGGCGGTTGTCACGGGCGGCAAGTTTATCAGCGAAGACCTGGGCGCGAAGCTGGACACGATCGAGCTATCCGATTTGGGCCGGGCGAAAAAAACAGTGGTGGATAAGGATAATACCACCTTGGTGGAAGGGGCCGGCAAGAAGAAGGACATCGACGCGCGTGCGACCCAGATTCGTATGCAAATCGAGAAAACCACCAGCGACTACGATCGCGAAAAACTCCAGGAGCGTCTGGCCAAGCTTACCGGCGGGGTGGCGGTACTGCACGTCGGCGGCGCCACGGAAACCAGCATGAAGGAACGCAAGTTCCGTGTTGATGACGCTCTCCATGCGACACGGGCCGCGGCGGAGGAAGGGATCGTCCCCGGCGGGGGCGTGACGTTTTTGCGGGCCATACCGGCGGTGGAGGCGGCCAAGTCGAAGGCGCGCGGCGATGAAAAAATCGGTTTTGACATTGTGCTTTCAGCCTTGCGCGCGCCGACGGGACAAATTGTCGAAAATGCCGGAGAAGATGGCGGCGTGATTATTGACGCCATCCTGGAAAAGGAAGGCGCCTACGGCTATAATGCGGCGACACGGGAATTCGGCGACATGTTCAAAATGGGCATCGTGGACCCGGCCAAAGTGGCGCGCACGGCTCTGCAAAATGCGGCGTCGGTGGCGGGTCTGCTTCTGACCACAAATGTTCTGGTCACCGAGATTAAAGAGGAAAAGAACCATATTCCCGGGGCGGTGCGCTAAGGAGGCGGCTCTTGGTGCTGGGCACAGACCTCGAATGGCAAGGCCCGGCCTTTTTTGCGATCGCAAAAACCATCCTCTTAGATAGCAAGCCCAGGGGTTTTTGAATCCCTGGGCTTTATTTTGTTGATCCGCCGCGCAGGCAGGATATGCCGACGAAACAGGATTATTACCAGATTCTTCAGGTTGAGCGAAATGCTTCGATCGACCAGATCAAGCGTGCTTATCGCAAGGCCGCGCTACAATTCCATCCCGATAAAAACCCCGACGACCGGCATGCGGAGCAGCGCTTCAAGGAATGTTCTGAGGCGTATGAGGTTCTCTCCGATCCGAACAAGCGAGCCCGCTATGACCAGTTCGGCCATGAAGGCCTCCAAGGCGCCGCCGTACACGATTACGCCCACATGCAGTATGACGACATCTTTTCATTGTTCCAGGATATTTTCGGCGGCGGGATCGGCGGCGCGCCCCGCGGGAGTCGGCGGCGGTCGGAGCGTGGTTACGACTTGGAAACTCAGACGCAAGTTGAGCTGCGGGATGTCGCCCAAGGGTGCCAGCGGGAAATCGAATTTACCCGCCAGGATATCTGCCAGACCTGCTCAGGCAGCGGCGCCAAGCCCGGCACCAAGCGGCGTATCTGTTCCACCTGCGGTGGCCGCGGCCAGGTTCTCCAACGCGGTTTCGGCGGCATGTTCCAGATGGTCAACACCTGCCCCTCCTGTCTGGGGCAGGGTTCCATGGTCGACAAACCGTGTCCCCACTGCGACGGAGCCGGGCGCAGTCCGCTCCAACGTAAAATCGTGGTAAAAATTCCCGCCGGCATTCACGACGGCCAAGCGGTACGGGTGCGCGGCGAGGGGGAGCCGGGCGACGACGGCGGATCGCGTGGAGATTTGCATGTGTATGTTCGCATTCAGGAACATCCGTTTTTTCGCCGGCAAGATCACGACCTGGTGGTGGATGTGCCGATCAGCATCGCCCAGGCCGCGCTGGGAGCCGACATTGAGATTCCAACCTTGTTCGGTAAATCGATACTGCACATCGAACCTGGCGCCCAGTTCGGTCATGTTCTCAAACTGAAAGGTTTGGGGCTGCCCGACGTTCGCGGCGGGCGGCAAGGTGATCTGCTGGCGCAAATCATCGTGGAAGTTCCGCGGAAACTTTCGCGCAAACAGGAGCAGTTGTTGCGGGAATATGCCGCCTCCGAGGAGCATAGCGTTCTTCCGGCGCAAAAGAATTTCTTTGAAAAATTACGCGACTATCTTGTGGGGACACGGGCGGAATCAGATTCGCCCTCCGCCGCCGGATCGGACACCCATAAGAAATAGAATCCGGGGAGACGGTAAAAATCAATCGGAAGGTCCTATATGAAACAAAACCGAAATGGCAATACCGGCAAAGATGAAAACACGAAGCGTCCGCCGCGCAATCAATCCCCTTTGGAAAATGAACCTCCGGTGGAATCTTCACCCGAAACGGGCACGCTGGAAGCGGCCATCGCCGAGGCGGATGATCTGCGGCAGCGCCTGGTACGCTGGCAGGCCGATTTTGAAAACCTAAGAAAACGCGGCGCCCGAGAGATTCTTGACGCCCGCCGTTTGGCGGAAGGCGACTTCGCCCGTGATATGCTCGACGTGCTTGATCACTTCGAAAGCGCCCTGAGCGCGGATCCATCGAAAACCGACGCGGCCACCCTGCTCCAAGGTGTGAAAATAACTTATGACGAACTGAGAAAGGTCCTGGCGCAGCGGGGGATAGAATCCTATGACCCGACGGGTGCGCCTTTTGACCCGCACTGGCACGAAGCCATTGCGCGGGAAACGACGTCCGCCTGCCCGCCGTTGACCGTTCTGCAAACCCTGCAGCGTGGTTATAAGATCAGCGAACGCGTGTTACGACCGGCCAAGGTCAAGGTAAGCGTAGCGCCGGATAACCAATGAACTACATTTTTTATTCTGGATGTCTTTATGCCGACTTATGAATATCGTTGTTCCAAATGCGGCTGGGAATTTGAAGAATTTCAGTCCATTACCGCCAAACCTCTCCGCAAATGCCCCCGCTGCGGCCGGCTGGCTGTCAATCGGCTGATTTCCGCCGGTGCGGGCGTTATTTTCCGTGGCAGCGGCTTTTATGAAACGGATTACCGCTCCGAGAGTTATCAAAAGGCGGCGAAAAAAGATAAGCCTGCCGCCGCATCCAAGCCGGATACTCCGGGTAACGCTTCGCCAACACAAGCTGCACCCGCGGTAAGCACCGCATCGACCAAAAAGAATATTGATCCAGTGCGCCAAGAGAAGTCCTCACCGTAACATTGATGAATACGAATATAATAAACATAAATATGAAATATTTAAACGGTAATTAGTAACTTTAGAGCACCATATCCAATAACACTTAAATTTTACTGCAACCAGCACCTACCAGCGGCCGATAAAATATAAGAAAAGGAGCAACAGTACCATGGAAGAGTACGAACAACTCAAGAGCCTCGTGGAGCAAGTGGCGGAGGACATCGCCAAGGCCGGTGGCGGCAACAGGCAAGCCGGTACGCGGGTGCGGAAAGTTATGCAACAGATACGCCAGAATGCTCAAAGTATTCGCAAAAAAATTCTGGAAATGCGCGCCCAGCCGCCCCTTTGATCCGCAGCAATGTCTTGTGTGCCGCGCGACGCCTTTTTGATACATTACCGCGGGCAAGGGACACGGAGGATCATCTATGGACCGCGCCATCATTGACGAATACATCCGTGGAGCGTCTCTATTGCCCGCGGCCATTGCGGGGCTTACCGCCGCCGACCTGAATATGTTTCCCGTCCCGAATACCTGGAGCATCCGCCAGATCGTACTGCACCTGATGGATAGCGATCTGATCGCATCCGACCGCATGAAACGCATCATTGCGGAAAATAATCCCACCCTGATCGGGTTCGATGAAAGCGCATTTGCCCGCAATCTCTTTTACGATCAACTGGACGCCGCTCGCGCGGCGGAAATATTTCAGAAGAACCGCCTGCTGACCGGAGACATACTCAACCGTCTACCCGCCGCGGCGTTCGCGCGCGCCGGTGCGCACAATCAACGCGGCCGAATCACGCTGGCTGAGATGGTGCGGATGTATGTCGATCATCTGGATCACCACATGAAGTTTCTCAAACACAAGCGGCAATTGCTTGGCAAACCCCTGGGCGATCCTCTCAAAATCGCCCCAGGTTTTGAAAAGCCTGGACGTAGGTGAGAAGCAGATAATTCCTCCCCTTGTACTCGGTGACGCGACCGCTGATGCGGAACGCTTTGGTTGCGCCTTGCGCCTTGTCCAGCCTTTGCATGACCGAAAGCCAATGGCATGGAAGAAGCATGATGGTGGGACTTTCCCGCGTATGGCGATTGGCCGCAAAAGCAAACAGCCACGCCCCGCTGCGGGGGTCATGAATCAGTCTTCCCAGCCGATTCCAGATATAGCTTCCCTCCCGTCGTGCCCGCCAGTGTGTCGGTTCCGCCGGTACGGGCGAATGAATATTGGATTTCACCGTTGCGGTGGGCAACAGGGGCGAGCGCCAATGGATCGGTTGAAGAATATGATGACGCAGGAGCCGTTGCAGAATCTTTCTGGGATTCTCCCGGCCCGCCCGGACGCGGTTGATCGCCTGGAAATACCGCGCCGCCTGGGGCGCCGCCGCGATTGGCAGCAAACGGATGTCGGGATCCAGCAGCAGATAAGCTTGTCCGTGATAGACGCTTACCTGCCCGTCCACAACAAAAATAAGATGAATTCGGTTGGCCGCTTGCAGTTCTTCCAACGGCAAACAAGGCAAGAGTCGAACAAACTTCGGCCACCCGCGCCGCGGGTGGAGAAAGGATAAACGCGGATAGCGATCCGTCGGCGATGGAACCAGCCAACCGGGCACATTGGTCAGAATCATTCCTTCGCGCAAAGTCGGTGGAGAAAATGCCGGCAGGGTGGTCTTGCCAGTGCGCGCGGCCTTTCCGGCATTTGTCCGGATTTTGTGGAGCGGTGTTGCCGCGACCGGATGAAACACCGGCTGGGAAGTTGTGGTGGGTGGCAAGGTTGCGGCGATTCGAATAGACGCCGCTGCGGCCGCATGGGGAATGCTCCCATCCCCAACCAGCAAAGCGGCGGCCAAGAGGAAAAGTGTGCTGGCGTATCGGCGGTTCATCTATTCTCCTGCATGTTAGAATTTTCCCGCTACCCGCCGCTGGGTGCGCACGTTCCTGAGGAACCCGCACATTTTATAACAGGTCGTCTTCCCGGCCAATGGGCGGAAAGTTCGGAGGCGGGCTTGCCTGTGGTCGGGTTCGGGTTTATAACGACACACGCTACGATATGTTTTATTGGAGTTGCATGGCTGATGGCGCCGCAGTTTTTATACGACTTGGGAAAACTGGATCTGAACAAGATAACCATTCCAATTGAGGAAATCCGTAAAGTTAATCCGCATCGGTACGAAATGGAACAACTCAGCGGCATCATTCATATTGATTATGACAAAATGACCGCGGTTGGCGTTAAACATGTTGGTTTGGATGAATTCTGGGTACGCGGACATATTCCCGGCCGGCCGTTGATGCCGGGCGTACTGATGTTGGAATCCGCAGCGCAGCTCTGCGCCTATGTAACCCGCATCATGAGGCCTGAAATGGGCTTTATCGGCTTTGCCAAGGCGGACAGCACACGCTTTCGCGGCACCGTGGTGCCGCCCAACTCGTTCTATATCATCGCCCAAATGGCCCAAATGAACCGGCGGCGGGTCGTGGCGAATTGCCAGGGAATGTGCGACGGCATGCTTACGTTCGAGACCGTGATTACCGGAATGCCGGTGTGATCCGCGCCTGCCCGGAGGTGGCTTCTCATGAGCCGGGTTGAAAATGTGGACATAATTTTACCCGTGTCTATCGCGCTGTCCCTTGCTTCGTCCGATCCGCCGCAGTCTTTCCCGGCCCAGCCGGCCGTGTACGCGCTGCTCGACGCCAGCAGGCGACCGCTATTGTTGGCCACCACGGCAGATCTGCGCCATGCCCTGCGCCGGCGCCTGTCGCCGGATTCGCGGACAACCGACGACGCGCCGCGCATTGATTACCGTTCCATTACGCGGGAGGTTCGATATCGCCGTGTGGGCAGCGCTTTCGCCGCCAACTGGTGGTATTACCGTAGCGCACGGGCCTGGTTTCCCGATCATTACCGCGGCATGTTGGGTTGGAGGGACGCATGGTTTATTCACGTCAATCCCGATGAATCTTTTCCGCATTTTCAGAATGGCACCAACCCCACAGGCGGGGTGGATCTATGCTGGGGTCCTCTGCCGAGCCGGTCCAGCAGTCAAACCTTGATACACGCGCTGGAAGATATCTTCGATCTTTGCCGTTATTACGAAATTTTCCGCCAGGCGCCTCATGCCCGCGCCTGTGCCTACAAGGACATGGGTAAATGTCCGGCGCCTTGTGATGGCAGTATAACCGTGGACGCCTATCGCGCGCGGATTCGGGAGGCGGTTGAATTTCTATCCACCTCCACCAGACGCCCCGATCGCCCGGCTTCGACTCGTTCGGAAATCGGGACTTTCAGTCGAGACGGAGGCGCTGCGGCGGAAACGGCCTTGCCATGGCGACGCGGCATCGAACAAGCCATGCGCGCCGCAGCCCGCCGGATGGATTTTCATTTGGCCGCCCACCTGCAGGATAAACTCCGGAGATTCCACGAATTGGAGGATCCGGCGTTCACCCACCTGCGCTGTCTGGACCAGTGGGCGTACTTGGCAATTGAACGCGGTCGCACCGCCCATTGGATCGAACCGTTCCTGGTGGAAGCGGACCGTATCGAACCCTGGCCGGAGGTGGCCGTGCCCGATGTCGCGTCCGCATGCGCCCGGTGGGCGACCCGTATCGCCCGGCGCGCCACGGTGAACCGTGCGGCCGGGAGGAGCGTGCCGACGCAGGAAGTCGTGCGCCTCCTGGCGCATCATCTGTTTCGGCGGGGCGAGACGGGGCTGTATATTCCGGTGGGAGACGACACGGATGCCCCGACGCTGGCGAGCCGGCTCGCCGGCTGGCTGAAAAAGAGGAAAACTGCAGAAATTGTTGATATGAATATCTATAATACATCCACCGCGGACCGGCAGAAGCCGGGGGCTGTGTTGTAACATGCGGTACGGATCGGAGGACTTCCCATGGGCGCAGTGCGCCGCAAAACTCAGGCTCGCTCCGCCGCCGGCATGGCGGCGCCGGCGCTGTCCGCGAAGGGAACCGCCCTGAACGACTTTCTGATGTACATCGAAATGGAACTGGGGCTGGCGAAAAATACCCTGCTCGCCTACCGTTTGGATCTGCTTGCCTTTTTCGCTTTCTGCGCCGCCGCCGGCGCGGCGGCGGACCGCGCCGACACTTCGACCATCGGCCGATATCTGCGGCATCTTCAGGTTCAGCGCAACATGCGGATCTCCAGCATTGTGCGGCACACCGCGACGCTAAAAATGTTTTTCCGTTTTTGCAAGGCCCGCGGTTTATGCCCTCAGGATCCCACCGAACTGCTCGAGACGCCCCGCGCCTGGAAAAAATTACCGGAGGTATTGGGACGCGATCAGATGAACGCCCTGCTCAGAGCCGTTGATCCCGCCCATCCTTTGGCGCAACGCGACCAGGCGATCATCGAATTATTCTACGCCTGCGGTCTGCGGGCCAGCGAACTGGCCGATTTGACTCTGCACGATCTGCATCCGGACCTGGGCGTCATTCGCGTTCTCGGCAAGGGGCGAAAGGAAAGGATTGTGCCGATCGGAAAACCCGCGCAGGCGGCGCTCAACATCTACCTGGCGAATCTGCGCCCGCGATTGCTGGCGGTCAAAGGCTTGCCGCGGCAAGAGGTATTTCTCTCCCGCTCCGGCCGGCCGGTCAACCGCATTGTGCTCTGGCAGCGACTGGCGCGGATTTCCAGCGCCGCCGGTCTGCGACACATTCACCCCCATACCATTCGACACACTTTCGCCACGCACCTGCTCTCCGGCGGGGCCGATCTACGGGTGGTGCAGGAACTCCTGGGCCACTCCAATGTCAGCACCACCCAGATTTATACGCACGTCGACTCCGACCGCCTGCGAAATGTCCATCGCCGGCATCACCCCCGGCCGTGAGCCATGCTCCGCGCCGCCAAAGATGAGATAATTCAATTTCATCACCGGCCTTGGAGGACGTAGCGGCCGGGACCGGTAAGCCGCACGTAACTGCGCACCGCGCCGCGGCGCACGATCGGAACCGGCTGGCCATTGACGCGCACCGACTTGCCCTTCACGCCAAT
>JAKBMM010000008.1 GCA_021831565.1 Planctomycetota bacterium
GGCGATGAGACGCTTGACCTCAGTTTCGCGGTAGCTGCGTTCCATCCTTCATCTTGTACCACCTTTGGCCCGAGCGCGCCAGTCTATATATTGTGGTGGCTTGCCACCACAAGCCGTGAACGGTTACAAGAAATCAAGCAACACAAGGGCGCGCCGGTCCTACAAGATACGATTTTGGCTTAAATCTTGCGGAGTCGCGGTATAATGTAAGAAGTTTACCGAGGCGCCTTATGAACTTATTGCGCCATTGCGCCAGGAGATGTTGGCCAGGGGTGTTGTTGGGAGCGGTTGTCATTTTCAGCGCGGGCCTCTGCGCCAGGGCCGTGCGGCTCCGGACCCATCTGTGCAACCCGTCTGGTCTTATGGTTTCCATTCAATCACTGGCAGCATCCATACCAGCCGATCGTCCGCGGATTACCGGTTCGTTGATCGCTCCGACCGATGAGAACCAGCGGTACACGCTGAATCTCTCCTCAAGCTTATCCGATGCCGTCACCGGCTGGGTTATCGACTGGGGCGACGGAACAACCACCCATTCGTCCTCCGGATCGAAAACCTCGTACACGCACTCTTACGCCGATGCCGCCCATTCGTACCAGATACGCATCAACGCACTAACCACCAACGGTCCGGTAGCGGGGGCTTCAATCCCCGTTATGGTTTCCTATATCGCTCCGGTTCCCATAGCCACCGGCCCGGCGAAAATCCTTCAATGGCATCCCTACCCCTTGGAGCTTTCTCCAACCACCGAAGCCGGCGATCCCGTACATAATTGGAGCATCAACTGGGGAGATGGAACAGCTATTCAGAGCGTGTCCGGCGCGACGCGAACCGTGTTGCATACCTTCAGTCCGGGAACAACTCAGGCGATCGTTACTGTCTCCGCCACGGACGCCAACGGCATCGGGACCGTATCGATTCCCGTTACCGTGACTCCTGTATTCTGGATTCCGATTAATCCTTTTCAGATGACCGCCTTTTAGTCGCGCTGGCGGCCCATGAGCTGCAGCAGGAACAGGAACAGGTTGATAAAATCCAGATAAAGCGTAAACGCGCCCATGATGGCGGCCTTCTGGTGCGCTTCGGAACCGTCTGCGCCCACCATATACATGTACTTAATCTTCTGGGTATCGTAAGCGGTCAGTGCCACGAACACCACTACGCCGATAATGGAAATGATGTAATTAAGCTGGGCGCTGCCCATGAACATGTTCACCACCATGGCGATGATGATTCCCATTAGGGCCATGCCCGCCAGGTGTCCGATGGAGGTCAGATCGCGCTTGGTCACGTACCCGTAAAGCGCCATGGATCCGAATGTGCCGGCGGTCACAAAAAACGTGGAATAAATGGATTGGCGCGTGAAGAGGAGCATAACAATAGCCAGCGTCAGGCCGATGGAAGCGCTGTACGCCAGAAACAGCAGCGTGGCCAGCGCGGCGCTGATGCGATTGATGGCCAAGCTCAGGCCGAACGCCAGGGCGAGCTGAACAATCATCACGAGAAGCCAGCTCTTCTCAAGGGCCATGACGGTCTGCGGCGAACGATCCAGCAGCAAACCGACAATGGCGCTGATCGCCAGGCCAAGAGTCATCCAACCGAAAACCTTGGTGATGAAATTACGCTGTTCGAGAATGTCGGCCTGGCTGGTAGGAACCAGCGAGTCGCTGTAACCGGTACGATCCGAACCGAAAAATTGACTCATGACACGTTTGCTCCTGACTCAATAACACGCCTCTTCTCCCCGGCCACCCGGCGATGTCCAAACGCTCTAAAGCCGCGGATTAGCGTATCTCATTATACGACAAATGAGTTCAAAAGTTTATCGCACCATCCACCCTCCGGTCCAGGACACCCTTCCAATCACCCTTTGACTCCGGACGCGCCGGATGTTAAATATAACCTATTCTGGTGTCTTGGGCCGAACCCGGGGAGGCCGGCAACCAGAAGTTTTGCAGGAGCATCGACCATTAGCCAACATGGGTTGCGTTGCAACGATCAGATTCGCATTTCGCCCGTCCGGTTAATCAACCAAAGTAATGAGCAGCTTGGCATTGTGCCGATCGTCGAGGCGCTGCGCGTGGCGCGCGAGACCGGTCTGGACCTGGTGGAGGTTTCGCCGCGGGAGCGACCGCCGGTGTGCCGCATTATGGATTACGGAAAGTGGAAGTATAAACAGCGCAAAAAAGAGCAGAAATCCCACGCCGGTTCCCACGTGCAGCAACTGAAGGAATTGCGGATCCGAAGCGTGAAAATCGACGTGCACGACCAGAATACCACGGCGAATAAGGCGCGCAAGTTTCTTCAGGAAGGCCACAAAGTTCAGTTCAATCTTATGTTCCGCGGGCGCGAGATGGCGCATGTGGACTTGGGGCGGAAGATTCTGGAAAAATTCCACACCGACCTCGAAGCGCTGGGTAAAATTGAGCGCGAGCCGAAGTTGGAAGGCCGGCGAATGATTATGATCCTGGCTCCCAAACCACACGCCGCCGCCGACGGCAGAAGCGGGCGCCATGCCGAAACCAAGGCGACGGCGAATACGGCGGCGTTGCTTGAGAATCCATAGCGGGCGGGATTTTACGCTCCTGCGAGAGTCGCCGGCGAAGCGCGGCGGCCCTCAGCCACGGAACTTCTCATATCCTGAAAGTGGATGTTCTCCCCAATATCATTCTTATCCGTGCAGGCCGCAGAAATGCTGCGGCGATTCGGCGTTGTTGGTTCGGTGGGAGACCAGCATGGCGGTCATCATGGAGGCGGTTTCAGTCAGTAGATGATTCCAGCCGCGATTGGGCGAAGGGGCCATGATAAAATGCCGGCAAAATTCCTCTAATTCCTGCTGCCGGGCGCGCCAGGCGGGTGGGGGCGCAAGGGAATCTTCTTCCTTTGGTTTGCCGTCGCCGGCGGAAGTGAACCGATACGACTGATCAGTCAGCACCAGCGTTCCGAGACGATTGAAAATCTCCAGCCTGCGACGGGCGGGTAGTTCCTGGTCGGTGATAACCAGGGAGGCGGTGGCTTCGACAAAGCGCATGGTCATGCTGACACAGCCGGTGGCGTCGATGAATCGGTCTCCGCCGCCGATGGCGCCCTGCACGCAAGCGTAGAGAGCGGCGGGAACTCCGAGAAGTTCCACCACGGTACGGCAGGCGTCCCAAGCCAGCACGGAAAGAGAACGGACGATTCCGTCCGAGGCGCGCCAGTCACGGGCCAGGGCGTGATTCACCGCGGACCAGCGTCCGGTCAGAAAATAGCCGCCGCGCAAATAATCTTCGGTCTGCTCGCAAAGCTGATAGGCCCAACCCTGGGACATTCGCGGCCAGATATAGAGCCGGGGAGTACGCGGCTCGAGCATCTGGGCCAGCCGGCTCGCTTCCGCCAGGGTATGCACGGGTGGACCCAGGCTGAACACGCCGATGCCCTGTTGCAGGCAAGCCTCGATAAAATCCACCGGTAAGCTCGCGGGCCGGTCAATAAGCACGATCTGGGGAGTTATTTCCAGCATCATACGGCGCAGATCGACATAAAAAGGTACGTCGAATACCTGGCCCAGTGCCCGGGCCGCGGGCATGTGTTCGTGACCGACGGCGACAAGCCTGAACCAGTCGCTTTGGCTGGATTGACGGATCGCCTCGATCCAGTCGCACTGGATCGTTTCAAGGCCGACTATTGCACACTGCAACGCCACGTTTGCTCTTACTTAATGCACACGCTGTCCCGGCGAAGCGCTGGCGTCGACGGAAAGCAAAAATATATCCACTCCACCCGGCCCGCTGGCCAGGATCATCCCTTCGCTCACGCCGAATTTCATCTTCCGTGGCGCCAGGTTGGCACAAAAAATGACCAGGCGGCCAACCAACTGCTCGACCGTATAAGCTTTCTTGACGCCCGCGAGCACGGTCCGCTGTCCCAAAGGTCCGGCGTCGAGCACCAGCCGCACGAGCTTGTCGGCTTGTGCAATCGGTTCGGCCGCGATCACCCGCGCCACGCGCAGGTCCACGGCGTTGAACTGATCAAGGGTACAGATGGGCGCCGGCGGTTCGATCTTTTCATCGCGCGGTAAAATGTCCGCGACCGGCATCTCTGCGGCTCTCGCCGCACCAGGGTTATTTTCATCCAGCATGGCTTGAATTCGCCTTTCTTCAATTCGTTCCACAAGATGCTCGAAGGCGTTGATGCGATGCGAAGGCATCGACGACTGCGCATCGGACCAGGTCAGGGCGGGAACATTTAAGCATCGCTCGACCTTCTGCGCAAAACGAGGCAGAATCGGCTTGAGGTAAATCGTTAAAATTCGTCCACATTCCAGTGCCGCCGTCAGCACCCCGCGCGCCTCTTCAATTTTACTTTTCACCAGCGCCCAGGGAGCCTGATCCTCCACGAATTTATTGGCCTTGTCCGCCAGAGCGCATATCCGCCGGGTCACGCCGGCGAAATCAAGCTCTTCGTAACCGGCGGCGATGTCCGGCGCCGCATCCCGGAATTCCTTCAGCAGAGGCAGCGCCCCGACCACCGGCACGCCCGTCTGCGAATCGAAGAGCCGTACCAACATCGGCGCGGCGCGGCTGATGAGATTAGCGAGTTTTCCAACCAGCTCGCTGTTGATCCGCCCACGGAAATCGGCGAAGTTCAGGTCGATATCCGTCGGCGACGCCGCGAGCCGGGTGGCAAAATAATAGCGCAGCCACTGCGGATCAAGATAAGCGGCGTACTGGCGGGCGCTGATGAGGGTCCCCCGGCTCTTGGACATTTTTCCACCATGGATGGTCAGGTGGCCGTGCACGCAAAGTTTCGCCGGAGGACGCAAACCGGCGCCCAGGAGCATGGCCGGCCAGAACAGAGCATGGAAATAGACGATGTCCTTTCCTATGAAATGGCGAATTTCGAGTTCCGGCGACTGCCAGAGGTTTTCGGCTCCTTCGCCTCCCGATAAAGCGGGATTCGTCCGGGAGAGGCGATGGGCCAGGGCCGCCAGATAGCCGATGGGCGCGTCGAACCAGTTGTAGAAGAATTTTTCCCGCCGGGAATCGGAATCAAGAAGGGGAAATCCAAAAAACGGCGCATCGCGGGTAATGTCCCAGTCTTTGAGTTCCCCGGCGAACCATTCTTCGAGCTTGTTGGCTACGGAGGTATCGACCATCCCGCCCCGCACAAGCTCCCGCAGGCGGGGACGAAAGTTTTCCAGACGCAGGAAGAAGTGAGAGCTGACCTTGCGGGCCGGCACGGCGCCGCTGATGGCGCTTTTCGGGTTAATCAATTCGGTCGGGTCATAATGTTTGCCGCAGACTTCGCAGGAGTCGCCATATTGATCGGGGGCGCGGCAGTTGGGACAGGCGCCCTTAATGAACCGATCGGGAAGAAAAATTTTCTCCACCGGATCGAAAAACTGTTCAATCGCGCGTTCCACAATGTGCCCGCCTTCCCGCAGACGCTGGTAAAAGCGGCGGCACAGAGCCTCGTTCTCGGGCGAATGGGTGGAATAATACTCGTCAAAGCTGATGTCGAAATGGGCGAAGTCGTCCTGGTGCTCACGATTCATGCGTTCAATGAATTGCTCGGGCGCGATTCCTTCCTGGCGGGCGCGGAGCATGATGGGAGTGCCGTGGGCGTCATCGCCACAAAGATAAATGACCTCGTGGCCCTGGAGGCGTTCAAATCGGACCCAGATATCCGTCTGAATATATTCAACGAGGTGGCCGATGTGAATGGCGCCGTTGGCGTAGGGCAAAGCCGAAGTCACAAGTATTTTGCGTTTTTTTTCCGCCATGTCCCGCGTTCCGATCCAAAGACGGCATTGTAACGCGGTGCCGCGGCTTGCACGACTCCCCTGCGAACCTGTCGCGAACACCCCGCCGGCTTGACAGCCTCCCCCGGGGGGTGACAATTCTATTGAAACGTTAACCCCTGACACTTCTATTGAAATGCTACACGGCCGAGAAGCCCCTTTGACAGTTGCAATGCCGTCCCTGATCATCGGAAACATGGCCTCGCCATGCAATCATTCTTCCGCGGCGCGGCGGATGTTGACCTGCTGGGCCGCCGGTGAGCGCTGCCTCGCCGCGGGTCTTTATATGCCGGCGCGGCGGGTGCTGGAAACGGCCGAGTCCATCGCCTGGCGGCGCGGCGACGCTTATAGCCTGAGCCGGCTGTATTTACCGTTGTTGGAGACCTGCCGTCAGTTGCGTCGCCAAGCCGGCGATGGACTCATTGTGATTGTCGATCCCTGGCGCCGCGCCGCACAGCGCCAGGCGGCGGCGCGGTTGATACGGTGGGGAGCGGGAACGATGATTTGTTCCGGTCCGCGCGCGGTTCAACAAAGCCGTTATATTATGCGCCTGGCGCGAAGCAGAGGCTTGCCGCTGGAAGCTCTTGTGTTATGTGGACGGAGGGAACGTTGGCGGATCAGCTCGCCGGCGGATCCAACCTTTGCCGCCGGCTTGCCGGTGCGGTTCACGAGAGACCCGGCCGCGCTCTACGAACCAGCGTCACCGGAAAACATGACCGTAACCTTGCCGGGACCGGGGTTCTTTACAGAAGGCGAACCGGCACATGGACTTGCCAAGGAATCGCTGTTGGCGGCTTGGGAGGGGCTGGCGCTGCGCTGGCAGTCGCGCCATCCCGGTCAGGCCGCGCCGTGGGCCCAAATGCAATGGCTGCGGGAATCGCGACGGATCGACCCGGCTTGCGAACCGGTGTTGACTCGCTTGATCCAACTGGCGGAGCAAATTGCCCGCGACGGCGGGTAAGTTTACTGTACTCGGGTCCGCAAACGCCTGAGGATCAGGCGGTGTAAAGCGTGCTCAATACATGGGTGTGGGACAAAAAGCGGGCTTCCTCCCTAAAATCAGGTGATGGCGGAACGGTTTTCAGGCGGTCAGAGTTTCAGTATTGTGAAAGAGTGTGGTTTTCCGGGCTGCGGCGAACCATTCCGGTGATTCAAACGTAGGAAGGATGGGCCTGATGGCCACAGATGAAGAACTTATAGCCGATTTCGCCAAGGGCGATGAGACGGCGATCGCCGAGCTTTTGTCGCGCTATGAGCAGGAGTTGTTCGCGTTTCTGCAAAGGTTCGTCAATAACGCCGTGGTTGCCGAGGATTTATTTCAAGAGACCTTCATCCTGGTTTATCGCAACGTGCGCAGTTTCGACTCGACTCGGCGTTTTCGGCCTTGGCTTTTTACGATAGCGGCGAACAAGGCGCGTGACTATTTGCGATTGAACGTGCGCCATACCGTGCAGTCGCTCGATAGTTTGACGGGAACGGAGGCGGGCAACGATAGGTCCAGTTATGTGGAGCTGATGGAGGCGGATGTGTCCTCGGCGCCCGAGCGCCTGATGCAGGATGAAGACAAGCAGGCCGTCCGCCAGGCGCTGGCGAAATTGCCGGACAGGTATCGCGAGGTTCTGTTGCTAAGCTATTTTCACGGCTTCGCCTACAAGCAAATCGCTCAAATACTGGACATTCCACTGGGAACTGTAAAAAGCCGTCTCCATGCGGGATTAGCCCAGTTCGCTCGGCTCTGGAACGGAAGAATAAATAAGCAATGACCGGTGCGCGGATCGCACGGCCATTCAATCGTACATGGTTTTTTGAGGCCATCCATGCCCAATTCATCGCAACAGCAAGGTCCCTTCCCGGAGGAGGGTTCCCCGGTCGATGGTCTAAGCGAAACCGAGGCGACCTTTGTGGACCTTCTGCTGAGCGAAGGCGCCGGCTCTGCGGGACACACCGCGGCGCCGGGCGATGGCCAGGATGAAGCACTGCGGCGCATCCGCGCGGTATTTGAGGTGCTGGCGCAATTCCCAACTTCGGCGGCACCAAGCGATCTGGCGGCGCGCGTGATGGCGCGAATCAGGCGGGAAAAGGTTCAATCTCTCCCCATCGGCGTATTGCCCCGTGGCGGGAAGCGACGCTTCCGACGGAGTTGGGACGTGCGCAAGATAAACCTTCTTGCCATGGTGGCGGCCTTAATCATAATTTTTATAATTGGAATTCCGCTCCTGATACAGGCCCGCACGCAAGCTCTGCGCACCGCCTGTGCGGACAACCTCGTACAACTGGCTGGCGCGTTTGGCCAGTATGCCGCCGCTAACGCAAACCAGCTTCCGCAGATTGCCCCGCCACATGATCGAAACTGGCTGCCGCGGCGGCTGACCGGTTCACTGGCCCGCTCCTCCGATGCGCACTGCAATCTGGCCAACCTGACGCCGCTGGTCCTTGGCCATGCCCGCTATATTTCTTGGAATCGCCTGGTTTGTCCGGCCTGCCCGATCCGGACTTTTGCGGCTCGCCGGAGGCGCCTATCGTGGCGTACAGTCAGCTATAGCTATCTGGACCAGCTTTCGCCCTACCATTACCAATGGAATGGCTCCGGTAACATCGTGGTGCTGGCGGACAGCAATCCTCTGTTTTCCGGTCGGAACGTAACCTCGGCGCAGTTTAATTCCTTCAATCATGGCGGCGTCGGCCAGAATATTCTTTATAACAATGGCTGCGTGCGATGGGCGACAACGCCGAATGTCGGGCCGAATCAGCACAATATCTGGGCGATCGGCAACCCGCCGCGCCTTCATTACACCGGCCGGGAGGAACCGACCTCGCCGAACGAAATTATTCTTGTTCCGTGATTGCCCCCGTCTGTAAAGCGGTTGCTCGCAATAAGCAATTGTGAACATATATAATTGTTCTATATTTTGCGGAATTTTCCGCAATGTCCGCAACTTCGGGAACCATCAGGCGTTTGGCATTATAACCGGGACGGGCGCGGCCGCGCCGTAAAGCAGGTGCGCGTATGCGAGCATGCTTGTTTCCAACGTATAAATCAGCGATGATAAAAGCGCCATGAATACGGAACCTTCCCATAAGAATTCTTCGTTGATTATAGCCCACCGCCTTGTGAAGCGCTACCGCATCGGCGATTCCGATGTACTGGCGCTCGCCGCGGTGAGTATGCAAATCGATCGCGGCGAGATGGTCGCCATCACCGGACCCTCCGGCAGCGGCAAGACCACTCTCATGAACATTATCGGCTGCCTGGACAGCCCTGATTCGGGTTCGTATCTGCTTGACGGGACAGATGTGGCGAAACTCTCCGGCGACTCCCTGGCCAAAATACGCAGCCGGCATATTGGTTTTGTATTCCAGAATTTCAATCTTCTGCCGCGGCTTTCCGCGCTGGAAAATGTGGAGCTGCCTCTGCTGTACGCCGGTCGGCATGACGCTACCGCGGCGGCAAGCCAGGCGTTGGAGATGGTTGGTCTGGGCAACAGACTCAAGCACGAACCATCCCAGCTTTCCGGCGGACAACGCCAGCGTGTAGCCATTGCCCGCGCTTTGGCCAACAATCCCGACATTATTCTGGCCGACGAGCCAACCGGCAATCTCGATTCCCGTGCCGGCCGGGACATTCTGGAATTGTTTCATCGGCTTCATGATCAGGGGCGCACCATTGTCATCGTCACGCATGATGCCGGGGTGGCCCGTCACTGCGGACGGGAGATGCAGATTCGTGATGGCCGGATTGTCATTCAGATTGAGCATGCGCACATAGGGCGCAACGAGCTTATGGCGACGGCTTAGATGATGAAAAAATGGATCAAAATCGGTGCGATGATCGCGGCGGCGGGTGTGGCGCTGGCCGTCTATCAATACTATCGAAGCACGCACCAGACGGACCCGCCCAAACCGCTCCCAACGGCGACGGTGCGGCGCGGGACGCTGGCGGTGCACGTGTACGCCACCGGAACGGTGCAGGCCAACCGCACGGTAAATATCAAATGCCTGGCGGGCGGGCAGATCAGGAGCAAACCTTATGAGGTGATCGGCGATCCGGTTAAAAAAGGCCAGATCATCCTGAATGTGGATCCCACCGTGGAAGAGCAAGCGCTCAACATTGCCAGGCAGAATCTCCAACAAGCAAAATTGAATTATCAGACCAGCAAGCTGAACTACCAAATCGCCAAGAATAATCTAATCACCACGCGCGAGAATGACCAGGCTAATTTACTCTCCATGGAGGCGCAAGTCGCTAATGATCAGCTCAATCTCCACCGGGACCAGACGCTGCTGGTGGAAAAGCTTGCCAGCCAGCAGACGTTCGACAACGATAAAACCACGCTGGTTCGGGATCAGCAATCGCTGCGGCTGGCCCAGGTGCAGATGGAACAACTCCAAACCCAGGCGCTGCAAGTCCAGCTCCAGAAGCTCAACGTGCAGTTGGCGCACGTGGCGGTGGAAAGTAAAAGACAGGAAAGAAACCAGGCGGAAACCAATCTGAAATACACCCATGTGAAGGCGCCGATCAGCGGCGTAGTGTCCACGGTGTATGTGCAACCCGGCCAGGTCATTTCTTCCGCCCTGACCAATGTGGGCGGCGGGACGACCGTGATGAACATCGTTGATCTATCCCACATTTTTGTTAACGCCACCATCAATGAAAGCGATATCAACCACGTGCGCATCGGCGACAAAGTGCAAATCACGGCGCCCGGTGCTCCTGGCGAAGTGTTTCCCGGCCGCGTCGAACTGATCGCCCCGGTTTCCATCCAGGACCAGAACAGCAACAGCAACGCCATTATTAACAGCAACATCATTACGTTTGAGGCCAAGATTGAGGTGCTCGGTAAGAACAAGGACCTTCTGAAACCGGGCATGACCGCGGACGTCGATATTTTCGCCGACAAACTTAAGAATGTTCTCTATATCCCGTTGCAGGCGGT
The DNA here is from genome assembly GCA_021831565.1 of Planctomycetota bacterium. Classification (GTDB taxonomy): domain Bacteria; phylum Planctomycetota; class Phycisphaerae; order WQYP01; family WQYP01; genus JAKBMM01. The sequence goes on from JAKBMM010000008.1 coordinate 10,717, forward strand.
GGTAATCAACAACGGTCTGGACACGGTCGCGGTAGTCAATCCCAATGGTTCCACCACAATACGAACGGTCAACCTGGGTAAAAGGAACGACCTGGATTGGCAGGTTACCGGCGGTTTGCGGGAGGGCCAGAAGGTTCAGATACACTTGGGCAACGCCCAGAGCATGTGGACCCCCTGGCGGCATTAGAGTTTTTATGCTTATATGGACAACTCTTAAGATCGCCCTGCGCAGCATGTGGGCCGGAAAATTGCGCGCCGCTCTGACCATGCTGGGGATGATTATCGGCGTGGCGGCCGTGATCGCCATGATGGCGCTGGGCAACGGCATCAGGCGAAAGATACTCAGCTCGGTATCCCGAATGGGTAAAAACACCATTATGATATTCCCGCATACCCCGCGGATTCCCCCGGTGCTCAATGGGGTCGCCGAGCCTTTGACCGTCGGCGACGCCCGGGCTATCCTCAAAATCCCGGGAATCAAGCGAATCTCGCCGGTCGTCGCGCAATCGGAACCCGTCAAATGGAATGGTAATTTCACGCGCTGCAATAACATCGGCATCGCTCCGACCTGGCTGAAAATCCACAATTATCAGATTCAGAGCGGACGCAATCTCAACGATTTCGACGTGCGCGATCTGGCCTCCGTCGCGGTGATTGGACCGGAAACCGCCCAGCGGCTCTTTGGCGCCATCAGTCCACTCGGACGAAAAATTACCATCGGCACGGTGCGGTTCAAAGTAGTCGGCGTGCTTAAGCCCAAGGGGCGCCTGGGCTGGTATGATCCCGACAATCAGATTCTCCTTCCTTACACCACCGCGATGGCGGATTTGTTCGGCCGCGCTGTCGCCCTGAACCATATTGACCTGCAGGTGGATCACGCCGCCGATCTGAACCGTGTGCAGATTGCCTGCGAGCACCTCCTGCGAAAAAGGCACGGCTTGATCGCCGGCGATACCGACGATTTTTGGATTTCCAATCAGATACGGATCATTAAGATTGCCAATCACATCGGCGGCGCGCTGACGCTTTTTCTCGGCTCCCTGGCGGGTATTTCGCTGCTGGTCGGCGGCATCGGCATCATGAACATCATGCTGGTGACGGTGACGGAACGCACGCGGGAAATCGGTATTCGCAAGGCCATTGGCGCCCGCCGGCGCGACATTCTCCGCCAATTTCTCATCGAAGCCGCGCTGCTGAGCGTTCTGGGCGGGCTGATCGGTGTGGTCGTGGGCGTTGTGTCCTCGCAATATGTGCATTTGCATTACTCCCGCAATCGTAATTTTTCCGGACACGTCGAGCCTTCCATGGCCGCGATTGCGCTGTGCATTTCCGTCGGCGTCGGACTGTTCTTCGGTTACTATCCCGCCCGCCGGGCCGCTGGCCTGAATCCGATTGAGGCCCTGCGCTATGAATGATGGGAGGTTATCCGCCGCGTTTGCCACACGGCGGCGCAGTCCAGGCGGACATCGGCAATGGGGACGAATCGGCGCGGCGATCGGCCTGGCCGCCTTATCGTCCTGCACGTCGATTCACAACGGCGGCTACCAGCACTACATGAAGGCCGCCATCGAGCACCAGATTACCGTGGATGCCGGCGCGCCGTCGTTCGCGTCCGCCACCCGCCCCGCCGGCCGGCCCGCCGCTACATCCCCGTCCGCCTCCCAAACGCTCAATCTGCCGTTGGAAAAAGCGATCCTCATGGGGTTGGCCAATAACCCTTCCCTCATTGTCCAGCGCTATGCCCCCGCCATCGCCCAGATGAAGGTCGAAGCGCAACGCGGCGTGTTCGATCCCCTATTAACCGCCCAAACCACCGCCGGAAAAAATAGTGAGCCGGGGTCCGGCGGTTATACCAGCATGGGTAGCCAAACCGGCCAGGTGGGATTATCGGAATTGCTGCCGACCGGTACGAGCGTACAGGCCGCCGCCAACACCACCATTAACAACGTGGAAGGGTCAGGTGGGGGGCAAAGTACCGGTACCGGCGGATCGATCACAGTGACACAGGCGTTGCTGCAAGGCGCCAGTCTGCGGGTCAACCTGGCCGCCATCCGCGAGGCTCAGATCGGTCGGCGCATCTCGGATTACCAGTTGCGCGGCGTGGCGCAATCCATTGCCGCACAGATCATCCAGGATTACTGGGCGTACGCGCTGGCCCGTGAGAACGCCCGCATCCTGCGGCACGCGGTGGCCCTGGCGCAACAGCAAGAGCATCAAGCGCGGGAATTGATTCGTGTGGGGCGCATCGCCCCTTCCCAATTTCCCGCGGCGCAAGCCGAGGTCGCCACGGTACGCGAGCAACTCATCTCCGCCGAAGGAAATCTCCGTATCGCCCGGCTGAATCTTCTGAGCCTGATTGTGGCGAATAAGCGGAACTTCTGGCGACGGCCGTTGCGGCTGCTCAATCATCCTTATGTACCCCGCCACGCGCTTTCGCCACTGGCTCTGCATACCGAACTGGCGTTGCGCATGAGCCCGCTGATCAATGAAGCCCGCTTGCAGATACAGCAAGGCAACCTGGTGGTTGTTCAGACACGCGACGGCCTGCTGCCGAAACTCGATCTATTCATTACGCTGGGCAAGACGGGCTACGCCGACGCCTTCGGTGGTTCGGTTGATCGACTCAACGGGCCGGATTACCAGCTTCTCGGCGGTTTGCAGTACAGTCAGCCTGTTTTTAACCGTTCCGCCCGCGCCAACTATCAAAGCGCTCTGCTCTCCCGCGACCAGGACCAGGCCGCGCTGGCCAACCTGGTGCGAAGCGTCGAATTAAGCGTGCGCACCGCATACATTCAGGCGCAGACCGCCCGTCAGCAGATCACCGCAACCGCCGCCACCCGCCGCGCGCAGGCCGAGTCTCTCCGCGCCACCATCGGGGAATTCCGTGTCGGTGAGAGCACTTCGCTTCTGGTGGCCCAGGCTCAGAACAACCTGTTTTCCGCCCAACTTGGCGAAGTGCAGGCCGTGGTCAATTATCTTGACGCCTTGACACAGTTGTACCTGCAGGAAGGTTCCATCCTGGAACGTCTGAGTGTCGCAGCACCCGGCGCGGTTCCGGTCCGCCCCATCGGGCCGAGCTGGTTGCGCCGTTGGCCGGATGGATATTTTCATTAACGCCGCCTTCCGCGCCCATCCACAATTGAAAAAACAACCGCCGTCAATCCAGCTCAATCAGCAGATCGCCGCTGGAAACGGTCATTCCCGGATGCACGTACATGGTGGCTATCTTGCCGTCGCGCGGACTATACACCGCGGTTTCCATTTTCATCGCCTCGATCGACAGCAGTTTGTCGCCGCGGGAAACCGCCTGACCCAGGCTGACCGAAAGTGCGGATATTTTGCCCGGCATTGGCGCGCCAACGTGGTTCGGATTTTCCTTCTCCGCATGGGGCAATGCCGGCCGAACCTTGCCCGCCAGCGATTGATCCGCCACTTTCACTTCACGCGGCTGGCCGTTAAGCTCGAAAAAAACCGTCCGATTTCCATCGGAATCCGGATCGCCGAGAGTTAAATATTTTACCAGCATGGTTTTGCCGGGTTCGATCTGGATCGGTACTTCAACATAAGGCTCCATGGGATAGAAAAATGCGGGGGTGGGAATTACTTCCACGTCGTCGTACTGGCGGCGGAAGCGGTCGAAATTAACAAACACGTCCGGATACATGAGATAACTGGCCAGATCGGTATCGGCGACGTTGCCGTGGATTTTGGCCGCAAGCTCCCGGCGCGTCGCCTCGATATCAACCGGCTTGAGCTGGGCGCCCGGTCGGTCGGAAAGCGGTTTTTGATTCTTGAGGACGATTTTCAGGAGTTTCTTCGGCCAACCGCCGGGTGGTTGGCCGATGTCGCCGTGGAACATTTCCACCACGCTGCGCGGAAAATCAAGGTGGCGGGATTCATCAAGAATATCCTGCGGTTTGAGGTTGTTGGTGACCATAAACAAAGCCATGTCGCCGACGACCTTGCTCGAGGGTGTAACTTTGACGATGTCGCCGAAAAGTTCATTTACCTTCGCGTACATGACGGCGATTTCATTCCACCGGTCCGCCAGACCAAGACTACGGGCCTGCACGCGCAGATTGGTATACTGACCGCCGGGCATTTCGTGTTCATACACCGAGGCGGTGCCGGCCAACATACCCTCTTCAAACGGCTGGTAAAAACGCCGCACGGCCTCCCAGTAGTCGGCCAGGCGGGCCAGGGCGTTTTGATCCAGTCCACTGTCGCGCGGCGTGTGGGCCAGAGCGGCCACAAGCGAGTTGAGATTCGGCTGGCTGGTCATGCCGCTCATGGAACTGATGGCGGCATCGACAATATTTACGCCCGCCTGGGAAGCCAGCAGAACGCTAGCCGCCTGCACGCCCGTGGTATCGTGGGTGTGAAAGTGAATCGGCAGACCGATTTGCTCGCGCAGCGCCTTAACGAGCTTCTGGGTCGCGAAGGGCTTGCACAGGCCGGCCATGTCCTTGATGGCCAGAATGTGCGCGCCCATCTTTTCCAGTTCCCGGGCCATTTTCACGTAATAGTTCAGCGAATACTTCGCGCGGCGCGAATCCAGAATATCGCCGGTATAACAGATGGCCGCCTCCAGAACGGCGCCGCTTTCCAGCACGGCATCCATGGCCACCCGCATGTTGCCGGTCCAGTTGAGTGAATCGAATACGCGAAAAACGTCAATCCCCTCCCGGGCGGCGGTTTTGACGAAAAATTTCACCACGTTGTCCGGATAATTGGTGTAACCGACCGCATTGCTGGCGCGCAGCAACATCTGGAAGAGAATATTGGGAATTTTTTCCCGCAGTTGGGCCAGGCGGCGCCAGGGATCCTCATGCAGGAAACGCATGGCGGAATCAAACGTGGCGCCGCCCCACATTTCCAGACTGAACAAATTCGGCGTCAAATGGGCGATCGCCGCGGCGGCGCCGAGCATATCGATGGTTCGCATGCGCGTGGCCAGCAACGACTGGTGGGCGTCGCGCATGGTCGTATCAGTGAAAAGCAGCGGCTTGTACTCCCGCAGCCACCGGGTGAACTTTTCAGCGCCGAGGTCCCGCAGGCGATCGCGCATACCCGGCGGCGGCGAAGCGGCGGGGGGATACGGTACGGCCGGCGGTGGCTTGAGAACGGTTAGATCGGGAGCCTTTTTCACGTCCGGCGAGGAGTTGACGATAATATTGCCCAGAAAACTCAACAATTTGGTGGCCCGGTCGCGCCGGGCGGCGAAACGGAACAGCGCGGGGGTCGAATCCACAAATGCGGTGGTGGCCTGACCCGAGAGAAAAGCGGGATGCCGGACCAGGTTTTCCAGGAAGGGAATGTTGGTTTTCACGCCGCGCACGCGGAACTCACTAAGCGCCCGCATGGCGCGCGCGGCGGTTTCCTCCAGGGTGGGTGAAAAACAGGTGAGCTTGACCAGCAGCGAATCAAAATAGGGCGTGATCATCGCGCCGGTGTAGGCGGTTCCGCCATCCAGACGCACGCCGAATCCAGCCGGGGAACGGTAATTCGTGATCCGCCCATAATCGGGAATAAAATGATTGGCCGGATCTTCCGTGGTGATGCGGCACTGGAGCGCCACGCCGCGGCACGCAATATGCTCCTGCGGCGGAATGTTGATCGGCGCGGCGTGCAGAGCATGCCCCTGGGCGATCAGTATCTGCGCTTTAACCAGATCGATGCCGGTGACAATCTCCGTAACCGTGTGCTCCACCTGAATGCGGGGATTGACTTCAATGAAAAAGAATTCGCCGGTATCGACGTCCAGAAGGAATTCCACCGTGCCGGCGTTCTGATAGCGAACCTGCCGGCCGATTTCCAGCGCGGCCCGGCATATCTCATTACGCTCAACCGGATCAAGCCCCGCCGCCGGCGCCAGTTCCACCACTTTCTGGTGCCGCCGCTGCACGGAACAATCGCGCTCGAATAAGTGCACGATTTCTCCGTGTTGGTCCCCCAGAATCTGCACTTCAATGTGCCGGGCGCGGGTAATGTAGCGCTCGAGAAATACTTGCGACTTGCCAAAAGCGCCGCCGGCCTCGCGCTGGGCTTCTTCCAGGCGATCCATTAGTTCCGCAGGGCTTTTGACCACGCGCATGCCGCGCCCGCCGCCGCCGAAACTGGCCTTGATAATCAACGGAAAACCGATCTCTTTGGCGTGCTTTCTTATTTTCGCCGGATCGGTCTGGCCATGTTCGGTGCCGGGCAGAATCGGTACGCCGGCGCGCTGCGCAATCTGCCGGGCGGCGGTCTTGTCGCCGAACGCTCTAAGCATCTCCGGCGTCGGGCCGATGAAGATGATGCCGGCCTTGCCGCAAGCCTCCGCGAAATCGACGTTCTCGGAAAGAAAGCCGTAACCGGGGTGGATCGCGTCAACGTGGTGCCTCTGCGCCAATTCGATGATGGCGGGAATGTTCAGGTAATTCTTGACCGGAGCGTCGGGACCACCCACCTGGTAGGACTCGTCGGCCTTGAAACGGTGCAGCGAATAGCGATCCTCGTAACTGTAAATCGCCACCGTGGCCAGATCGAGTTCCGTGGCGGCGCGGAATACGCGTATGGCTATTTCGCTGCGGTTGGCGACAAGCAGTTTCTTCATCAAATGTATCCCTTATTTCCAGCGCAAGCGGTAACAGGATATTCGATTCGGTTTGATTCGTTAAGCGCCACATGGCGACATGGCGGAAAAATGGCGGACAAACGATTTTCGGGTGGATGAAATACAACCCGGCGCGTATAGTTAAATCGTTCCGCCGGCACGCGGGCCATGGCCGGCAAGATGTTTAAACCGTTGAAAGGAGTATGACCATGGCGACAATTACATTCAAAGGTGCCCCGATACATACGACAGGCCATCCGCCCGCCCCGGGTTCCCCAACACCTTCCTTCACGCTGACCCAGAGCGATCTGGGCGAATTGTATTCCGCCGCTCTGGCCGGTAAGTGGGTGGTGCTGAACATATTTCCCAGCATTGATACGCCCGTATGCGCCCAATCGGTCCGGCAATTCAACCGGGAGGCGGCCAAGCTGCCGAATACCGCCGTTCTGTGTGTTTCCGCCGATCTGCCCTTCGCCGCCAATCGTTTCTGCGGGGCGGAGGGAATCAAGAACGTGCAAATGCTCTCCTGCTTTCGGCATCCGGAATTTGGCGATATTTTCGGGATCAAAATCGTTGACAGCCCTCTGCTGGGTTTGCTTGCCCGCGCCGTGGTGGTGCTGGGCCCGGATGGCAAGGTACGCCATAGCGAGCTGGTTCCGGAAATAGCCCGGGAACCGGACTACGCCGCGGCGCTGGCCGCGATCGGCAAATAGGAGCGGCATATTGATGAGAACGATTCGCGTCGCCATTATCGGCGCCAGCGGTTATGCCTCGCTGGAAAGCATCCGCTGGCTGCTGCGCCATCCCGCGGCCCGGATCACCTATTTGGCCAGCCGCAGACAGGAACAGCCGATCAGCGAGTTGTTTCCCGAACTGCTCGGCCGGCTGAACCTGCCGGTGGCGCCATTCGACGCCGCCGTCATCGCCGGCCAGGCCGACGCCGCCTTGGTCTGCCTGCCGCATCTGGCCGCCATGGAGCACGTTCCGGCGCTGCTGCAAGCCGGCCTCCGCGTGATTGATTTATCGGCGGATTACCGGCTCAAGGATCCCGCAACATACGAAAAATGGTACAAACACGCCCATACGGATACCGGCCATCTCGCCCGCGCCGTTTACGGCCTGCCGGAGTTTTTCGCCGCCGCGATCAAACCGGCGACGCTGGTGAGCAATCCTGGCTGTTATCCAACGGCGGCGGCGCTGGGCGCGGCTCCCCTGCTGGCGGACGGAGTGGCCGAGGCGGAGGACATCATCATCAACGCCGCGTCGGGCATTACCGGCGCCGGTCGAACGCCCGCGCCGCAGCACCATTTTCCGGAACGCAACGAGACCTTTGAGGCGTACGCCATCGGCACGCACCGCCACGCGCCGGAAATCGAACAGACGCTCGCGGCCATCGCGGGCCGGCCGGTGCAACTGGTCTTTGTGCCGCACCTGCTGCCGATGGACCGGGGAATTTTAGAAACGATCTACCTGCGCCCGCGGGCGGGCATGACGCTGGACGACGCCCTGGGCGCCTTCCAGCGGCACTACGCGGGCAAACCGTTCATCCGGCTCCGGCGGACGCATCAGCCGAGCACCAAGTACGTGGCGAACACCAATTTCGCCGACATCGCGGCACGGCTGTACAACGGGCGCTTCGTGGTAACTATCGCCATCGACAATATGGTCAAAGGGGCCAGCGGGCAGGCGATTCAAAATATGAACCTGATGTTCGGTTTGGAGGAAACCAGCGGTTTGCTATAAGATCATCTGTTCGCCCGCGGCGCCGCCGCCGCCCTACTTTCTACTTTCCACTCTCTTGCGCGGTGCCGCATTAGTCCGAACATTTCACCGCCGAGACGCCGAGATCGCAGAGGTTGTTGAAATGAAAGCCCTTATAAAGATTTTTTCCACAACACCGCCGATACAGACTCTCTGCTCTCTGCTATCTCATCATTCCTATCCCTTGACTCCTCCGTGGCCTCGGCGCGCTCTGCGCCGCGGTGCAAACTACGATTCACCGGGCGTCATTTACCGCGGGGGACGCGGAGTCCCGCCGAGGTTTATAGCTTGTGGACCCTCCGTTTATACCCCCCGCGTTCCTCTGATTCCTCCGCGGTGAAAATCCGTGTTAACCCATTTTGCGGGTTCGCTCCAGCCAGCCGGTATCCACGCGCGCCTGCTGAAAGTCCTGATCGCTCATGATCTGGCGATGCAGGGGAATGGTGGTTTTGACCGGCCCGGCGCGAAATTCCTCCAGCGCCCGGCGCATGGTGGCGATGGCCTGCTCCCGCGTGGGCCGATGCACGATAAGTTTCCCGATCATGGAGTCGTAATTCGGACCGATGCGGTAATTTTGGTGGGCGTGGGTATCGACCCGGACGCCGGGCCCGCCAGGCACGGCGAATTCCTCCAGCACTCCGGGACAGGGGACAAAGCCGCGCTCGGGGTCTTCGACGTTGATGCGGCACTCGATGGCGGCGCCGTTGCAGCGGGCGTCTTGCTGGTCGAGATCAAGCTTTTCGCCGGAAGCGATGCGAAGTTGCCACTGAATGATATCCTGGCCGGTGACCTCTTCGGTGACCGGGTGTTCCACCTGAATGCGCGTGTTGACCTCCAGGAAATAAAACTTTTTCTGCTTGTCCATAATGAATTCCACCGTGGCGGCGGAGTAGTAGCCGGCGGCGTTGGCCAGACGCACGGCGGACGCGCAAAGCTCTCGGCGGGTTTCGTCATCAATGACCGGACAGGGTGACTCCTCGATGAGTTTCTGGTGGCGGCGCTGAATGGTGCAGTCGCGCTCGAAAAGGTGAATGACTTTCCCGTACTTGTCGCCGAGAATCTGTACCTCCACGTGCCGCGGCTCCTCGTGGTATTTTTCGATGAATACGGTGGAATCCTTAAAGGCGGCCTCGGCTTCGGCCTGGGCGGCCTTGAGCGAGCCTTTGAGGCTGATGTCGTTATGGGCGACGCGCATGCCGCGCCCGCCCCCGCCGCCGGAGGCCTTGATAATGACCGGGTATCCGATTTTTCGGGCTACTTCAACAGCCTCTTTTTCCGATTTCACAGGCCCGTCGCTGCCGGGAGTCAGAGGAACCTGGCACTGGCGGGCCAGGTTACGGGAGGCCAGCTTGGAGCCGAGCATTTTCATGGACTCCACGGAGGGGCCGATGAATTCAATCTTGCAGCTTCGGCAGATTTCGGCGAAATGGGTGTTCTCGGCAAGAAAACCGTAACCGGGGTGAATGGCCTGAACATCGGCGACTTCCGCGGCGGAAATGATGCGGGGAATATTCAGATAGCTTTCACCCGCCGGGGCCGGGCCGATGCAGATGGCTTCATCGGCGAGCTGGAGATAGGCGGCGTCGCGATCGGCCTCGGAATAGACGGCAACGGATTCGACCCCCAGTTCCCGGCAGGTGCGAATGATGCGCAGGGCGATTTCACCACGATTGGCCACGAGAATTCGAGAGAACATGTTTTCCTCTGTTTGGCCTCTTTTTCCCCGTGCGCGGATACGCAGGAATTATTCCGGCTTGACGAGGAACAATGGCTGGTTGTACTCGACGGCCTGGCCGTTCTGCACAAGAATTTTCACGATCGCGCCCGTGGTTTCCGCGCGGATTTCGTTGAACACCTTCATGGCTTCGATAATGCAGACAATGGTGTCTTTTTCAACCGGGGCGCCGATTTTCACATAAGGATCGGATTCGGGATTGGCCGCGCTGTAGAAAGTGCCGACCATGGGGGATTTGACCGGGACAAGGTTTTCATCCTGGGCCGGCGCGGTGGCGGCCGCAGCCGGTCGAATCGCCGATGGTGTGGCGGGGGGGGGGGCGGTCCCGCCGCCATCCGGTGCCAAGTCCCGCTTGAGACGGATTTTCGCCTTGTCTTCGACGAGTTCAATTTCGGTCAGATCGTTATCGGCCATCAGCCGGATCAGATCTTTCACGCGTTTGTTGTCCGTAAACGTTTCTTTGGCCATTTCTTACTCCAAGCAAGAAACAATCAAATCCGGGCGGAATCCAAATCTTTGGGAAGATGCGAAAGCACGCGGTGGCCGGTCGGCGTCACCAACACGTCATCCTCGATCCGTACTCCTCCCAAACCGGGCAGGTAAATGCCCGGTTCCACCGTAAGAACCATTCCGGGTTGAAGGATAACCTTGCTGCGGGAAGAAAGCGATAGCTGTTCGTGTATATCCCGTCCGATCCCATGGCCCAGGCTGTGCTCAAACGCCTTCGCGTAGCCGGCCTTGGCGATAATGCTACGGGCTATTTGGTCGATCTGCCGCCCCGTCCGGCCGGGGCGGATGGCGGCAATGGCCGCCATCTGGGCGGCCAGGACGACCTGGTAAATTTCCATGATTTTTCCCGGCACGCGTCCGATAAAAATCATGCGGGTTAAGTCGCAACGGTACCCTTTGAACTGGGCGCCCCAATCAACAAGCACGGATGCATTATTCTGAAGTTTAACGGAATCGGGGCGGTAATGGGGAAGGCTGCCGTTGGAACCGGCGGCGACAATGGGATCAAACGCGGCATTGGCGGCGCCGCGGCGGCGCATTTCGTAGACCAGCAGGCCGGCCATATCGTTTTCCGTCATACCGACGCGCAGACGGGCCTTGAGGGCTTCAAAAGAGCGCTCGGCAATGGCCAGGGCCTGCTCGATCAGTCCGATCTCATGTTCATCCTTGATGTTGCGAAATCCGACGATCATGTCCTCCACCGGTCGCAGACGAAGGCGCGGAGCGCGGGTAAGTTTGGCGATCGCCTGATGCTGGCGAAGTGTGAGACTTTCCGCCTGTACTCCCAACGTGCGTATTCCCGCCCGGCGGGCCAGGCGGATAATTTCTTCGGCCAAACCCTTGCGGCGAATCACCGTTCGCACCCACGGGCACTCGCGTTCGATCTGCTGCTTGTAGCGGGAATCGCTCACCAGCCATACCCGATCGGGTGTGAGCAATGCCCAGGAGTCGTCGCCTTCAAAGCCGGTCAGGTAACTCACGTCCGGAAAATAACTCACGAGAAGGCCGGTGATGTTTCGTTCTTTCATGGCGGCGCGAACGGCTTGCCAGCGGACCTGGATGTACAGGGGCGCCTGGAACATACGCTCGCTCATCATCGGAACCTTCCAATAAACTCGATTTTGGCCGATTGGGGGCGATCCGCGGAACGTTTGCCGCATCAATCAGGGGCCCTCTTCCCGCCATGCGCCTGGCCCGGACATTTCACCGCCAAGACGCACAGATCGCACAGGTTGTTAATTTAATATTGTAACCGGCCGAGACGGCGTGTGCATAAGCCGATTTTTTTTCGCAATGAGTTGCCGTGGCGATGGAAAACCTTTTACCATGGGGAATCAGGGCCGTGACCCTTCCCGGCGGCGCGGAAAACGGCCGTTTCCACCCACGGCTGCGGGAGTGGGGTGGCGCGGTAATTGGCGGTCCCGGTAATATGGATATCAAGCATATTTTACTTCTCGGTCTGGTTCTGCTGACGGCGGCCAGCGTGCTCACGGATGTGAATTTGCCGTCCCATCGCCGCCGGTATCCGGTGTTGCATTGGGTGACCGATGACAACCCGGCGCGTGTGGTGGAGTTGGCGCCTCTGAAAAACTGGTTGCGCCGGCATCGCTATCCGATGTTCACGGTTCACCTGGATTTCGCCAATGACGACATGTCCAAGTTCGTCATTCAGGGAGTTTCCGGCGATGCGGATACTCTGGTCGATACATTTGATGACGATCTGGATTATCTGCACGACTGCAATTTGCTTTATAACCTCACGCCGGACGCCAAAAAGATGGGCTTCGATCTAAGCCACACCTATCCCGCCGTCAAGGCGACCGTGGTGCGTAATGGCAGGCAATATCTGTATCCGACCAATGTCAACGTACTGGATTATTGGGTAAACAAGGCCGCCTTTGCCAAATATCATCAGCCACCGCCGCCGCGAACCTGGACTTTTGCCGAATTTCAACGGATCGGCCGGGCGTTCGTGCGGGCCGCCAATCCGCCTGGCCGGCGGCCCAAAGTATTTTTTACCAACTCTGTCGATACCCGTATCATGCGGCGAAGTTTGGGGTTATCCGCTTTCAACGAAACACTTACCCGCTGTACGCTTGCCGACCCGCGCTACGTGCGCGTGCTGCGGCTGATGTATCGCTGGACCTTTGTGGACCATCTTTTGCCGACGCCCGCCGAAGAGGCTTCCTTCGCGACTCATCCCGGCTACGGCGGGCCGGATTTCCAGATGTTCAACAATGGCCAGTTCGCCATGTTGTACACCGGGCGCTGGATGCTGATCCAACTGCGCAAGTTTTATAAAACCACCGGCCCCGTGCCGCTGGCCGTGTGCGAACCGCCTTACGGAAATTTTCCCAACGCCCTTTTGTTCACGCGGGCCACGGGTATTTATATAGGTTCGCCGCGCAAAAAACTCGCGGAGTATTTTTTGAAGTATCTGACCAGTCGCGCTTACAACATGCAGATCATCCGCGATGGCGACGCGGAACCTCCGAATCCCGTCTATGCGCGTTCGCGGCGGTTTCTTGATCCTCCCCAATACCCCAACGAATGGGGATGCACGGCTGTGGAAGTCCGGGCCATTCAAACCATCGCCATACCCAGGGCATACAGCCCCTTCGTTCTTCCCTGGACAGTCTCGCGCATTATGCGAACCGACGCCGAGGCCGGCTTCATGGCCGGCATTTACACCGCCCGCCAGGCGGCGAGTCTTGCGGCGGATCGCATCAATCGACATATCATCCATAACATTCGTCATAGCCAACGACTGCGGCGCCTTTATGATAAACTCCGGCGCCGGCAGAAAATCATCGATTGTTTACGAAAAGAGAAGCGAAAAGTTCCCTTGCGGCTGATTACCAATCCCTTTTACCGGCGCTATTACGTTGCCAAAGGCTGGGCTCGTTGACATGCGCCGACTTCTCCGACACCGCGGCGACTTGCTCGCCGCCCTGGCTTTCCTGAGTCCGAACCTGCTGGGATTATTGGTATTCACGCTGTTCCCGCTGGGTTTCAGCATGGTCATGGCGTTTACGAACTGGAACCTGCGCCATCAGAACATGTTTAAGCCGAATCCCGTGCGGTGGGTGGGATTCGATAATTTCTGGCGATTGCTGCAGGAAGCTGATTTCTGGCGGTTCCTTGGCAATACGTTGTTTCTGATGATTGGCATTCCCTTTGCCATCGCCGGCAGTCTTTTTCTGGCCATCTTACTGAACAAGGAGTCGCGCGGCGGCGACCGCCGGATTTATCCGCTGGTGATTTCCGTGGTGGCCGTGCTGGTCAGCGCCATGCTGCTGGGCCTGTGGGGAATGGGCGCATCCGCCATGGAACTGCTGCTGGGCACGACGGCCGGCGGTATTCTTCTTCTGGGGGCCATCGGTGGGCGGGCGGTTTATCGCACGCTGCTGTATCTGCCGTCATTTACCAGCGGCGTAGCCATCTTTGTTCTTTGGAAAGATTTGTATAACCCGGATACCGGCCCGATCAACCTGGCCCTCCGGCCGGTGCTCCGGAATATTCAGAATGTTGTCCGGTCAATTCCGCCATTTTGGCCGCGGCTTGGTTTGTGGGCGGCCGTGTTGTTGATGGTCGCCATTCTAGCCGGCGCGTTCCGGCGCCTGGGGCGCCACTGGCGGGAGGGCGATCTGGGAACGGGAATTTTTCTGTCGGCCACTGGCTTTATGATTATTCCCACCATTACCGCCTGGTTCTGGTTCCCGAAGGTTGGGGCGGCGTTCCTGTTGACTCTGTTGACGGCGGCCATTGTGATCTGGCAATGGACGCCCCTGGCCGGCACGCGGGATGCCGACGGGAGGGGTGGTTCCGCCGGCGGCTTGCTGCTGGCTTTAATGACACTGCCGGCCCTTTTCGTCGTCGAAGGGCTGGGAATTGTGTGTTTCAATCTGCCCGCGCAAGCCGCCAACGGCCTGCACGCTCCCTCCTGGCTGGCCAGTTATTACTGGGCCAAGCCGGGGCTGATGATCATGTCGTTTTGGATTGCCGTCGGCTCCAACAACATGCTGTTGTACCTGGCGGGCCTGTCGAATGTGCCGCCGGAACTCTATGAGGCGGCGGATCTGGACGGCGCCTCGCGCCTGGATAAATTCCGGCACGTCACCTGGCCGATGCTGGCCCCAACCACCTTTTTTATTTGCATCATGAGCATCATCGGCGGGTTGCAGGGCGGGTGGGACATGGCGGTGGCCATGACCCAGGGAGGTCCCGCCGGCGCCACCACCACCCTCAGTTACGAGATATACGCACAAGGCTTTCAACGGGGCGCGTTTGACAAGGCCTCTGCCGTCGCCTGGATTATGTTTGTCTTCGTACTGTTGGCCACGCTGGCAAGCTGGAAATTTGGAAACCGCTATGTCAACGAATGAAATCGCCGCCTGCGAATCCCCGGCGTTGCCGCGCACCGCGGCTCTCTCGCGTGCTCCCATGGCGCGCGGCTTGATCTACGCGTTGTGTTGGAATGTTCCGCTGGCCCTGATCGCCTTGACCATGGCCCTGCCGTTTATCTGGATGGTCCTTACAAGCCTCAAGCCTTTGAGCGAAGTGGGACTTGCCAATTGGTTACCCAGCCACCTGCGCTGGGAGAATTATGCCCGCGTATTCCAGGTCATCGACTTTGCGCGGTATTACTGGAACAGCATCTTTGTGGCGGCGTGGATTACTTTTCTACAGGTTTTGACCAGCGCCATGGCCGCCTTCGCCTTTTCGCGGCTGCAATGGCCGGGGCGTAATAAAATATTCCTTCTGTACCTGGCCACCATCATGCTGCCCGGGCTGGTGATGGTTATTCCCAACTACTGGATCATGATAGAACTGCATCTGGTCAATTCATTCACCGGACTGATCCTGCCGCTGGCCTTCGGTCCATTCGGCGTGTTTCTTTTGCGGCAGTTTATGCTGACCATTCCCCCCAGCCTGGATGAATCCGCCAGGATGGATGGCGCCGGCCCCTGGCGCATCTTCTGGGACATTACCATGCCGCTTTCGCGGCCGGGTCTGATCACATTGACAATCTTCACGTTCATGGGAACCTATCAGAATTTTTTCTGGCCGCTGGTTATGCTCAAGAGTCAGAGTCTCTACACGCTGCCCATCGGTCTGCTGTATTTCAATTCCACGTCGGGACAGGCCACAAATTTGCTGATGGCGGCCGTGACCATGTCCATCGCGCCCCTGGTGGTCATTTTCATCGTTCTGCAGAAATACATCGTCAAGGGCATACAAATCGGCGCGGTAAAAGGGTGACGGGATATGGCCTTCTTAGCCTCTTGTCCGTGTGTTGGCGCCGGGCCGCACGGTGTTATTTCTCCCGATAACAATCTTGCCGGAATGCTTGACCAGGATCCAGTACGGCGCCGCCGGCGAAGGCGGGCCGACCAGCTTGTTCCCGCCGATGATGCCGCTGCGCGTCCAATCCACCCGGATGTCGCCGGCAAGATTCGAAACGAAGGTGTTGTCCGCAACCACGATTCGACTGTTGCCGATCGCCCCGGCGCCGGGAATTTGCCATCCGTAGACGGCTCCGTGCACAAATACGGCGGCGTTGTCTCCGCCCGCTTTACCATTATGTATAAGTGTGTTTCTTTCGATTATTACATTGTGGCAGTACCCGGCTTCGTGCCAATGGATTTCCTCGGGGCCAATGGATATGCCCGACATTCCACAGCCGTCAATAGTATTCCCCACGACGATGCCATTGCTTCCCTTGAGGTTCATGCCGCGCGCGCGCGTGTCGCCCAGCCGGCAGTCGATCACTTTGTACCCCTGGCCGCAGCGGCCCGGATTCGTGACATCGGCCCCCACGGGAACAGAAAGCCGGCGGTCCAGCGTGACTACACGGGTCTGATGGCGTTTGGCGCTGATCGCGATGACGCGGGCGCGCGCGAAAAAACCCTGTTTGCTGGAGATCTGAATCGGCTCACCGACCCTCAACCTGGCGTCGATCCAGGGGCGGGAGCGGATGTACCGGATCGTTATATTTCGGCCCGCGGCGGCCACAACGGTTTGGAAAAAGCCGTGAATGGCGATGCAGTCGTCGAGGAATACGCCTCGGAACACGCAACGCTCAATATCCGGACCAGGGTCGGCGCCGTAACTATGCAAACCGTCGGCTTCGTTGGTAACCAATGGTTTTTCCCTGGCGCCCGCAGGCTTGGGGCCTGATACCCATCGGCATCCAATCATGCGGTTCCCGCCCCCGCCTTGTTCGAATATTGGAGCAAAACCGTTTCGCTCCACGGTGACGTCCCGGAGAGTGCAATCTCGGCTATCGTGGAGGGAGACCTTGTGCGGCCAATTACCCAACCGCGACACCAGCCAATCCCCGACCCTGAATTCCGGACGGGGAATTCTAAAATTCAAGCGGAAACTTCGTCTTCCGACGGGCGTCATGCTGCCCCACAAGTCGGGAACGCCCGCGCGCAACCGCCGTGTCCGGCGATCGACTACGTTAAACAGGATCCGTTTCCCGTTGGTTACCTGAAATTGGCTTTCGGGAAAGTTCCCGGCGTGTATGTTGGGGAAGGGGTAGCCGGTGGCCGGCCGCCAAACGCAGGAAATTCCAGCCCTGGTCCTTTGCACGCGCGTGATCTTCCCCTGGTAGAACGTCAGCCGGGTCTGGGAAATGACGGGGCCTTCGATCGTAATATACTTACAATGGTACAATCTGAAGCATGTGCCGGAATGAATCGCGTGCATGATCAGCGTCACGTGATACGCGCCAAGCACGGCGTGTCTCCAGCCGGCCAGGTCGAAAACCGCAGCTCCCGCGCCGCTGGTGGCCGGCAGGTCGTATGTGCCGGGGTTGATTCTAATGATCCGTGCGCCACACGCGTAGGCCCGCTCGATCTGGCGCGGCAACCGGTCGGCCTGGGCGGGGTTGCCGATGCGCACCATGTACAATGAATCGGCCGCAGTGGTATGGACATGAGAAAGGGCCGGCAGGCCTGCCAGCCACACGATTGGGAACCATACCGTTCGAGAGGCCGACCGGCCGCCGGGATGCGCTCTCATAAAAATCTTCTGTAAAAAATATGCGACCGTGCACGGCCTTTCGGCCAGGCGGATCCCAAAGAGTCTAATCAGCCGCGGCGTGTACTGGAATGGCCGCTGCCGCCGGCGCCACCGGGAGAAAAAAAGGTTAATCCAACTCGTCCTCGTCATGGAAAATGTCGTCTTCGTCGAGCGAATCATCCTCGAATTCATCATCGGAGTCTTGATCGTCATCGAACTCTTCATCGTCTTCGTCGTCTTCCTCGTCGTCATCCTCCAGATCGTCATCTTCCTCTTCCAGATCTTCCTGTTCTTCCGCATTGCGCCGGCGCTTCGCCCAGGTTCGCGCCGCGGCGCCATGCGACCCTGCGCCGCCCAACACCTCGCCGGCGTCAAACGGCGACCAGGCGCCGTCTGCACCGGCGCACGCTGCGTTCGTCAGTGGGTTCCAAACGGGCATGATGGAGTTGTTCCCGGATACGTCTGAACTTTCCGAAGGCAAAGACATCGTGAACATGGTTTTTCCTCTCATTAGTTCTAAAAACTTCTCCGGTCGGCCGGCGCCACAGATTATCTTTTCACCCGGGCGACTACCAGACTCCTCGGCCGGAGGGTAGACTTTACCAAGTCAAACGCCGGTAAAATACTGGTATTTTTGGACAAGTCAATCTTCGGAAGGCGGAATTATTCCAGCCGCCGGCGCGGGCGCCCGACCCAATCCCGGGGCGTCGCCGGCGAGCCGGGGATTGGACGAAAGGATTCAGATGAAATCGCAGGAAAAAATCGCGGTTTTTCCGGGCACGTTCGACCCTCCCACCCTGGGACATCTGGACGTCATTCGACGCGGGCGGAACCTCTTCGATCGCCTGATCGTGGCGATTGGCCGAAATCCCGGAAAAAGTGAACTCTTTCCCGTGGGGGAGCGGTTGGAAATGCTCCGGACACTCATCGCCGACGTTCCCCAGGTGTCGGTCGAAGCTTATGAGGGGTTGACGGTGGAACTGGTGAAACGGCGCGGCGCGGCGGCTATTTTGCGCGGACTGCGGAACATGACGGACCTGGAATATGAATTCCAGCTTGCCTTGACCAATCGGGCCGTGGCCGATGTCGATACTGTTTTCATCATGACCAATGAAAGATTTGGTTTTACCAGCAGCAGCCTGATCCGCCAGATCGCCGCGATGGGCGGCGAATTGGATAATCTCACCGGTTTGCTGCCGGTGCTGGTGATTGCGCGATTGAAAGAGTATCGGGATCGAAAAATCGGCCCGTTCGCCCACGAACCGCCGGATAACCTTATCCGGTGAGATCAAGTGGGAGTCTAATCCCGACAGCTATCGGGATTCTTTCGACCCCTCGTCAGTGGTGGGGGGAGCCGCGGCGGCGACTTTGCCATCTTGATCCGCGGATTGGGCCGGCGGTTGCTTCTGTGTGATCAATCCCAGCACACCCAGCGAAAATAAGCCCGTCCAGCCACACTGGCGACAGATCAAAGCGGCCATCGGCATACTGGTGCCGGGGAATTTGACCATGCCGGCTTTCTCATAGACGGGAATGGAAACGGGCAAATCCTGGACAACCCAACTGTTTTTCCGGCACAGAGGGCATTCCGCCTTGATACCGCGCTGACCGAGCGCTTGCACCACCGCCGGAATGTAATTCTCAAATGTCGCCATCATTGAACTCCTGATAACAAGGCACTGTCATTTCGATGGTTACCGGGATACGGATCGCGGCCCGATAGCTATTGGCATCAACCCCGCACTATCCATGTTCTCCGCCGGTAGGGAGTTGTACCCGGCGGACGCTAAAATTGCAAATTCCCGGCGGGCCGCTCTTGGCGGATGGTGCGACAGAGCACTGGTGGGTTTTCCAGTTGGGAGGCGGACGTATCGCCCGCCATATTGTTTTCTTCGGACAAGATGCCCGCCAGCGGGCGCAGGCGGGTGCGCGCTTCCAAGTCCCCCGAAAAATTATCACACGCAATCAGAAAACAGAACTTCCCCAAGATATTTCGTTAACGCGAATCTACAGGCATATACTGCCCATACGCTTTTACCTGACATGAAAGTGACGTAGAGTCCTCCTGTCATCATAATGAGAAAAAATTTTGTCGATATCTTTAGAAAATTTCGTAAACTTCCAGGGCCTTTAGGTTCGATAATCACTTTGTTAGGATTACTGGACGCACGGAGTAGTGTTGTGAGCACAACAGTAGCGTTGACGCAAGCGGAGCGGCGGCAGATTTTATCCGTGCTCAGAGAGCTTAAGCAACAGGGAGAAACGTTTGGACGAAGTCACCGGCGACGCCCGGTAGCCCAATTCATGTGGCTCAAACGCCTTCCGAATCCGACAAACCCGCGGGGGGCCGCGTTTAAAATCCGTTCCGAGGATGTGTCCCTTAAGGGGATTGGATTTTTTACGAAACGTCGGATTTATCGCAACGAGTATGTCGTGATCCCTCTGCAGTTCCGCGAAGGCGGAGGCCAGTTGGTGCTTTGCCGTATTTGTTTCTGTCGGCAACTTCCCAGCGGTGGGTACCGTGCGGGAGCTGAGTTTGAAGAAATGCTTCCCGATCCCAAGTGCAAAGAACGCATCCCCTCCGCCTGGCTCAAGCTTGGCTGGGCTACCTCCATCGTCGCATGATTTTTCTTAGTCCTGTTGAGATAGGCTCTTACTGATAGCCGTTCGGGTGCGCCTGAAACCAGCGCCAAGCCGACTCCACAATTACCTGCAGGTCGGTAATTTTCGCCTTCCAGTGAAAATCGCGGGCCATGCCCTCGGGCGAGGCGTAAAGCGCCGGCGGGTCGCCGGGTCGGCGCGCGACTTGGCGCGTTGCGATCTCTTTACCCGTAACTGCTCGGCAGGTGTCGATTACCTCCCGCACGGAATAGCCGCGGCCCACGCCCAGATTGTAAAACAGTCCCCGGCCAGGCTGGAGATTTTCCAGCAATACCAGGTGTGCCTCGGCCAGGTCCCATACGTGAATATAATCGCGAACGCAGGTGCCGTCGGGCGTGGGGTAATCCGTGCCGAAGATTTCCATACAGGGACGCCGCCCCATGGCCACCTGAAGTACAATGGGAAGCAGGTGTGTTTCCGGGCGATGATCTTCACCGATGGTTCCATCGAGCGCCGCGCCGGCAACGTTGAAGTAACGCGGTGCGGCAAACGCCAGATTTTCCGCTTTGGCCACATCCAGCAGGATGTGTTCCACCATCAGCTTGGATTGGCCGTAGGGACTTATGGGGCGCTGCGGCATGTCTTCAGTGATGGGGACTTTTTCCGGTTCGCCGTAGGTGGCGCAGGTGCTGGAAAAAACCAGCTTCTTGATTCCGGCAAGGTGCATCGCATCCAACATGCCGATGGTGTTGGCGACGTTGTTGCGGTAATACTTTCGTGGATCGGACACGCTTTCGTCGACATAGGCGCTGGCGGCGAAGTGCATGACCGCCTCTATTTTCTCTGCCATGAATACCGCCGCCAGCCGCGCCACGTTGGCGCAGTCCAGCACCACCAATTTCGCCTTCGGATGAACCGCCGCGCGATGGCCCATCCCCAGGTTGTCAATGGCGGTGACACGGTGGCCGCGTTCCACCAGCAGCTTGACCGCATGGGACCCGATATAACCCGCACCCCCAATGACCGCGATATTCATGAAAGCTCCTTACGTTGGTTACGCGGGCCATAAGATAATTCCCCCTCGGTCAGATGTAAAACGTGCCTGTACGCACAATTGGCCATGGGCCTTGCGGAATTTGCTCTCCCGTCCGATTGCTCTTATGCTCACGGGCTCGTTGGTCCAGCCGCGTGGCGGACTGTTTGCCGAGCAAGGATGGCAGGAATTTTTCGAGGTGCATGGATGTACTCGCTCGCCCAACCACGTCGTATACTTACCACTCTCTTTTTTCTTTTGGTTAGCTTAAGCGTCGGATCCATTGCCGGGGCGCAATCGCTGGCCGCGCGAATGGCGGCGCTGCTCGCCTCCGGGCAGTTGCGCGGAGCGCAAGTGGGCGTCAACATGGTGGAACTAGGCCCGCGGGGGCCGGTGCCGGTCTATAGTTATCATCCCGATCTGCCGCTGATGCCGGGCAGCAACGGAAAATTGCTTACCACCGCGGCTGCGTTCGACCGGCTCGGCCCGCGCGCCGTGCTCAAAACCCGGCTTTACAGCGTCGGTAACGATCTGGTGATCGTGGGGGGAGGCGATCCGGCCCTGGGAGATCCGGTATTGTGCCAACGGGCCGGTTGGAAAGTCACCACGGTATTCGACCAATGGGCGGCGCGCCTCGCCGCGCTGCGCCGCACGCAATTCCATGATCTGATTGTAGATGATTATATATTTAACCATCACTTTGTCAATTACAAGTGGCCGCGCAACGGCGGCCAGAGGCTCGACTGGTACGAAGCCCATGTCGGCGGGCTGAATTTCGCACTGAATTGCATTCAGTGGGCGCCGACGGTCCATGCCGATGGCGCCATCGGGGTGCGAATCATTCCCTCTTCCAGCTACACGCCGGTAACCATTGAAGCGCGGCGCGGTCCCGCCCAAAATGTATGGATGTGGCGGGCGCCGGGCCACGACCATTTCTTTCTCCGCGGCCAGGTGCGCCAGACCGGCGATTACCTGATGCAAACCACCATTGTCGATCCGGGGCTCTATACCGGCGCGGTACTCCGCCGGTCCCTGGTGAAACACGGCGTGCGGATCACCGGCGTGGTGCGCCGGGGAACGCTGGCCAATATCTCCGCGACCCTCGGCGCCGATCCGCAACTGTTGGCCACTTATGAAACCCCGCTGCGGGCGATTCTTTACCGCGCCAATACCGACAGCATCAACCTCATGGCCGAGGCTCTGTGCAAATTGCTTGGACACGACGCCACCGGGCAGCCGGGCAGTTGGGCCAATGGAACCGCCGCGGTGCGGGCCTACCTCCGTAAGCTGGGGATCCCAGGAAATCTTGTGCACATGGTCGATGGATCGGGACTTTCCCATGACGATCATATTGCCCCCGCGGCGATTACAACGGTGCTGGCGCATGTCGCTGGCGAGCGCGACGGCCGCGTTTTTATTGATAGCCTTTGCCGACCCGGTCACGGAACCCTCATCTACCGCTTCCGGGGTTCTCCGGTGGCTCGCCACGTGCGGGCCAAGGACGGTCATATTGATGGAGCGTCCACTCTCAGCGGCTATCTGTTCGTACACGGACACACTTTTGTCTTTTCGATCATGTGCAACTACTATCATGGCAACGTCAACCCATGGCAGGATCAGGTGGTCGAAGCGCTTTATTATTGGGCCGGCGGAAGATAGTGATCCGAGTGCGCTGGCGGCAGCCCCATTTTTTCCGTTGATCCCGGCGCGCCGGGATAGACCTTTACCACGCGCCGGAATCAGCCCCGCGGTGGGTTTGGCCAAGTGCCTATCCGAATAACTAATGGATGAACCATCCCAACAACTCGTTGAATTCGTCGTATCCGCCCGTGCTGTCCTGATTGATCCGTGGGAACTGGTTGGGGACGGCGCCGTCGCCATCGGCGGGGGGAGGATATTGCATCTCGGCCGGCGTCGCGCTGTTCTCCGCCGATTTTCCGGCGTAAAGGAATTCAGCTTCCAATCCCATCTGCTTCTTCCCGGCCTGGTCAATGCCCATACGCATCTTGAACTGAGTTTTCTGGCCGGAAAAATACCGCCGCCCGCGCATTTTACCGACTGGGTATTGGCGTTGATGGCGGCGTATCCCCATGCCGCCGGAGCCAGGAAAATTATCGCGGCCGCGGCGCATACCGGCGCCCACCAAAGCATGAAATCCGGCGTCACCACCGTGGGAGATATTTCCCGTTACGCCGCCATAAGCCGCGCCGCGCTGCGCCGCGGCCCGCTGCGCGTGGTCAGTTTCGGAGAAATCACCGCCTTGGGACGGTCGCGCCGCCGGCTGGCCGGGCGCCTGCGCCGCGCCGCCGCCGCCACGCTGCAAAGCGATTGGGTTACCATCGGCCTTTCTCCCCACGCGCCTTATTCCGTCGAAGGACCCGCGCTGAAAAAAATTGTGGAAGTGGCGGAACGTCGCCGGCTTCCGCTGGCAATGCACTTGGCGGAACTCTCCGAAGAACGTGAATTTCTCGCGTCGCTGGGTGGTCCGCTGGGTTGCCGGTGGGAATTCATGCGGAAAATGAATCTCCTTGATGAACGCATCCCGTTATTTGCCGGCGGACCGCTCGCCTGGGCCGGCCATTACGGCCTGTTGAACGCCTCCGTGCCCCTGCTTCTGGCCCACGTCAATTACGTCGATCAGGCCGACCTGGAACTCCTGGCCCGAAGCCGGGCGACGGTGGCGCTGTGCCCGCGAACCCGCCATTATTTCGGTCACGAGAGTCGTGCCCCCCACCGTTGGCGGGATATGTTGGCGCGGGGAATCAATGTGTGCCTGGCGACCGATTCCCTGGCCAGCAATCCCGATCTTTGCGTTCTGCGCGAGGCGCAATTTGTACGACAGCGGGAACCGGATGCGGACGTGCAGGAATTATTCGCCATGCTTACCACCCGTCCGGCGCGGGCGCTGGGTTTGGAAAATGCCATCGGCCGGCTCGCCCCCGGTTTTCGCGCCGACATGCTTGCGGTCGAAATACCGGCAAAAGAACCACTCTCTATCCGTTCCGCGCTCGAACGGATCATCCGCGCCGCGCCGCTGCCCGCCGCCGTCTGGATCAACGGCCGGGCGATTTTCGACCGCGCGGGGGAGCGGTAATGCCGCTGGCGAGTAGGGCGTGGTTTTCCACCTCCGGCCCCTTATTGGGATCATGAACCACCCCCGGCTGAATCGACGCGTTGCTTGATGGCCGCGATGGCCTGCATGATCTGATCGGTCACCATTTGCAGTGTAGCATGGTCGCGGCGCCGGTGGCGCAAATGGCCGAAACGCAGGGGAGCTCCGAAATGAACCACAAGGGTCGCCCGCTGGAGAAAATCTCGTGTGATACTCTGGCATGGCCTTGTCCCGCTGATATATACGGGTACCACCGGCGCGCCGGAAAGAAGGGCCAGCATGGCGATACCGGGCTTGCCAGGCCGGAGAGTATGATCCGCGCTGATGCCGCCTTCCGGAAATACTCCCAACACCGCCTCTTGACGCAAGGCCCGCAGGGCGGCGCGAACGCTGGTGGCATCGGCGGCGGAGCGATTGACGGGAATACAGCCGATCCAGCGGCAGAGCCGCCCCACGATGGGCCTCTGGTAATATTCGCGGGCCACCATGAAACGAATCAGACGCCGCCGGCTGCCGATGATCAGGGCCAGGGGATCAAGCCCGCTGGTATGGTTGGCCGCCACAATCACCGGGCCGGTCGTGGGAATGCGGCAGGCGCCGGCCAGCCGCCAGCGGTGCCAGAGAGTCAGATAGACGGCGATGATTCGCCGGCCCACCGCCTGGCCCCAGGGCAGAGAAGGGCGCCGGTAATAAAGCGTCAGCAACCAGATTCCCAGCAAGCTGATCGCTGCACCCGTGGCCA
Organism: Planctomycetota bacterium; assembly: GCA_021831565.1. Taxonomy (GTDB): domain Bacteria; phylum Planctomycetota; class Phycisphaerae; order WQYP01; family WQYP01; genus JAKBMM01. The sequence continues at coordinate 35,835 of JAKBMM010000008.1, forward strand.
GGATGATGCGGGGTATCCACGCGTCGATATGGGGCCAGATCGCCAGGGGAACAGTCGGCGCCAGCAGACCGAAGGTGGTGATTAAATCGCGCGCGCCCATGATGCGGCCGCGGACATAATCGGGGAGCAGTCGCTGGAGCAGAGTATCGACGCTGATGAACATCACCGCCCCAAACGCGGCCGCCACGATCAATGCCGCCAGCAGCACCGGCCAGGTGGGCGCGAAGTGCCCCAAAACAAGACCCAGTCCGATCATCACCGTGGCCCAGCCAATGCCCACTTCCTTGGGTATGCCGCGCCGCGCCCGGCTCACGGCGGCGGCGCCGAGGATCATGCCGCCGCCGGCTATGCCCATAAACCATCCGAAGTATTTATCAGGCAGATGAAACTGCTTGGTGACGATGGAAGGCAGGCAGTTGAGGACCACCGCGCTGGACGTGGTGAAGGCCAGCTCCAGGAGAATCGCCTGGAACGGTCGAACGTGGCCGCGGAGATACTTGATCGCGGCGTTCAACTCGGCCCGCAGGCCGGGGCCGCGCCGCGCCGGTGCGGGGCGGTCCATGCCCGGCGCCATACGCATAGAATATACAAATGTAGCTGATAGAATGTAAGTCGCCGCGTCGGCGTACATGGCGTAATCGAGACGCCAGATGATCAGCAGTGATCCGAGAACAAAACCGATTAAAGTGAAAATAGTGCCGACGACGGAAATGATGGAATTGGCCTGAAGCAACTCGGTGGGGTGCACAAGATTGGGAAGAATCGCCGCCCGCGCCGGGGAAAACAGTTCCCCGAAGCTCGAAAGCAGCAGCTCGGAACCGAAGAGCAGCAAGAGCAGCTCGCCCACCGGCAGGTCGCCGCGGTACGCCGCCACCAGCAGCACGGTCCGCGCGACAATTACAATCACCACGCGGGCCAGATCGCAGGTGATCATCACCCAGCGGCGGGGCAGCCGGTCCGACACGATTCCGCCCAGCGGCGCCAGCAGCAGAAACGGCAAAAACATAGCCAGGTTCAGTTGGGCGTTCTGCTGGGCGCCGTACGTCTTGAGCTTGAGGATGACCACGCAGAGCAGTTGGAGCATCACCAGAAAATGGATGCGATCGCCGAGCACCGAAACCACGTAAGCCAGCCATAGCAGCAGGAAGTTTCTGTTGCGCACCAGCGGTGGGAAGTCTTTGAGCAGGGGCGTATTGGAGGTTTTCTGCAACGCATGGGTCTGAGTCATTATTTTCCCGCAGGCGACGGTGCAATCGGAATCATTACTGCAAACTTTACCCTTGGAGTTGATTGTCGGCGGCGTTGGTGATTGTTTCAAGACGCGGCTGGAGTCATGTGCCCCCGCCCACTTTCGTCCCGGCGACCTTTGTGATAAAAATTAACAAGTTTTGTTCCGAATTACTCCCTGGCGGATGGACCGGAGGATCGTTGTTCATGCCCAAACGAACCGACATTCATAGCATCCTCATCGTCGGTTCCGGCCCCATTGTCATCGGGCAGGGTTGTGAATTCGATTACTCCGGCACACAGGCCTGCAAGGCCCTCAAAGAAGAGGGGTATCGGATTATTCTCGTCAATTCCAATCCCGCCACCATTATGACCGATCCGGAAATGGCCGACCGTACCTACATTGAGCCGATCACCGTCGAAGCCATCAGCAAGGTCATCGAAAAGGAGCGCCCGGACGCTCTGCTGCCCACTCTGGGCGGCCAGACGGGATTAAACGTATCGGTTGCCCTGGCCGATGCCGGCATACTGGAGCGTTTCGGCGTGCGGATGATCGGCGCGACGCGCGAGGCGATTCATCGCGGGGAAGACCGGCGAAAATTCAAGCGGATCATGGAAGAGATCGGCCTTAAAGTTCCGCACAGCGGTCTGGCTTACAATATGCCCCAGGCCCGGCGGGTGGTGCGGGACACCGGTCTGCCGTGCATTATCCGGGCGTCCTTTACGCTGGGCGGCACCGGCTCGGGAATCGCCTGGAACATGGAGGAATTTGAAACCCTCGCCCCGCGCGGTCTGGACGCCTCCATGATCAGCGAAATCCAGATCGATCAGTCGCTGATCGGCTGGAAAGAATATGAGTTGGAAGTGATGCGCGACCGCGCCGACAACGTTGTTGTTGTGTGCGGCATTGAAAACTTCGATCCCATGGGGGTGCATACCGGTGATTCCATCACCGTGGCGCCCATTCAAACGCTCACCGACAAGGAATACCAGCGCATGCGCGACGCCGGCATCGCCGTGATTCGCGCGATCGGCGTGGAAACCGGCGGCTCGAACATCCAGTTTGCCGTCAACCCCGATAACGGCCAGATGGTGGTCATTGAGATGAACCCGCGCGTCTCGCGCTCCTCCGCCCTGGCCAGCAAGGCCACCGGCTTCCCCATTGCCCGCATCGCCGCCAAGCTGGCTGTTGGTTATACGCTTGACGAACTTCCCAATGATATTACCCGCCGAACGGTGGCGTGCTTTGAACCGTCGATCGATTACGTGGTGGTGAAAATCCCGCGCTGGACGTTCGAGAAATTTCCCGACGCCGATGAAACTCTCACTACTCAAATGAAGAGCGTCGGCGAAGCGATGAGCATTGGCCGCACGTTCAAAGAAGCCTTGCAAAAAGGCATCCGATCAATGGAGGTTAAGCGTTTCGGTTTGGGACTGGATCGCATCGACAAATGGTGGCGGCGGCAGGGCGCCGAAATGACCGCCCCGGCTCCGGCCGCGGGGGCGCCCCTCGGCGAGAGGGGCGTTATTGTCACTCGCACCGCCGCTATGGAAGAGTCGGCGCGGGAATGGCCCATCCCGGAGGAAATATTGATCCGCAAGCTTTCTGTACCGTCGCAGGGCCGGATTTATTACATTCGTTACGCTTTCAAAATGGGGCTTTCCATCGATCGTGTGCAGGCGCTGACGAAAATCGACCGTTGGTTTCTCCGGCAGATTAAGCAACTGATCGATTTTGAAAATGAACTGCTGGCCGGGCGCGCCGCGGCGGCCGACTTCATGGCCGGCCGAAGCGGTGCCGCGCCGCCGCGGGAATTCACCGATCTTCTGCGCCGCGCCAAGGAATGGGGCTATTCCGACGTGCAACTCGCCACCGTATGGTCGCTGCTTCCCGGACAGATTCGGGCGATGCGCCAACGCCTGGATATTGAGCCGGTCTATAAACTGGTGGATACATGCGCGGCGGAGTTCGAGGCCGCCACGCCGTACTATTATTCCACCTACGAAAAGCCCATCGTCCACTGGCGACCCGACGGCGTCACCAAGCGGGTGGACGACGAAGCACGCATAAGCGAGCGAAAAAAAATCATTATCCTCGGCGGCGGGCCCAATCGCATCGGCCAGGGCATCGAGTTTGATTACTGCTGCGTGCAGGCCGCGTTTGCCTGCCGGGAGTTGGGACTCGAAAGCGTGATGATCAATTCCAACCCGGAAACGGTCAGCACCGACTACGACACCTCCGATCTGCTGTTTTTTGAGCCGCTTACACACGAAGACGTGCTGAACATTGTGGAGCGGCTCAACGGCCGTCCGCTCTCCCAGGCCGGCGGCCTGGTGCAGGGCGTGATTGTGCAGTTCGGCGGCCAGACGCCGTTGAATCTCGCCCGCGGTCTCAAGGACGCCGGGGTGCCCATCATCGGCACCACCGTGGAATCCATCGAGGCCGCTGAGGATCGGGAACAATTCAATCGTCTGATTGTGTCGCTGGGTTTGCGCCAACCGGACGGCGGCATCGCCCGCAGCGCCGAAGAAGCGCGGAAGGTGGCGGCGGGCATCGGTTATCCGGTGCTGGTGCGGCCGTCTTATGTGCTCGGCGGGCGGGCGATGGAAATTGTTTCCAATGAAGACCAGTTGGCATATTACATCCGCCATGCCGTGGAAGTCGCCGACGAACACCCCATTCTGATCGATCGCTTCCTGGGCGACGCGACGGAAGTGGATGTGGACGCCATCGGCGACGGAACCGATTACCGGGTCATCGGTGTGATGGAACACATCGAAGAGGCGGGAATTCACTCCGGCGATTCGGCTTGCTCGTTGCCGCCCTTCAGCCTGCCGCCGCAGATGATCGAGCAGATTCGCCGCAACACCCTGGCCCTGGCCCGTGCGCTGCGGGTCCGCGGTCTGATGAACGTGCAGTTCGCCGTCAAGAGCGATACGGTTTACGTGCTGGAAGTGAATCCCCGCGCCAGCCGGACGGTTCCGTTTGTAAGCAAGACCACCGGCGTGTCATGGGCGCGCGTCGCCGCCAGAATCATGTGCGGTCAATCGCTGCGGGAGCAGAACCTGCCGTCCGAAGCGGTTCCCCTGCGCCACGTCGCCGTCAAGGAAAGCGTTTTCCCCTTTAACAAGTTTCCCGGGGTAGACGTGATTCTCGGACCGGAGATGCGCTCTACCGGCGAGGTCATGGGCATCGATCGCACATTCCCGGTGGCTTATGCGAAATCCCAGATGGCCGCCAACTGCAGCCTGCCGCTGCGCGGTACGGTCTACATTTCGGTGCGCGACACGGATAAACAAGCGATCGTTGAACCGGCGCGCAAGCTGGCCGCGGTGGGTTTCGACCTGATTGGCACCGGCGGAACACACCGGGTTCTTACCGCCGCCGGCATTGCTTGTCGGCGAATCAACAAAATTCCGGAAGGCCGGCCGAATATCATCGATGCCATCAAGAATCGGCGGGTGGACCTGCTGATCAATACGCCCACCAACAAGGGGCCGACCACGGATGAGGGCCGCATTCGTGCGGCGGCGATCTTGTATAAAATTCCGATCATCACCACCGTCACCGGCGCCGCGGCGGCCGCCGCCGCCATCCTGAGTCTCAAACAGGGCGAGTGGTCGGTCCAGTGTATTCAGGAATATTATGCCGAGATGGCCGAAGCTTCCGCGATTCGCTCCGTCGGCGGTCCCTCTCGGGAAACAGTGGAATTTTCGGTTTAATTAACCCATAATGTCCGACTAGGATGAATCATGCGTAAATTTTTAATCGCCGGCAACTGGAAAATGAACCTCACCGGGGCGGAAAGTTCACGTCTGGCCCGCGAGTTGGCGGCGCAACTTCCCGCCGGTTGCCCGGCGGAAACAGCGATTATTCCCTCTCTGGTGCATCTGCAAGCGGTGCGCCGGGAGATTGCCGATACGCCGATCAAGCTTGGAGCCCAGAACGTTTACTGGGAAAAGAAGGGGGCGTTCACCGGTGAAGTAAGCGCGGCTATGCTTAAAGAAATCGGCGTCGCCTTCGTGCTGGTTGGACATTCGGAGCGGCGGCACATTATCGGAGAAACCGATGCACTCCTGAATAAAAAAACTTGCGCGGTCATTGACGAAGGATTGACCGTGATTCTCTGTGTGGGTGAACGGCTCGAAGAAAGACAAGGCAATCAAACGATGGAGGTAATCGGCCGCCAGATTAACGCCTCTCTGGCTGGTGTAGCGCCGCAAGCGGTGGCTAAAGAACAGGTTGTGATTGCCTATGAGCCGGTTTGGGCTATTGGAACCGGACTGACGGCTACGCCTCGGCAGGCCCAGGAGGTTCATGCTTTCATCCGCGCTCGCCTGGGCGAACTTTATGGACTGCAAGCGGCCGCGACGATTCGCATTCAATACGGCGGGTCGGTCAAAAAGACCAACGCGGCGGAACTGTTGTCCCAGCCGGATATTGACGGTCTGCTCGTGGGTGGAGCGAGCCTGGCGGCGGACGAGTTTATCGGAATTGTTCAGGCCGCGCGAACGGCCAAAACGGACCGTGCGGTCGCAATCGGTTGATCCGGAGTTTTTCATGCTCACATCGTTCCTCACCGCTCTTTTCGCCTTGCTTAGCGTACTGCTGATTCTAATTGTACTGATTCAGCGCGGTCGCGGCGGCGGACTGATCGGCGCCTTCGGCGCCGGTGGCGGCGGGTCGGCTTTCGGCACCAAAACCGGCGACGTATTTACCACAGTCACTGTGGTTTTTTTTGTTCTGTTTTTGTTGCTGGCGATCTGGCTCAACTGGCGCGTGCAGGACCACGCCAAACCACTGGTCCATACCGCCGTTCCCGTTTCCACTTCCCTTCCTCATGGCAAAGGTGCCGCCGCCGCTCCCGCGGCGCATCGGCCGCCGTCCCGATAACCCGCAGTTGGAGCACCCATGATACTTAGCATGACCGGTTACGGACGCTCCAATGCCGAGCACCCCGACATTTCCTGCCAGGTGGAAATACGATCCGTCAATAACCGTTTTTTGAAAACCGTGATTCGTCTGCCCGACGATATGGCCGATTGCGAAGTGGAAATCGAGCGGCGGTTGCGGGAAAAACTCGGCCGCGGCGCGATAACGGTGACGGTATCGGCCGTGCGTCCGGAATCCGCCGCGGCGGCCCCGGTGAACCTGGCGGCGGCCCGATTGTATCTGGAACAACTGCTTTCGCTGGCGCAAGGCGTCTGGCGGGAAAAGCCCGATCACGCCGCCTTGACCATTGATCTGGCGCAGATACTTTCTCTGCCGGGCGTATGCCTGCCCAGCCACTCGAATGAAGAAGAGGCGCTGCGGCAACGGGCGCTGGTTCTACGATTGACCGACGAAGCGATCGCGCAGTTGCTGCAGATGCGCCGCCGGGAAGGCCAGGCTTTGTGGCGGGACCTGCGCGAACAGTTGGCCGCCATTGGCGAGGCGCTGGAAAACATTCGCCGCCAGGCGCCGGCGGCGGCCCGGCAATATCATGAACGGCTGCGGGCGCGGGTGCTCCAGCTTGTCCATGAAGCCAAACTCTCGCTGAGCGATTCGGATCTGCTGCGGGAAGTGGCGCTGTTTTCGGAACGGGCGGATATCAGCGAGGAATTGACCCGCCTGGCCGCGCACCTGGATCATTTCACTCAGGTAACGCAAGCCGACGAGTCGCAGGTCGGACGAACGCTGGATTTCATCGCCCAGGAAATGTTGCGCGAGACCAACACCATCGGCAGCAAGTGCAGCGACGGCCAGTTGGCGCGCTGGACGCTGCAGATCAAGGAAGCGATCAACCGCGTCAAGGAACAGGTTCAGAATGTGCAATGACCATGAAGTCAACAGGGCTGCTTTTATTCATTTCCGGACCGTCCGGCGTCGGCAAATCAACCATCTGCCGGCGGCTGGCGCGGGAACTGCCGGCTTCCTTCGCGCTTTCCGCCACCACGCGCCCCCGCAAGCCCCAGGATAAACAGGCAAAAAGATATATATTTATAGATGAATATGAATTTCGCCGGCGTCGCGAATCCGGCGATTTTCTTGAATATGCCCGGGTGTTCGGCCATTGGTATGGAACGCTCCGGCAACCCGTGGTCGCGGCCCTGGCGCGCGGCCGGACCGTCCTGCTGGAAATTGACGTCCAGGGTGGCAGGCAAGTGTCCGGACTTTTTCCGGCGGCGGTGGGAATTTTCATTCTTCCGCCGAGCGCGCGGGAGCTTGCCCGCCGGCTTACCAGCCGGGGGCGCGATGAGCCGGATGTGATTCGCCGGCGAATCGCCCGGGCCCAGCGGGAAATTCGGGAGGCCAGGCTCTCGGGCGCCTACCCGCACATGGTGATGAACAACGAATTGGATCAAACGGTGCAAACGCTTATCCGTCTCGTGCGTGATTACCAGTCAGAGGCGGGAAATTCTGATGCGGACTTGCGTTCCCGTCCCGCTTTATCCTCGCGCTTGCATAAAGAGTCCGGCCATCCCGGCAATAGTCCGCGTGGCCGCCGGGCGGGTCCGCCGCCATCCTGATAATTATCGGGATAAGAGTCGCCCCGCTGGGCCGCGACCATCGTGCCGTCAGGACACGGCGCCATTCGCGAGCGTTATTGCCGGAGTAGATTGGAAGAATATGCTGGAAAAAAAGCTGCTGATCTCCGCTGCCGTGCGCGGGCGCATGCGGGCGCATGCCCGACGGTTTTACCCGCTGGAGGCCTGCGGGCTTCTGCTGGGACCTTCGAACGCTCTAGTCGGCGGACCGTTGCGGATAACGGCGTTTGTGCCGGCGGAAAACGTTGCGCCGGCGGATTCGCGCCGTATCGCGTATCGGATGGATCCCCGTTTTTTGTTGCGCGTGCAGAAAGAGGCCGGGGCGCGAAATCTCGCCGTGATTGGTATTTTTCACAGCCACCCCGGCCATCCGCCCGTGCCCAGTCGGCGCGACCTCCAGCAGGCTTGGCCGGTGTATTGCTACGTCATTCTGCGGGTGAATTCCGATCGTGTGGGGGAATTCATGGCTTGGGTTCTGGATCGCAGCGGAAAAAAGTTTGTGGAACTCCATACGCCCTGTAGGGGGCGGTCTTCCGGGCCGTCTGGGTCTTGAGTCTTAAGAAACTATCTTTTGAGATAGTTTCTTAAGTCTTGCATGCGTGGTATCCATTGCCCACGGGTTTGCCGGATGTTATAGATGTTATAAGCGTATGGTCTTGGGCGTGAGCCGTTGCCGTCATCCTTGGTTTTATACAGGAGATTAGCGTGAAACTATCAAACAAAGTTGCCATTGTGACCGGTGCCGCCACGGGTATCGGCCAGGCTATCGCCGTCGCCTTCGCCCGCGAAGGGGCCGCGGTCGCGATTGATTACGTCGGCAAGCCCGGCACGGCGGATCAAACGCTGGAAAAAATAAAAAACGCCGGTGGCCGAGCCATCGCCCTGACCGCGGATATTTCCAATCCCCAACAGGTTGGCGCGCTGATCGATCAAACAGTCGGGAGGTTCGGCCGGCTCGATATTTTCGTCAACAACGCGGGTATTGAGTTCAAGCATCCCTTTCTGGAATTTCCCATCGATCAATTCCAGAAAATCGTCATGGTGAATCTGCAAGGTCCGTTCCTATGCGCCCAGGCGGCGGCGCGGCGGATGGTCCAGCAGGGCGGAGGCGGACGCATCATCAATATCTCTTCCGTGCACGAAGACCTGCCCATGCCCACCAATGCCCCGTACTGCGCCACCAAGGGCGCCCTGCGTATGCTTACCCGCACCATAGCTGTGGAACTGGCTCCCCATAAGATCACGGTGAACAATATCGGTCCGGGCGCTATTTTCACTCCCATCGACGCCGATGTGGAAGCCAACCCGCAAATGGAAGCGGCCTTGATGGCCGAGATACCCTTGGGTCGCTGGGGCAAGCCCGAGGAAGTCGCGGGCCTGGCGGTATTTCTGGCCTCCGATGATGCGGCCTATATCACCGGGGCGACTTACTTCATCGACGGGGGTATGTTGCGTCAGGCGGGAGGCCTGTAGCACGGACGCGGCCTCGCGAATCACACGCCTCGCCGGGGCCTGCTCGGGTTCGGCTGTTGCCGATTTTTAGAGGAGATATATGTATTTTGCGACAAATTGGGAGTACCGCCCTCTCCTTAAAAAAAGAGAAATTCCGGTTGCCCGTCCTACCGGATCATTGCTATAATAATTCGTGGCAGTCGATCGTATCTGAGATATTCAGTACCGTTGCGTGATTGCACATCAATCTTCGCGGGATCGGATACGACACCCATTCTCCGGCAAATACGAGGGCAGGTATGAATGGCGACTTACATATTACCAGTGGTCCATTTCCGCTGGACCATGATAATCCTTTTCAGATGGCTTTCTTTCAGACGCCGGCAATATGTCTTATTTTGAACGGCGCGGACGGACGCATCCTTGAGGTGAATGACGCCGCCGCAACATTCTACGGCCACAGCCGCGTGGCAATGCGAAACAAGTACCTGCGGGACTTTCATCCTCTCTTACGAGAACCATTGTCGGAACGAATGCCCGGCGCCGCGGGTGATCAGGCGTTCCGTATTCGAACCCAGCATCGCGCCGCCCAGGGAGAAATTCGCGAGGTTCTCATTTTTGGCGCCGCTGTCCCTGTCGGCCCAAGCTTGCTGCACTTCTGTATAGTGCAGGACTTGTCTCTCTATCAGGCGGCGCAGGCGCAACTCCTCCAGACGCAAAAGGAGGCGGAGCGCAACGCCGAGATCTTCCGTCACTTTTTCCAGGATAACAGCGCCGTCGCCCTTATTGTTGACCCGGTGGAGATGCGCATCGTTGACGCCAACCACGCGGCCGAGGTTCATTATGGCTGGTCGCGCCGGGAATTGATCGGCAAATCGATCTGGGAAATTAATACGCAGCCGCGGCGCCAACTGGCGGAAATGTACCGCCGGATCATCCAAGCCGGCTCGGCCTGCATGGAGACGCAGCATCGCCTGGCCAATCAGGATATACATGATGTCGAGATATATATTACAGTATTTGAGAAAGCCGGCCGCCAACTGCTCTTTGGAATCATTCACGACATCACCGAGCGAAAAAAATCCCAGGCGTCGCTCCAACTGGCCCATCGCGCCCTGGAGGCGACGGTCAACGGCGTCATTATCTGCGACGCGCAATTGCCCGATATGCCTATCATTTACATGAACGCCGGACTGGAAAAAATCAGCGGTTACCAGCGCCGGGAATGTCTGGGGAAAAATCCGCGATTCCTGCATCGCGGCGATCCGAATCAGCCCGGTATTGAACGCATCCGCCAGGCCTTGCGTTCCGGTAAGCCCGTCGGAGCGGAATTGCGCAATTACCGCAAGGACGGCACGCCCTATTGGACTGATGTGTATATATCTCCTGTGATAGATTCAGAAGGAAAAGTAACCCATTATATCGGCATTCAAAAGGATATCACGGAACGAAAGCGGGCGGAGGCGAGAATGAATCGGCTGGCGCTCTTCGATTCGCTTACCGAGCTGCCCAACCGGCAATTGCTTCTTGATCGGCTCAGTCGTGCCCTGACGCTGGCCCAACGCACCGGCAAATCCGGCGCTCTGGTCTTCATTGATCTGGATCATTTCAAGAACATCAATGACGCGGAAGGGCATTCCATCGGCGACCAACTGCTGATCGAAACCGCCCACCGCCTTCGCAACTGCCTCCGGCAGGAAGACACGCATGCCCGGCTCGGCGGTGACGATTTTGTGATTCTTCTTACCGGGTTGAATGAAGATCTGGAAAAGGCGGCACAGGAGGCCAGCTATATCCTCGATCGCGTGCGATTCTCGCTCGAGGAGCCGTTTGCCGTTAACGGTGGTTGCCACCGGCTCGCGGCCAGCATTGGCGTTCGTATCTTTCCTAGAGGGCACGAGAACCCCGCCGAACTCCTCCAGCAGGCGGAAACCGCCATGTATAAAGCGAAGGCCGCGGGGCGGGACACCATCACCTACTTTCAACCGGACATGCAAACCGCCGTGCAGGAGCGGCTCCGCCTGGAGCGCGAAATGCGTGATGCCCTCGCTCATCAGGATTTTCAAATGTTCCTCCAACCCCAGGTGGATCAGGACGGCCGCATCATCGGAGCGGAAGCCCTCATACGCTGGCAAAAACCGGACGGCTCTCTGGTTTCACCGGGGAAGTTCATACCGCTGGCGGAGGATAACGGCCTGATTATTCCGATGGGTGAATGGATGATCCAGCAGGCCTGCCGGACAATCGCCGGGCTGCAAGCGTATGGCGCCCCTCTCCGCATCGCCGTCAATGTCAGTCCGCGGCAATTCCGCGTGAGCAATTTCAAGGATCGCATCGCAAAAATTATTGGCGATACCGGTATCGACCCCGCTCTGCTGGCGCTGGAGGTTACCGAGGCGGTGATTTTTGACAATCTCATTGACGCGGCGCGCGCCATGCACGAAATCAAGCGTCTGGGCGTCACGTTTTCAATAGATGACTTCGGCACAGGATACGCCTCGTTGAGTTATCTGAAAAAACTGCCGGTTTCCGAGATCAAGATTGACCGTTCCTTCATCCAGGATGCGCCGCAAAATTCCAACGACGCGGCCTTGGTGGAGGCCATTCTGGCCGTCGCCAGACTGCACGGCCTCTCGGCCGTGGCCGAAGGGGTTGAGACCGCCGAGCAGAGTGAATTTTTGAAACAGCGCGGTTGTCCTTTTTTTCAAGGCTTTCTGTTTGGCCGCCCGGTTCCGGCCTTCGAGTTTGTGGCCCGGATGAAATCCGCCTCTCCCATGCCGCACAATTAGTTGTATTAAATAATAATATTAATATATTAGCTTAAATATGTATATTCCGGCCAGGGGCGGCCCAACTGGCGCGGGCCGGGGTGATTCCGCGAAAGAACGGCCAACGCCGCCAGCGCGGCCACGTAGGGCAGCATCTGGAAAACCTCAAACGGCACGCTTTGCAGCGCATGCAGTACGGCGTAATGCGATGTATAGCGGGCGGTTTGCAGCGTTTGCTGCAGACTGTTGATGGCGCCAAAAAAAAGGCATCCCAGAATCAGGCCGCCCATCGACCACCGCCCGAAAATGACCAGCGCCAGCACGACAAACCCCTGCCCGCCGGTCATATCCGTGGCGAACGCGTGCGTTCGCATAATGCTTAAATAGGCCCCGGCCGCCCCCGCGCAGCCGCCGGCGAAAAGCACCGCCAGCCACCGCCACGTCCGCACGGCGATGCCGCACGCCTGACAGGTCTGGGGCGAATCGCCCAGCGCCCGTAGAATCAGCCCCAGGCGGGTAAAGCGAATGATCACCCATACCAGCGCCGCCAGCAGCACGGCGGCGTAAAACAAGCCGTATTGATCGAAGAAAACCGGACCGAAAAACGGCAACCGGGCCAACGCCCCTACGGCCTGTCGGCTGTAACCGGCGCCGTGCGGCAGAGCCGTGGATAGATCGTGGTTTTCCCGCCAGTTTTGATACAAACTCCAGATCGTTCCGCTCAGGCCCAGCGCCAGCAGATTCAGGGCCGTACCGGAAACAATTTGATCCGCCCGGCCGGAAATAGTTGTCGCCGCAAACAACGCCGCCACCGCCATGCCGGCGAGAATTGCCGTTGCCAGCCCCAGTGAGCCATGACCGGTGGCGCCGGCGATGGTGTAAGCGGCGATGCAGCCGGTAAGCATCAGTCCTTCAATGCCGATGTCAATGACGCCGGTCAACTCGCTGACCAGCTCGCCGATACCGGCCAATATCAGCGGCGTGGCGGCGGAAACAGTCTGACGGGCCAGGAAAGTCAGCACATTCTCATGGGCCGGGTTCATGGTTTGTCGCTCCCCTGATCGTTGGCCGGAGGCGGGTCAACCTGCCGGGTTCGCAATTTGCGTCCCAACAGGTAAGCGCTCAGCAGCAGCATCAGCAGAATCACCACGGCTTTGACCACGTTGACCACGGCATGCGGCAGCGCCAGCGAACTTTCCTCCACGCGCAGCGCGCCGGTATCCAACATTCCAAAAAACAGAGCCGCCCCGGCGATTCCCAGAGGATTCAGTCGCCCCAGCAGAGCCACGGCGATGCCGGCGTAGCCATAATTTCCGAAGGAACCGGTCATAAAATGCGTCACGCCGAGTACCTGCAGCGCGCCGCCGAAGCCGGCACAACAGCCGCTCATAAACATCAACAGAAATTGTTTTCTGGACACGCCAATGCCCGCCAGCCGTGCCGCGCCGGGGTTCAAACCGACTACGAGCGATTCAAAGCCGAAGGTGGTTCGCTGGTTGAGCGCATAAAACAGGACGGCCAAAACGAAGGCAATGGGAATGCCAAGATGAAAGCTGGTGAATGGAATAAGTTCGGGCAACCAGTAAGCGGGAGCGATCTGGGGGCTTTGCGGAGCCGGCGTTCCGCCGGCCTGCAAGGGACCTTGCAGAATCGCGCGAACCACATACAAGGCCACGAAATTGAGCAGAATGGTGGAGAGTACAATGGGCACTGATCGGTACCGTTCCAGTATGCTCGCCAGCAGAGCCCACAAACCACCGGCGAATGTTCCGGCGAGAATGGCCAGGATAATAACCGGCGGTGCGGAGTGAAAAATCAACCACCGCGTGCTCAAACCCACGGCAACCAGCGCACCGAGCAGAAATTGCCCTTGGGCGCCTATGTTCAATACGCCGCCGCGAAAGGCGATACCCGCGGCCAGACCGGTCAGCAGCAGCGGACAGGCGTCGGCCAAACTGTTGGTGAGCGGATAGATTCCCCCGATAGAGCCATCCACCCAACGGCTCATGATGGCCAGGGGTGGATAGCCAACCAGAGCCAATCCGCTCAGTACAAGCCCCAGGGCCAGTCCGCAAGTTCCGATAGCCAGCGGAATCAGCGCTACGGTGCTGATCAACCGCGAGAAACGGCCCGCATGGCGTTGTAGGGGGGAGGAATGAAAGGTCGTCATCGTTTATGCTACGCCCAGCATCATTTTTCCGATTTGTTCGCGCGACGCGTCCGGCCATGATGTTTCCTGTAGTTGTCCATTGTACAGCACCGAAACCCGGTCACTGATTGCCAACAACTCGTCCAGATCGCTGTGGACCAGCAGAATCGCCGCGCCATCACGGCGGGCGGCGAGCAGTTGCTTCATTACGAACGCGCTGGCTCCAACATCCAGGCCACGGGTTGGGTTAACCGCCAGGATGATACGCGGCTTTTCACCAAGTTCGCGGGCCACCACCACCTTCTGTTGATTGCCGCCGGAAAGCATACCGACCGGTGTTTGCGCATCAGGGCAACGAATATCGAATTGCCTGATCAGTTCGGCGCTTCGTTGCCGCCACCGACCGAATCGGCACAGCCCCATCCAGGAAAAGGGACTGGTATGGTAGCGTTTGAGCATAAGGTTGGCCTGCACAGACAGTGGCAGAACCAGCGCCTCTCTCTGCCGGTCTTCCGGAATACACCCGAGCGGTGATCTTGGATTGATTCCCGGAGTTTTCCGATGGCTATCAGAACTATCGCCAAATATCACGTTTCCGTCGACGGGTTCAATCTGGCCCAGAATGCAGCGGACCAGGCAATCCTGGCCGTTTCCGTCCACGCCGGCGATGCCATGGATTTCGCCGCTCCGTACCGACAGGTTCACATTAAAAAGTAGCCAGGCTCCCTGGTGTGAACTGCGGACCGATACGTTTCGCAGTTCCAACCGCGGGGGGGATAATTCGCCGCGATCCCACCGCGGCGCTTCGCCCGGAGGCTCTTGATGATCCGCCAGGTGCGGAATTTTTAACCGTGCGCCGATCATTTTTTCGGCAATCTGGCCGGCATCCAGTTCACGGATGGAGCCTGTATAAACCACGCGGCCCTTACGTAGAATCGTAATGCGATCACAGAGTTTTTGAACTTCCGCTAATTTATGGCTGATGAAAAGCACCGCCATTCCCGCAGCCGCCACCGCCCGCAGCGCCGGAATTAGTTCGGCGACTTCCTGTGGCGCCAGGACCGCGGTCGGTTCGTCCAGTATCAGCAGTTTTCCACCGGTACAGAGAGCTTTGACGATCTCCACTCTCTGCCGCTGACCAACGGACAAATCGGCGACTGGTTTCTCCAGGTCCGGATTCCAATGGAGTCTGTCGGTCCAGATGCGAATTCGGCCGATCAATTCACGCCGCCCCGGCGACCAGAGTCCGCGGACCGCCGCCAGTGAGATGTTCTCCAGCACCGTTAATGATTCTACCAGCTTAAAATGCTGGTGAACCATGCCGATTCCAAGCCGCTGCGCTATCACCGGCGAGGCGATTCGCACCCGCCGGCCGTCAAACTCAATCTTTCCGGTGTCGGGGCGCGCCAGGCCGAAAAGAATGTTCATGAGAGTCGATTTGCCCGCCCCATTTTCGCCCAGGATGCCATGAATGGCGCCCTGCCGCAGAGAGAGTGTCACGTTGTCCAGCGCCGCCACCGGACCGAAGTGTTTGGATATATTAGTCAATTGGAGCATACAAGAAGCGTTTCGTCATGGAAAATCAGCCCCGTCGCACCCGCAATGATTTTATACTCCGCGCCGCGGGGTTTGAGATAGGCTCTTCTACCATCTCACAGGCACTCTCATGCCGGCATATCCCTCCCGTGTTCGACTTTGCCGCACCTATTCATGGCCTGGTTGGCCAATTCATCGGGCCTGTGGTTATCGTCACGGTATACGTGCTCAATGGACCATTTTGGAACACACCGCAGCAGGTCGATGGCCCGCTGATAAAGTGGTTGTAAATCGGGACTTTTCACCCGGTAGCGCCCCTGGATCTGCCGGACCACCAGCTCGCTGTCGGCACGAATGATCAACCGCCCAACGCCCAGTTTGCAGGCCATTTCCAAGCCGCGCAGCAATGCCGTGTATTCGGCCACGTTGTTGGTGTGTTTGCCGATAAATTCGCCAAGTTCATAGATTAACCGGCCATCCGGCGTCCGCAGCGTCAGACCAATTCCCGCCGGGCCGGGGTTGCCCCGAGAGCCGCCGTCGAACTGGAGAATAAGTTCGCTCTCATCTTGCGACATGGTTCACTTGCCATCGACCGAAAAAAATCATATCTGCAGGATTTCGAACGGCGGGTGATGGTGCCGTGGCCCCTGCGGATCATCCGGGAGAAGTCACATGATGCGGAATCATTTCCGGCAGATACAAGATCCGACCACAGGAGTGGCAGCGGCGGACCTCGTCGCGACCCCGTAAGAGGTTCACGTCTTCCATGTTCAGGCTCATGAAACAACCGCCGCAGGTGATGGTGTCCAGGTCATTTTCATCGAATTCGACCGGAGCCATGACCTGGCCGGGATATTTCTTTCGGATGCGTTCGTACTGCTGCGAGGCGTCGCGGGGGATTTTGTCCAACGCGATTCTGCGGGATTCCCGCAATTTTTGCATTCGCGATTCAATATCGCAAACCCGCTGGGCATTGAGCTTTTGTAATTCCGCGAGGGCGGCCTCGGCGGCGGCGAGCTGCCGGTGGGCGGATTGCAGATTCTCCTCATTTTTCTGCTGCTGTTCCATGCACTCAAGAATCACATCTTCGACTTTTTTGTTTTCCGCTTTTTCGGCGGAAATCTGCACCAGAATGGCGGAATACTCCTTGTTGGTTTTGGTGGTGTTCAGGGACGTTCGCATCTTTTCCACGTGTTCCTGACGGGCCTTGACATCCAGCTCGTGCGCGGCCATGGTCGCTTGGAGTTTTCTGCCCGCGGATTCCATCTCCATGATCTCGGCCTTGATCCTGCTGATGTCTGCTTTTGCCGCCACCTGATCTTTGAGCAGCGTGTTCAGGCGATGTTCGAGTTCATGCAGTTCGTTGTCGATTTGGTGGAGGTTTAAAAGGGAAGGCAACATCGTAAAATCCGGCATCCGCACACCTCATTATTTTCCCATCCACTTAAGTTTACCAAGATGTGTGGAATTCCGCCAGTGGAGATAATGGCTGCCCCCCCCGATATCTATCGGGGTTTGCATACGACGGGATCATCGTTACTGCACCACAAAATCAACATGCGCCCGCGCCGGAATGGTGCTCTGCAGCCGGCGCGCTTCCCGCTTATAGGAAATCCGGAAACGGCTCCGGCAGCCAACCGCGCGCAATTCCAGCGTATGCCGACCGGGCGCCACGCCCCGCAGATCAACCGTATAGGCTCGCCGGAGCGGGGAAATATGGCGGGCAATTATTTTTCCATCGAGCCGCAACGTAAAACTTTGGGGCGCTTTGCCGACACAGGCCCAGCGCATGGTTATTCGCCGCGGCTTTACCCTCTGTCCCCGGTGCGGCAAACCAATCGCCAGAACGCTGGTGCGGGGATGTTTCTGGTGATACAGATGAACACAGGCGCGCGTCAGATTGAGATAGTAGAAACCCCAACCGCCGCAGCCGCGATAAGCGCAATCGGTGAGCGAAGTCGGCTCGATGTCATTATTTAGATGTACATTATAACAGTCGACATAAATGTTATGTTTGGAGCCGTAGCCGGCGCCCGCCGGTTGGCCGGCGAATTCATTCCACTGGCAAATCGTCAGGAAATGCGGGCGGTATTGGAGCGCGGCATTGAATTCCCTTAAATATGTGAACCCATTGTCTCTGGCCCGCGCCTCCGGGAAAAGCCAGCCGCCCTTTCCGAAAAATGCCGGTGTGATCGTCAGCGACTCGCATTGGCCGTGGTTGTATGTGGGAATCGGCCGAATCGAGCCGTCCATCCACGACCAGTAACCGGCCTGGACCAGCGCCGGCGATTCCTGCAACTGCGAACCCATCCAGCGAACCGTAAATTGCCGCTGATTGATCGGCGGCTCACCGCCGGCCAGCTTGCCGGCCAAATAGGCCGGGCCACTGCCGTTAAACAGCACGATCAGCGGCTTGTGCCGGTAATGGAGCCACAAACCGGCCATTCGTGGGTTCGCAACGTAGTTGCGGTAAATCCACGCCATCTCTTCGTTGAGCGCGGTGGTGCTGGCGGGCGCTGGACCATTATCAAGCCCCAAAAGCAATGTGACTTGCGGTGTGGCAATGCCCTGGAGCCTCATTTTGGCGTATGTTTTCATCAGCACGGTGGTCGCGTGGATCAACTCTCGGACGTTTGACGCCCGCTGGCGCCAATGGTTCTTGCCCCAAAGGTTATTGGACCAGTCAATCAAAATGTAATTGATCCCCATTTTATCGAGCCAAAGGGCATGCTGGCGTATGACCAGGGGATTGATGGATGGATATTTTCCGAGCAGCGGTATCGCTTCGGCCGTGCTCCAGGTCACATTGAGCGGCGTGAACCACGGTTCGTAATCAATTCCCACCAAATGCCGCCGCGGCGCCGGTACGCTGAATTTACGGACCGTCACACGCACCGAAACGGTATTGGATATCAACGCTTTAGCCGGCATCGGATTTCCGACCGGGAAGTTCCATCTATAGAGGCCCGGCCATCCCTGAATGGATCCGCCCCATACACCCCCTCCGACCGGAGCGATTACCTGCACGGGTTGCGCGAGTTTTGTCGCTCCAGTCGTGGCGGCCGGCCAACCGGCGGGTTTGACCGCAAAACAACGCCAGGCGCGATTGGTGATAATCACTTTTGTACCGGTGGTGCTATGAATGGTCAGCCGGGCCAGTAGACCCGCCGGACCAGTGTCGTTGTAACCCCGGACCGCGAGTAAATTTTCCCCCGGCTTGAGGAAGCGTCCCAGATGATGCAGGTGGGCCACACGCCACAGACCGCCGGAACCGATCTCGTGTCCGTTAAGCCAGGCCGTACACGTGTCGTCGCATATCAGCAATATTCTGGCCGCATGGACGCCTGGGCCAAGATGAAATTGTCTCTGGAAATAAACTTTTTGATGATCCGCGAGGTTCTGGGACCAGATCCAATCGGCGGGGGGAACATGCCGGGCGGGGGAGAGGGCAACTTGAATCCGGGCGATCCCCGGCTGTGGCAGCGGCAGCAGCAGAGTCGCCAGGCCGGCTTGCTTCGTCTTGGCCGGCGCGCCCCATTGCTTGCCGTTGAGATAGGGCCATAAGGTAACGCCTTGCATCCGTTTGCCGCGTCCCGGCGTCAACCGGGCGGTGACGAAAACCGTTCGGCCCTCTCCAACCGAGGCGCGATTGACGCTGATGCGCAGGGCCGCGGCGCCGTTCGTCCGCCCCCCGGCGCCGAGCAAAACGACCAGGAGAACCGGGGTAAATAGTTTGTAATAGCGATTCGTCATATAGATGATCTCCCGGAACAAGACGCCGGCGCCAGCGGTTGCGCCGGTCGAATGACTTCCATTCCGCCCATGTAGGGGCGAAGAGCGGTGGGAACCGTCACAGATCCATCATTATTTTGATATAGTTCGATAATAGGAATCAGGAGGCGCGGGCTGGCCGCGACGGTGTTGTTCAGGGTGTGGCAGAAGTGCGTTTCGCCGCCGGTGGCGCGGTAACGCAGATTGCAACGCCGGGCCTGAAAATCATAAAGCCGACTGGCGCTGTGCGTTTCGCCGTAACCGTTGCGCGAAGGCATCCAGGTTTCAATGTCAATCATGGAGGCATTCTTGGGGCCCAGATCGCCGGCGCAGCACTGCAGCACGCGGTAGGGAAGATTCAACCGTTGCAGCACCAGCTCGCTGTTGGCGAGAATCTCCCGGTGCCAGCGGATGGATTCCTCGCGGCTGTTGCGGCAGATAATCACCTGCTCAACCTTGTCGAATTGATGGATGCGGTAAAGGCCGGTGGTGTCCTTGCCGTAGGTTCCGGCCTCGCGGCGGAAGCAGGTGCTCAAGGTGATAAGTTTCAATGGTAGTTCGGCTTCATCAAGAATCTCGTCCATACGCCAGGCGGTCAGGCCGACTTCACCCGTGCCGGTAAGAAAGCGCTCATCCTGTTCTGTTTCATGGACCTCGCCGACACGATAAGCCTGTTCACGGCCGGCGGGAAAAAAGCCCGTGCCGCACATGGCCGCTTCGCGCACGAGCACCGGAACCGTCAGGGGCGTAAAGCCCTTTTCTAAAACCATGATGTCCCAGGCCAGGCGCAAAACAGCCTGGTGGAGCATGGCCCCGGCGCCGACGAGGAAATAGCTGCGGGAGCCGGCGATTTTCGCGCCGCGCGACGCGTCGATCATTCCCAGGCTTACGCCCAGGTCCACATGCCCGCGGGCGGTGAAATCGAACTGCCGAATCTCGCCCCAGCGGCGCAACTCCACGTTGTCCTCCGACGATTTGCCGGGGGGGACGTCCGCATCGGGCGGGAGGGGAATCGTCAGCAGAAGATCTTTGATTCGCGGCTCGATGAGCCGCAGCTCTTCTTCCAGCGAAACGGCTTGTCGCTTGAGCGCGGTGGATTGATGGCGCCATTGCGACAAGTTGGCGTCGGCTTCCAGTTGTTCCCGTTTTTGCTGGTCCTTTTCCATCTTGATGCGTCCCATGAGCGGGCCGATCCGCTGGGAAAGACGGTTTTGTTCGGCGGCGATATCCTGTATCCGCCGGGCCAGCTCGCGGCGGCGCGCGTCGAGTGCGAGCAGCGAATCCAGATCAATTGGGATATTTTTTGCCAGAGCGCCCCGCCGCACGAGGTCGGTATGCTCGCGAATGAATTTGATGTCCAACATGCGCGCGTCCGCAACTGTGTACAGGCCTTGTCACCGGGCGGGGATGACCAGTCGTTCGCCGACGCGGATATCGCCGGGATTGTTCCCAATTACGCGGCGATTGGCGCGGTAAATGCGCCGCCAGAGGGAGGTCCGATGATAGAATTTCCGGGCGATGCGATACAAGTTGTCGCCCCGGCGTACGATGTAACTATGCACTCCGGTGCGGTGGGAAATGCCAGGGGCGATCGTGCCGGTGTGCCGCGATGCCAATGGGGGGGCGGCGGGAAGCCGGATTCGCCGCCCCACCAGCATCCGTCGCGGATCGAGGCCCGGATTGGCTCGTTCGATCGCCCGCACCATACGGGAACTTCCATATACACGCTGGGCTATGGACGTGAGAGTGTCGCCGTGGCGCACCACGTAGGTCCGCGCGACCGTGCGATGTTGACTCGCCGGAATTCCCTTACCGCTTCGGCCGGTGGTTAAGCGATGCTGGTGATGATGCGTGGCACTAATTGAAGTGCTCGAAAGACTCGAACCGCCAACAGCTCCACTCCCGATGCCGGTGTTGGAAGAAGCCGTTCCGGGTGTCTCCTGGGGTGCCGGTATTCCCTGATTGGACAACGTTCCCGTTCCGTCGGAAGTGTTGCCGGTGGGCGATTCCGCGGGTTGCACCGTGGACGTCGCCAGAGAACCATTGCTGGTTACACTAGTGGCCGAGTTGGACGGCGGCGGGGCGCCGCCTGCCAGCTCCGCGGAAGCCGCCTGCGTGGTGGCGGAGGGTGGATTGATAACGCCAGTGAGTTGATCGGCTTGGCCGGTTTGACCCGGTGGGGGGGGTATAACTTCCGCGCCTGGTTGGGAACTCGGTGTCGACGAGGTCGATGAGTTGGTCACCGGAATCAGAGCCGGTTGCGGACCCGGCAGCATATTTTCGGATGCTGCTTTCCGGGAATGTTTCGCAATGGCAAAGTAAACCACCACCAGAAGTATGACTACAAAAACGGATACCAGTCCAACCTTTACATCGGTACGCATGAGACACCCCGAACCTGGTTGCACTCGGCTCAAATCCCCGGAAGCCTGCCGATTTTGCGCCAGCGGCAACCTTTTGCTGACAGGCCCATGGCCGGGCGCGGTTCCGGCACACGCCGGCTTCGCGCACGACAGATAATACATTAGTCCAACGGCGGGTAATCAACAAGCGACTACACTTAGCGTTTAGCGTTGCAGCGCCTTTTCAGCCTCGGCGCGGCAGGCTATCATCCTTTCGCGTATACGTTGTGTTTTTCAGCTGGGTATGGATGTGTCGGAGAAAATCCAGCAGACAGTTGATGGATCTCGTCCCGGTGACCGGGGCGGCCGGTTGCGCCGCAATTTGATGTGGATGTTGCCAGGTGGTGCGCTGCTGGCGGCGCTGGGCGCGTTGAGTTTGCCGTCTTTGTTGGCGCAAAGCGTGCCGTCGCCAATTTCACCCACGGTATTTCCCGTCCTCCATCCGCACAGCAGTATCAATATCCCCATGACCGTTTCGGCCGAGCATACCTCTGTCTGGGTTACCGCGGATGGAATCCAGCATATTCTGCTCGTCGGCGACGTGCATATCAGCGTGGGGTATCGTCGGCTATGGGCCAGGCAGGCGGCTCTGTGGCTGATGCCGGTATCGTCCGGGGCGACGGGAGTTTACAAGGCTACGATCTATTTGCAGGGTGACGCCCAGGTCAGCGAGGGGCCCCTCGGCCAGGCTCTAAGCACGGCCCCGGAAATGCTCATCAGCACCCGCATCAGCGCGCGGGTGCGCCTCGCGGGTGCGGCGCCGGTGGCGCAGGTGGAATCGTCCTCGCCGGTGGTGGTGCGCGGCCGTGCGATCATGCGACAACTTGCCCGGCGGCCCGCGCCTCTGGCGTTTATCCCCACGGTTGAAATCCAGCCGCTGGAAATGGCGTTGACGCAAGGCTGGCTTGCCCGCGGGTCGAATAATAAACGGATCGTCATACCTACACGAATAGTCGTCCAAAAACCTCCTACCGTTCCTCCCAGGCATCCGCTCGTTGCGCCGGCGCCGAGCGTCTGGGCCACCGGGAAAGTGATTCAGGTTCGCCGGATCGGCAACCAGAGAGTCACGGTGGTGCAGGGGCGATTCTTTCTGGTGCGCCAGACGCACCATGGCCAACCGCCCCTGGAACTGCGGGCCAACGACGCCGTGCTTTTCAGTCCCGTCGGGACCGCCGCGCCCGGCGGAAAATCCACGGTCGAACCCAGCGCGGGGATTTCACAGAAGGTGCAAGGCGTGTATATGCAAGGCGACGTGACCATCACCCTGGGAGATCAAACCGTCCACGCCGACAAGGTTTACTATGATTTTACGACCAACCGGGCCATTATGCTCAACGCGGTTCTGAGCACGTACGATTTGAAGAATAAATCGCCGTTATACATGCGGGCCAAAGAAATTTTGCAACTGGCGCAGGGGCGGTTCGCGGCCAAGTCGGTCAAACTTTCCACCGATGAATTCTACGTGCCGCACTATTACATCGGCGCCAGCGCCATGACCTTGCGAAGCCTTTCCGGACCGGTGCGGCGCACGCCGGGTCCCCTGCGCCGCAATGTTTACGCGTTTACCGCCACGAACGTGACCGGCAATATTATGGGGGTGCCGTTTTTTTACTGGCCCTACCTGGCCGGCACCACGCGGCGGCCGACGACTCCGCTCCGCCGGCTCAACGTCGGTTTTTCGAGCATTTACGGCGCTACGCTTGAAACTGGCTGGAATCTGTTTGATCTCGTCGGCTACCCGGCTCCGAAAAACGTCCACGCCAGACTGAATGTGGATTATTTCTCCAAACGGGGACCGGGCATTGGCGTGGATTCCCGGTATCAATTCCATGACGCCCATGGCGTGATTCACAGCTTCATCATGTACGATAAAGGCACTGACAATCTGGGGGCCAACCGCGAAAATCTGCCGTTACCCACGCATGTCCGGGGATACATCTCCGCACGACACATGCAAAAGCTCTCCCGCCAATGGACGCTGGCGGTGGAAGGATCCTATATTTCGGACCCGAACTTTCTGGAACAATATTTCCCATACGAATACGCCACTTCCTCCGAACAGCAGACCTCCATTTATCTCAAGCAGCAGCACCATACGGAAGCTTTTACCATACTGGGAAAATGGAATCTCAATAACTTTGTCTCCAACGCCGACCTGGAAAACAACGAATTTTCCGTGCAGCGTTACCCCGAAGCCCATTATTGGCGCGTGGGCGACAAACTTCTGGGGTTGTTCACCTACTACAGCGACAGCAGCGGCGGGCTGCTCAATGATAAATTCAGTCAGACCACGCCTGCCACCCGCGGATTGCAACTGAATTTCCCCGGCATGAACCCCAACGAAACCTTCGCCAATTATTATCTCAACAACGGCTGGACCAGCCGCAATATCGCCCGCTTTGATTCCCGCCAGGAAATCGACATGCCACTGGCGGCGGGACCGATTCAGTTCGTACCTTTCGTTACCGGTCGCCTTACCTATTGGGATACCCGGTTCCCCGTGGCCAACAACCAGACCGGCGGCGGCACCACCCGCGCCTGGGGAATGACAGGCTTTCGATCTACCGCCACGTTCTGGCGGGTATACAACGGTGTGAACTCCAATTTTCTTGACGTGCATGGCTTGCGCCACGTAATTGAGCCGGAGGTCGATCTGTTCGTATCCGGCACCAACGTTCCGCGCGGTTATCTGCAGCCCTTCGATCGCAACGTGGAGGGCATTACCAACGCCAGCGGCGCCCAATTCGCCCTGCGTCAGGTTTTCCAAACCAAACGCGGTCTGCCCGGCAAGCGGCAGATGGTTAACTGGATCACGCTGAATATCTCCGCCGACATGTTTTGGAACCAGTCCCAGTCCCAAACGGGTCCTTTCAACGCCGCCAACCCCATGTATGCCGGTGCTCCCTTTTCCACCAGCGATTTCGGACAGCCGTTGATCGGTTACTACGATTTTAGCCGGCCCGAACTAAGTCAAATCGCCGACAGTCTCAACGCCAGTTTCACTTGGCGCGCCGGGGCGAATGTCCGTTTTCTGGGCGACGAAAGTTACAATATGGACTTGCGGAGGCTGGAAGAGGTCGATACCGGCATGGCGGTGGATCAGTCGCCCAGCTTGAGTTATTTTCTTGGCAACCGCTATATTGAGGCGTTGACGACTGATCAATGGACCTTTGCGGTCAATTACCGATTGACGCGCAAGTATTCCATTTCGGCGGCCGAAAGCTATGATTTTTCACTTGTCCATAACATTGCTTCTGAAATCACCGTGGTGCGACAGTTGCCGCGTCTTTATGCCGGTTTGACCCTTAGCTACAACGCCGACACGCGCAGCACGGCCGTTTTTGTGAGTCTCTGGCCGGCCGGCTACCCGCAATTCGGGATTACCAGCCCTACCGCCCTGGCCGCCGCGCCGCAGTATTAAATGTGATCGGATCGTGAATACATGCACGGGTCTCCACTGGCGCGTCGTATCGATCATACGCTTCTTCAGCCGGAAGCCACGGAACCGCGGATTCGCGCGCTGGTCGCCCAGGCTATCGAGTTTCACTTTGCCGCCGTCTGTGTCAATCCCTGCTGGGTTGATTTGGTCAGCGTTCTGTTACGCCAGGCCGGCGTGCACGATCCTCCCACCGCCGATTGTCGCGTAGCAACATGTGCATGTGTCGGTTTTCCCTTCGGCGTCTCTCTTCCCGCCACCAAAGCCGGCGAAGCCGCGGTGTGCGTGCGGAACGGCGCCGATGAAATCGACATGGTCATTTTTTTGCCGGCGGTTCTTGCCGGCGATCTCGATCGCGCCCGGCGGGACGTTTTGGAAGTGACGCGGGCGACACGATCTCTCCGGTCGCGCACCGTGGTGAAGGTGATTCTCGAAACCGCGCTCTTGGCGGAAGAGCACATGGCGTTGGGTTGCCGCGCGGCACGGGAAGGGGGCGCGGATTTTGTCAAAACCAGCACCGGCTTTCACCCCGCCGGGGGAGCCAGCGTGTTGGCCGTCCAGTGGCTCAAGAAATATTCCGGCGGTCTGCGGGTTAAAGCCGCCGGCGGCATTCGCGATTGGCCCACCGCCCAAGCCATGCTGGCTGCGGGTGCTGATCGGCTGGGCTGCTCAGCGAGCGTGGCAATTGTCACCGCGGCGGAAAAGGCCTCTGCTTCCCCGTGACGCGCCACCAGGTGGTGGCGCACTACGGCGTTACGATCATCTGCGGGAATTTGCCGGCCAGGGTCGAACGTGCCGCCAGTGCCGCGGCGTAGGTCGCGTAAACTCCACTTTGAACCAGGTACAATGTCTTGCCGCCAATGATCGCGGGTACGACTCGCGCTGCAACCCCGCCCTGCTCCAGTGCCGCAACCTGTCTCCATGCCGCGGCCGGAATCGCCCACGCGCCGAATTGCAGTGTGAAGTGATTCTGGGAAAGCCTGGGCGTGGCGGCGCGAGCCGAAGCGGTGTTGGGATAAAGTGTCTGCAAGCGGGAAAGATAAATCCGCCCCGCTTGCCACTGCCCCATATTCTGCAGCGATACCCCGAGCCGAAACAGCAGCCCGGAGGAGGGTTGTGCGGCTGGATTTGCCCGCAGGGAGCGGCGATAGTCGGAAATCGCCCGTCTGTAGTGGCCGTGGGTATAGGCCATGTCGCCAAGTGCCTTGTAGCTTTTGGATAAAAGGTCCGGTCGTTGGCTCTGCGCGATGGCCCGCCGATAATCCGTGCGGGCGCCGGGTATGTTTCCCTGCGCTTCCTCCGAAATAGCCGCCAGATAATAGGCTTCGTCAAGATCGGGGCTTTGCGGATGGCTTTGAATGTATTGTTGCGCCGTGGTCTGCGCTTCGCTGTAATTGCGGCTCTCATAAACTTGATAACCGCTTTGTAGACTTGGTCCAGGAGGTTGCGGCGCCTGGCAGCCGGTAAGACAAGTCGCCAGTGCGATCCCAATAGCCATCGCGATTAACTTAATCGTATTGGCTCTGTAAAATAATGTCTGATTTTTCATCGTTGGCTACCCTGTTGGTGAAACAGTACCGCTTCGGTCCCGATAGCCATCGGGATAGCTCTGGATATTCCCGATCCGAACCCATTCCCAAGAATTATTAAGTTCCGGTATCCGCCGGCGCTTCCGTCGGCAACGTCACTTGCGAAGTTGCGGCCGTTGCCGAGTTCGTGGAGGTTTCCGGTCCCACCGGGGCGGGTGGTTCCACGGGCAACGTCGCTTTTGGAGTTGCGGTCGTCGCCAGGCTCACGGGAATTTCTTGAGCCGCCGGTGCATCCGCCGGGACGATCGGATCGCCTTCTTTCAAGCGTGTAGCTTTGCCGGTTCGCTCTCGCAGATAGTAAAGCTTCGCTCGCCGTACCTTGCTCTGTCGCTTCACTTCGAGCTTTTCAATTTTTGGAGAGTGGAGGGGAAAAATGCGCTCCACCCCCTCGTTATTGACAATTCGCCGCACGGTGAACGTGGCATTGAGGCCGGTTCCTCTTCGTGCAATCACGGTGCCCGAAAAAATCTGGATGCGCTCCTTCTCGCCTTCGACAATCCGGCAGTGTACGTCCACCAGGTCGCCTACTTGAAAAGACAGCGGGCTGGCTCGCAGATGTTTCGATTCGACATGGGTCAGTAAGGTGTTTGGCACGGTTATGCTCCTGTTTTTTCTTTTTCGGCCGCAAAATTCATGGGGTTTGCGGCGGATCCGGCGAGCAGATCCGGACGGCGCCGGATGGTTTTCTCCCGCGACCGCTGCGCCCGCCAGGCGGCAATTGCCGGATGGTCGCCGGAAAGAAGAATTTCCGGGACGCTCTGTCCAAGAAAACTTCGTGGCCGCGTGTACTGCGGATATTCCAATCCGCCCGCGATTGTCGGATCATCGGCGGTGAACGACTCTCCGCAATGGCTCTCCTGGTCGCCCAGAACGCCCGGAATCAGGCGAATCACACCGTCCAGCACCACCATTGCCGGGATTTCTCCTCCGGAGAGCACATAATCACCAATGCTGATTTCCAGCGGTGTAAGTAATTCTCGGATTCGCTCGTCGAATCCTTCGTAGTGGCCCGCGATCAGCAACAGGCGCCGGCATCCACAAAGTTCCCTCGCCTGCAACTGCGTAAAGCGGGATCCTTGCGGGCAGAGCAGAATCCGCCTCGCCGGTCGCGGATCCATCTGTTCCACTTGTCTTACGGCATCCACCACCGGCTGGCACATCAGAACCATGCCGGGACCACCGCCGTAGGGTCTTTCATCAACCTTGCGGTGCGGGTCACGGGTATAGTCCCGCAGTTGATGCAGGTGATACTCCGCCAGCCCCTTCGCTGCCGCGCGTTTTAGAATGCTCGCCTGCAATACGCCCGCGAACATCTCCGGAAATAACGTTACAATGTCAACCCGCATGTTCCGACGTCACTGGCGCGGCGGCGGGCGGTTGGACGACGGCGCTATCCACGGCGTGTCGCAGCAGGCCGGCCACCGTTGCACTCGGCTGGGCGCCGACTGTAAGCCAGTATTTCACGCGGGCCTTGTTCACGCGCACACGGTGGCTCGGATCCGTGGCTAACGGATCATAAAAACCCAACTCTTCGATGACCTTGCCGTCCCGCGGTGCACGGCTGTCCACCGCGTTAATCCGCCAGAAGGCCCGGTTCTTTCTGCCAAATCGTTTCAACCGAATCTTTACCGCCACGCCAACCCTCGTGTAAAAAACCCGTGAAAACTGAAAACAACGGTTCCGTTCCGTTTTGAATCGCCCGCTTCTTCGCCAGGCGGTTACGCCTGCCTGACAATTCCGATAGCCATCGGGATCGGGCGGATAGCCTTCGCCCGCGACAGCAAGGCCTTAAACCAAAATCCTACTGAGTTTCTCTGCGACTTGCAAATCCCCTGGGTTTGGGTCGATCGCGGGGGCGCCGGGGATGACAATTTTTCGGGGGCGCCTCAGAGCGCGGACGTCCCCGTCCGCATGGGTCAGATGGTGCGGAAACCGCGATCCGGCCGAATACCGTCCAATAGCGGAGATTGTACCACCCCGAAAAATTGTCACACATTCGATCACCGATCGCAGGGGGGGGAAGAAAAAAAATCTCGGCGACTTGAAGCATCACCCGTCCATGATGTTATAATGCTTCTACCGATTCCGCCGCCGGACGGGAAGATGGCTCAACAAGGATGTGCGTCGCGGCGGAATCCGCCGGCATGGATGGCGACAGATCATGTACAAAATGCTCGCCTGTCTGGTGGCCTTTCTTCTGATGACAACGGTGCTTCTGGGCTTGCGGCGCACGCGGCTTTCTCTGACCAGCCAATCCGCGCATCTGTTTGAGCAGATCATTCAGCGGCGGCATATCATTTGGGACCTGCAAACGCGCATTGCCGCAAGTACCAATCCGATTGTACTGGCAAAGGAATTGAAAAAAGAAAAAAAGTCCCAGCCGGCACCGCTGGGTCCACCCAATACGGACCGGGCGAAAATAGCGTCTCAGGCGTCCACGAGCGGCCTGCCCAGTGTGGTTCCCGCGTCGGCGCGCTGGGGTGACGCCGCGGGACAATAAAAATCTACATGCGTCGCGCTGGCATGAGTGTAACAGTCGACGAAAGGCCGATGGTATGGCGGAAGCTCACGGAAGAAAGACCATGGCGCCCATCCAACGCGCCCAAAGCCTCTCCACACTGGTATTGTTGGCCAGCGTGGTGCTGCTGGTGGCGCTGCTGGGACGGGTCTTCTGGCTCCAGACGCACGTCACGCGCAGCGATATCCGTAATCTTCGCTCCCAGCACGATGTGCGCGCCAGACTCATGGCGCGCCGTGCCTCCATTTATACCGGCGATTCAACCCTGATCGCCGGTTCTGTCCGCGTTTACAACATGTTTGCGGATCCGGGTTTGATTTTTGATCCCCATGGAAAGCTCAATGCTCTTTCCGGTCCTTCGCTGATCGCGGCGCGGCGAATAATGGCCAAAGCCGTGGGAAAACTGCTTCACATGGATCCGTCATCCCTTCTCGCTTGGCTTCGCTCGCGCCTGTATTACCCGAATGGCCGCCTTCGCCGCTTTCTATGGCTCAAGCGCGGCGCGAATCACGCCTTCTACGCACGGTTCGAAAAAATCCGCCATCATCTGCTCCTCCAGGCGCGCCGTCAGAGCAGAGCGCGGCAATTCGTTCGCGCCGGTGAATACTTTCACGCCCTCGACGGCGTTGGTTTCCTGCGTTCCACGCGCCGCGTTTATCCACTCGGTCATTTTGCCGGACAGGTCATAGGCTTTGCCAATTCGCACCGGGGGTTGGAGGGCATCGAAGAGCAGCTCAATGCCCTGCTGGCGGGTCGCAACGGGCAGGTGATTTATGTGAAAGACGCCGCCGAACGGGCGCTGTGGATCAACCGGCGTGGCTACCGGCTGCCCGACAACGGCATGAAGGTCTGGCTGACCCTGAACAGCACGATCCAAGGCATCGCCCAGATGCAACTGGACAAGGCCTGTCGCAAATTTCAGGCGCGCAGCGGCGTGGCCGTTGTGATGAATCCGTACAATGGCGACATTCTGGCGATGGCCAATTATCCGACTCTGAATCCCAACGACTATCAAAAAACGCCGCCGCAGTTCTGGCGCAACCGCGCGGTCACGGACCCGTATGAGTGCGGCTCCGCATTTAAGCCGTTCAATCTTGCCTGGGCCTTGAAAAAACACGTGATCACGCTTTCGGAGAAGTTTTACTGTTACCATGGTCGCTACCGCGATCCCACCGGCCGACTCATTAAGGATGTCGGCGGCTGGGGATTTCTCTCCGTGGAAAATATTCTGGTGCATTCCAGCAACATTGGTATGACGCAAATCGGCTGGAAAATGGGAATACGCCGACTTTACGACGCCGTGACGACTTTCGGTTTCGGTCGGATGACTGGCTGCCTCCTCCCCGGCGAATCGCCGGGAATTGTCCGGCCGCTGCATCAATGGACCAAGGGCACATTAACCTCGGCCAGCTTTGGCTATGGCGTGGCCGTCACGCCACTGCAACTCGCCCGGGCATTTTGTACGTTTGCCAATGGAGGCTGGCTGATCACGCCGCAGATTGTCAAGGCCGTCGAAACGCGAACCGGAAAACTGGAAACCTGGTCGCAAATCGCCGGACCGCCGCGGGCGCGGAAAATACTGCCGCGCCGTGTATGTACCGAGTTGATTGGCGCGATGGAACAGGTGATGGTGCGTGGAACCGGGCAATACGCGATTTCGCCGGTGTATCGGCTCTACGGCAAGACGGGTACCGCCAACCTGGCTCTCGCCGGTCAGGATGGTTATCACTCCCATCAATACAACGCCACATTTATCGCCGGCGGCCCGACGCCCGCGCCGCGATTGATATGCGTCGTCGCCGTGCATAAGCCGAATCCGCACCTGGGCCATTACGGCGGAACGGTGGCTGGCCCGGCTTGCTCGCGAATTCTAACGGACTCTTTGGAATATCTTCAGGTTCCGCCCGACCAGGGGCCGGCGACCGATCCCTGGTGGGGTAAGGAGTCGCTGCTCAAGAAGCTTAAGGGGCTAAGTCATTGAAGTTGCGTGAACTCATCCGCGATATTCCCGTGCCTATCCGGGTGGCCGGCGACCTGGATACCGATATCCGCCGCGTGGTGGAGGATTCACGCCAGGTGCGGGCCGGCGATTTGTTCGTGGCTCGTCCGGGCGTGCGGTCTTCGGGAGAGCGGTTCATTCAGGAAGCCCTCGCCCGCGGCGCCGTCGCCGTACTAAGCGATTCTTCCTCATCGGTTTTCCCGGTCAGCGCGAACCGGCCAGTCGCCTTTCTCCAGACCAGCCGGCCCGCGACCGCACTGGGGTGGTTGGCCCAGCGGATATACTCGGACCCGGCCCGCGATCTGCGCCTTTTCGCCGTTACGGGTACGAACGGCAAAACCACCACTGCCTATCTGGTCCGGGAAATTTTGCGAGCCGCCGGGTTCAACTGCGGCTTGATCGGAACTGTACAAACGGATGATGGCCGAACGGTTCTCGAAAGCGCCATGACTACACCCGGCCCCGTGGAGTTGGCCGATCTGCTGGCGCGGATGCGCCGCAATGGCGCCACGGCCGCGGTGCTGGAAGCCAGCAGCCACGCCCTGGCACAGGAACGTCTGGTTGGTATAAATATACATGTAGCCATGTTTACTAATCTTACCGGCGATCATCTGGATTACCACGCCACCATGGACAACTACGCCGCCGCCAAAGCGCGCTTGTTCGACGCGCTCTCGCCGGATGGTTTTGCCGTCGTCAACGCCGATGATCCTTGGTCGCGGCGAATGCTGCAAAACACCGCGGCGAAAGCGGTCTCTTATGCGCTGCGCTCCCCCGCTGATTTTTCCGCCATGATAGGCCGTTGCGACGCGGCCGGCATGGATATGCTGGTGCACGGACCTTCCGGCTTGCAATGGAACGTGTCCAGCGTGCTGGTGGGGCGGCATAATGCCCAAAACATTCTTTGCGCGGCGGTGGCGGCCTGGTGTGGCGGCATCGCACCGGAATACATTTTGCGCGGTGTGCGGAACTTGTCCTGCGTTCCCGGCCGGCTCGAGCCGGTCATGGCGCCGGGCGTGCGCTGGTCGCAAATGCCCTTCCATGCGCTGGTGGATTACGCCCACACGCATGATGCGTTGGAAAATGTGCTCCAGGCCGTGCGCCCCTGGACACAGGGCCGGATCATCTGCGTTTTCGGCTGCGGCGGCGATCGCGACTCCAGCAAGCGCCCGAAAATGGCCGCCGTGGCGGAGCGGCTGAGTGACCTGGTGATCGTCACCAGCGATAATCCCCGCAACGAGTCGCCGGACGCTATTATCCAGATGATCCTCGCCGGCTTTTCCTCCGCCATGGGCGAGCGCTTGCGCGTGTGTTCTGATCGCGCCGCGGCCATTGATCTGGCCATAGCGCTGGCCCAGCCGGGAGATATGGTTTTGATCGCCGGTAAAGGACATGAAAAATATCAGATTATCGGAGCCCAGCGGAGCTATTTCGATGACGTCGAACAGGCCGGCCGGGCTTTGGCGGCGCGATTCGGAATTCGGGCGGCGGGATAAGGACACTTTAGCCGTGGAACCATGGACTTTTGAGCAGATTCGCCGGGTTACATTGAGTCGCCGGCTTAACCGCGGCGAACTCGAATTTCGCGGGCGAATTTGCATCGACAGCCGGCAGGTGATGGAAGGCGATCTATTTATCGCCATCCGCGGACGCAAGCACGACGCTCACCGATTCATCAGGCAGGTTGTGGCCGGCGGCGCGGCGGGCCTTCTAGTGGATCGCCCCCTTGATCCGGACGTGACCCGCCTGGTTACGCGGTCTTCTGTGACTCTGCTGCATGCTGACGATACGATCGGCGCCATGAACCGCCTGGCCGCCGCTTATCGCCGCGATATTCGCGCCAAGGTCATCGCCGTCGGCGGATCCAATGGAAAAACCACCACCAAGCAGATTATCTATACCCTGCTTGCACGCCGCTTTGCGGGTATCGCCAGTCCCAAAAGCTTCAATAACAATATCGGGTTGCCCTTGGCGATTCTAAGCGTTCAAGCCCGGTACGAATATGTCGTCCTGGAGGTGGGAACCAGCGCGCCGGGGGAAATTGCGGCCTTGGGACACGTGGCTATGCCCGATATGGCGGTGATTACGGGTATCGGCCTGGAACACATGGAATTTCTGGGTGGCTTACCGGAAATCGCCCGTGAAGAGGCCGCCTTGGCCCGATTTATTCGCCCCGGCGGAATACTGATTCTCACAAATCTCTCCCCGGAATTGCTTGCGGCCCTGCGACTGTTGCGTACGCCGCGCCTCACGGTGGGGCCGGCGGGGACCGGCGCGGATCTGGAGGCAACGTCCATCATCGAAAATATGGATGGTTGTCGGTTCGTGATCAACGGCCGCACCAGCTACCATCTGCCATTGCTTGGCCGCCACAATGTCTTCAATACGCTTCTGGCCATTGCCGTCGCCCGGCGAATGGGCCTGAGTGAAGAGGAAATTGCCGCGGGGCTGCTTACCGTCAAGCCTTCTCCTATGCGCCTGGAAATTCAACAGGTTCAGCGGCACTTTGTACTCAACGATGCCTACAACGCCAATCCGGCCAGCATGTGCGCCGCTCTGGAAACATTTGCTGGAATCTATCCGCCCGCAGCCGTCGGCCGGTCGGTTCGCCGCGTGGCGATCCTGGGCGACATGTTGGAACTGGGTGGCCAGAGCGATTTTCTGCATCGCCAGGTCGGCCGGCAGGTGGCGGCCCATCGCATCGACTTTTTCATCGCCATCGGCCCGTCCATGAAATGCGCCGCGGACGAAGCGGCGGCGGCAGGCGTGCCGGTTCACCATTTCCCGGATACCCCGACGGCGGCAGAGCGAATTGCCCCGCTTCTCCTGCCGTTTGATGCTATTTTGCTCAAGGCTTCCCGCGGTATGCGGTTGGAATTGATTCTGGACGCCCTGCGCGGCGGGGGGGAATCTTCTCGTCCAGCCGGCGCGGTGGTTGGGGCGCAGGAACCTCGTGAGATCTTCGGACTGGAAAGGATCGTTTAACCTTGCTTTACTTTCTGTACACATGGCTGGCGACACACCATTGGGTGGAGCAGGATCTTCCTTTCAAACTGGTCATTTTTCGCTCGGTATTAGCCATTATTTTCAGTTTTCTTGTGGTATTGCTCTCCGGTGGCCCCGTGATTCGCTGGCTGCTGAAGATGAAACTTAACGGTCGGCCGGAGTTTCACAACGCCACTCTCAACGCCATGACAAAAGACAAGGCCAACACGCCAACCATGGGCGGGCTGCTGATTTCTGGTGCGATCTTTCTTACCACGCTGCTCTTCGCCCGCATCGACAACTTTTATGTCATCATGGGCTTGGGATGCCTGGTTTGGCTGGCGGTGCTTGGCGGTGTCGACGACTGGCTCAAACTTACCGCCGCGCGGCGGAATCCCGGCAGCCGCGACGGTCTTTACTGGTGGGAAAAGATCGTCTTCCAAATCGGTCTGGGAATGTTGATGGCCCTGTTCATCTATTACCACGGCAAATACAACCAGGCACATTATCTAAACTGGCCCCTGCTGCCGCGTAATATCGTTCTGCCTACTTACCTTTTTGCGATTATCACGGTCGTCGTCATCACGGGCAGCAGCAATGCCGTCAACCTTACAGACGGTATGGATGGCTTGGCCAGCGGGTGTGTGGCAATTGTGGCTTTTGCCTTCATGGCGCTGGCGTATGTCACCGGCGACGCTCGCTGGGCCGCCAATCTCCACTTCAACCATATCCGCTTCTCCGGAGAATTAGCGGTTCTTTGCGGCGCCATGGGAGGAGCCTGTCTGGGGTTTCTCTGGTTCAACTGCAATCCCGCCCAGGTTTTCATGGGCGACACCGGGTCCCTGGCGCTCGGTGGTGTGATCGGTTATGTCGCCATCGTAATTCGCCAGGAACCGATGTTGTTCATGGTGGGCGGAGTTTTCGTAATCGAAGCTCTGAGCGTCATCATTCAAACCAGTTATTTTAAGGCTACGGGAGGAAAAAGAGTATTTCTATGCAGTCCGATTCATCATCATTTTCATCTCAAGGGGTGGAGCGAATCGCAGATCGTTGTGCGGTTCTGGTTGCTTTCGGCGTTGTTCGCCGCATTGGCCCTGGCAACCGTTAAACTTCGCTAAGGGGCCGTCAAGAAATAAGGTTATTTCTTGACGGCCCTAAGTCCGCCTTGCCGTGACACTCCGCCAGGTGCCCCGGCGGACGGTACAGGGTATAAGATTGGTTGAGCTATTTTAGAAGGAGCGCTGATGGTACGGGAAAATATGGATGTCTCCCTGGCTTCCCTGGAGGCGCGGGTCGCAAAAATCCGCGACTCTCTTTGACGTGGAACGCAAAGAGCGGCGCGCCGGTGAGCTGGAACAGCTGATGGGTGCCGCCGATTTCTGGAATAACCGGCAACAGGCGCAAAAAACCATCCGGGAACTTCAAACTCTCCAGGCGGTTCTTAATCCCTTTCGGGCGGTGGAAAAGGCCGTGGAGGAAATCCGTCTCATGATCGAGCTGGGACGCCAAGGCCCCGACGAATCGCTCTTGGAAGAGGCTGACCGGGAACTCGCGCGGCAGACCGCGGCTCTGGAAGCGGTGGAACTCCAGGCGCTGTTCACCGGCCCACATGACGCCGCCGATTGCTACGTTCAAATTCACGCCGGCGCCGGGGGAACCGAAGCCTGCGACTGGGCTGCAATGATATTACGCATGTATCTGCGATATTTTGAACGCCGCGGCTGGGATGTCAGCGAAGTCGACCGGCTGGACGGCGAACAAGCCGGTGTCCGCGGAGTCACGCTGCTGGTCAAAGGTCCTTACGCCACCGGTACGCTCAACTGCGAAGTGGGCGTGCATCGACTGGTGCGCGTCAGCCCGTTCGACGCCAACGCCCGCCGCCACACCAGTTTCGCCAGCGTGGACGTCACCCCCGTGTTTGAAGACGTTGATAAAGATATGCCGATACCGGAGAACGACTTGGACATCGTCGCCTTTGTTCGCGCCAGCGGTCCCGGTGGGCAGAACGTCAACAAAGTGGCTTCCGCCGTGCGCATCACGCACAAACCCACCGGTATCCAGGTGGTCTGCACCAGCGAGCGCTCGCAGATTCAGAACCGGGCGCTGGCCCTGGACTTGATCAAGGCCCGCCTGCGTAAACTGGAAGAAGCCCGGCGCGACGCCGAGCTGGCCCGGCTCTATGGTGAAAAGGGGGAAATCGCCTTTGGTTCGCAGATTCGCAGCTATGTTCTCGATGATCGCCGGGTGAAAGATCACCGCAATGGCTATGAGGTGTTTCAACCCGATCGCGTGCTGGATGGCGACATTCAGGGATTTATCGACGCCCAGCTTCGCCATCAGGTCGCGCAGCGCCAAGGGCGGCCGCGGAATTAGCTCTCCAGCGCAAGGCAACTTCCAGCGCGATTCGGCAACCCCGGAATTAGCGGTTTTCATGCCGTCTTGGACGTTCCCCGCGCCTCCATGGCGACAATTTTCGACGATCTTGCGCTGCCGTGTTAGTTTCAATATCCCGCCGCGGGGTCCGGCAATGATAAACGCCGCCGGGGGGCACGTTCATGGGCACGAGCTGAAAAGATACTTCGTGGAAAAACCGGCGATAGTAACCAAGATAATACCACGGGATTTCCGTGATATTGCTAAAGGTTCCCTGGGGATGGAGATATTGGACAATCGCCTTGAACATGTCTGTTCGCGTCGCGTCCGGCAACGACGGCGTGGCCAGACCGCTGATAAAATAATCCACATGGCGCCGTACCAGGCCTTGCGTGCGGAGAATATCGCCCAGATTGCTCACGTCGCCATGCACAATGGTAACGCCGGGACTGGCGGAAAAGCGCGACCGCAGGATGTGAACAAAGTCACGATCCCGCTCGATGGAGATCAGCCGGCTACGGGATGGCAGGCGGCGGCTGATTTGCTCCGTGATCGGACCGGTTCCGGCGCCCAGCTCCACAATGACTTGGGCGCAATCCCATTGCACCTGCCGCAGGCTCGCCATCGCCATGGCGCGGCTTGAAGGCCAGATGGAAGCGATTCGCCGGCCTTGCCGGAAGAACTTGCTCAGGAAAAGCAGATGGTCACGGATGCGGGCTGGCTTTCCACCCATCGCGGAGAACTCTTCGTCGCGGACGGGAGAATCCTGTTCAACTTCAACAGCAGGACCGGATGTCGTCATAATAAAACCGCCGTTATTTTATATTTTTTCTGGATAACAAACCTTCGCCGCGGCGAATTTTTCGACACGCCTGGGTGAGTATGTTCCCGGAAGCAGGTTGGATTTCTTCTAACCGCCGCCCCCCGGAACCGGAACTGTTTGTGGGAGCCGTGCGGGGGTAAGAGCGGTCGGATTTGCGGGGGCGACCTGCTCGGAGGCCGGCACGTAGGGATTGTAGCGAAGCTTGACCGGCAATATATAAATATCGACGCGCCTGTTAAGTTGGTTACCGTGATGGTGGGGAGCGTTCGGCGCGATGGGATGCGTTTTACCCCACCCGGCCACCTGCATCCGCCGGTCGACCACGCCATCCTTCCGCAGTACATACATAACCGCGATGGCCCGGTTCGTCGACAGGTACCAGTTCGTCGGATTCATGACCGTGGACGGGCTGCGGCGGATGGGCACGTCGTCGGTGTTGCCGACGATGCGAATCTCGTTGTCGGATATGGCATTCATGTTGAGAATGGACGCGAACCGCCGCAACGCCGCACGGGCGGCCGGGCGCACCTTGGCGCTCCCCAGCGCAAAGAGCAGGTCGCTCTTGAAACGCAACAGGCCAAGTTTCTTGTTGAACTGGAGCATGCTGGGGTATTGCTCGGCCAGGCGCTCCAGGGCGTGGTTGACTGCGCGGGGCAAATGAGGAGCGCCGCCGGCCAGAGCCATCAGCCTGTTGTACTGCGCCTGGAGTTTTGCCAGCCGCGCCTGCAGCGCATTGCGTTCTTGAAGCAATGCCGCCGAGCCTCCTCCCTGGGCGTGCAGAAGGGCGTCCTTTTCGGCGATCTGTTGCTTAAGCCCCGCAATTTGCCGCCTTAAGCGAGTCAGATCGTTTTGCGCCGCGGCGAGCTGGGCCTTGGCCTGGTCGAACGCGGTCTGCAACCGCTGATAGTGATTTTCGGATACACAGCCGCCGACGCCGATGAGGCCCGCCGCCAGGCCGGCCAACGCCAGGGTTCGCGAAATACGCGGGAACAACATACGAGCCATTGCAATGTCTCCAATATACTTCATATCGCCACGTGGCTTCCCTGAGCAGTTTGAACGAAAGGAGCCGATAAGTAAAGGCTGCCCGCCGCTTCCTTGTGCATTCCCTGTCCTCTTGTAGCCATTCACGCCCCGGATGTATTTCGCGTACATCCCGGCGGGCACGGGTTTTCCCGGTGTGCCGGGACCGCCAATCACCGCGCCGCCCCAGCTACGCAGCCGCGTGGATCACAATCCCGCGGCCGTTTTTCGCGCCGCCGTGAACGGTTACGTCCTCTTTAATTTCCCCCCGCATCATACAACGACGCATCCGCCGATATATTGCGGCTCGGACGCGGCTTCCCCGCGCGGCGGCAAAGGCCCTTCTACTTCGCCCGCTTCCGAAGGGCTATCGCGAACCAGCCTTGCCGGCGAAAAATCCGACGAACGCGATCATAGCCGAAAGCGCCGCCAGCAGCCCAACGAACAACCACAGATTCGTCGCCAGCGACGGAACCCACTTCGGGGTGAAGCCTTCAATGGCTGTCAGGGCGACTAGCAGGGTCAGTCCCATGATCAGAATGGCCGCCAGTGCAGCGCCGCCGAAAAGACCGGCCATTGGGTCCGGCATCTCGACAATCGGCGATATTCCCGCCGCCGCGACCTGGGCGACGGGGGCGGCTTCCATAGCCACGGAAGCTACCGCCGGTTCGGTCGCCGGTAAAGTGGTCTGATCAAAAATTCCCGATGCGCCCGCTCCCATGCCGATCCGCGAACTTCCGCTCTGGTCCCCGGGATATATTTCTTCCAGCAGTTCAGCGCCGAGGCTGGTGTTGTCGCTTTCCCGAGTCAAGTCCAGGAGACCCGAACCGCTGCTCATGGCGGTGTCCGGTCCCGAGGGCAAAACGGCTTCGTCCAGAGGTTGCGATATCTGTGTTTGCGCGCTGGTGTCCGTGGCCCTAAGCTCGTATTCCTCAAATACGCGCATACCTGACGCCGAGGCCTTACTACCGGTTCCCGATCCGCCGGCCGCTGCGCTGCCGATCGCGGAACCGCCGGTCGCGCTGCCGCCCGGCACGGCGGTTCCCAAAGAACCGCTCCCCGCCGACAGCGCTGTTTTGGTATCACCGGAGCTATCGCCGGGCGCGGGCTTGCCGGCCGGTGGAGAAGGTATGTCGCTTGCGGTCATAGGCGCCAATTCAATCGGCCCTTCGCCGCCCCCGCCGTCCCCGCCGTCCCCGCCGTCCCCGCCGTCCCCGCCGTCCCCGCCGCCTCCGCCACCTCCGCTCTGGCTGGCCAATTGATCGACCTGATCCATTTTGAACACGATGCGATTGCCATCGCGGAACTCCCGCAGTTTGTTGCCATCAACAAGCTCCTTGAGCTTGTTTACGGGTACATTAAGCTTCGCCGCGGTTTCCTCCG
The DNA here is from genome assembly GCA_021831565.1 of Planctomycetota bacterium. GTDB lineage: Bacteria > Planctomycetota > Phycisphaerae > WQYP01 > WQYP01 > JAKBMM01. Next base: position 75,797 of record JAKBMM010000008.1, read on the forward strand.
CACTGTAGAATATCTTTCCCATAACAAACTCCTTTCTTGTTCGTTCCGCGTGCTGCCATCCGCGGGGCAATAGCACCTGCCCCGCAAATGTATGCCGGGCGGCGTCTTGATGGCAAGGCGCCGGTAGGCGTTCACCCCTGATTATTTTATCATCAGTCCGACGGCATCGCACGCGACCTCGCCGGATGTCAAACGTCAGTTAAAAATCAGTAACCGTTCACGTCCCGGATGTTTTTCGCGTACATCCCGGCGGGCACGGGTTTTCCCGGTGTGCCGGGACCGCCAATCACCGCGCCGCCCCAGCCACGCAGCCGCGTGGATCGCAATCCCGCGGCCGTTTTCCGCGCCGCCGTGAATGGTTACAAAAATCCAATCCCCACAAAACGAACGAGGCCGCGGCGTCCTTAACGCACCGCGGCCTCGCTCCGGTTGGGAGGAACACTTGCTTGGTTGAGACCTTATGGCGAGTGTTGAACGAACACAAACTGCTCCGAGCCGCCCGGGCTGCGCAGCGACATTCGCACGCCCCTGGCTAGATTCGCTTTCTTGATGATCCGATCAAACTGGGCCGCCGAGTTGACGCGATGTCCCTGCACGTTCAGGATGATTTCACCGGGGTTGATTCCCGCGCTGGCCGCGATGCTGTTGGGATCCAGCCGCGTTACCACCACGCCGCGCGGTGCGCTCATGTGATATTGTCGCGCCATGGCCGGCGTGACTGTGGAAACGGTGATTCCAAGGGAATGAGAGGCTATGGAGCTTGGCCCGGAGGACACGCCTTCCATAGCGAGTTGATGCGTGGCCGGCTGCGTCCCCACGGGGAATGTCAGATTGAATGTTTTTCCGTCACGGACAACTTGCAGAGTCACTTTCGTGCCGGGCCGCGTTTGCGCGACTTCATTGCGAAGTTCGTTGAGTCGCATCACTTTTTTACCATCAAAGGCGACAATAATATCCCCGGGCTTCATACCGGCCTTGGCGGCGGGAGTATTCCGCATAACCTGTTCGACCAGCACGCCGTGCTTGCCCATGAAGTGGAACGTTCGAGCGACTTTTCGCACCCCTGGAATCCGAATGTCGGCGATGCCCACGCCCAGGTAGCCGCGGACTACTTTTCCATACTTGATCAAGGCGTGACTGACATACTTGACCTCATTGGATGGAATGGAAAAACCGATGCCGGCGAAGGAACCGGTGTTCGTGGCGATGGCTGTGTTGATGCCGATCACGTGCCCGCGCATGTTCACCAGCGGTCCGCCGGAATTACCCGGATTGATCGCCGCATCGGTTTGCAGAAAGTCTCCATAGGTCAGACCAAGGAGCTTGGGGTTATGTGCGGCGATGATGTGGGCTCGTCCCTTGGCGGAGATGATTCCTTGCGTCATGGTATGGCTCAGGCCGAACGGTGAACCGAAGGCCAGCACCCATTGGCCGATATGCACGTGGCTGGAATTTCCCAGCACCGCGGGTGTGAGATTCGCAACGGGAATTTTTATCACCGCCAGATCGGTCTTGGGATCGCGACCGATCAGTTTCGCTTTGTAAGTGCGGCCATCAGCGAGAGTTACCTTGATCGATGTAGCGTGACTGACCACGTGATTGTTGGTTACGATATAGCCATTCGCGCCGATGATCACGCCGCTGCCGGTGCCAAAAAGTTTCTCCGGGCCGCCCTGCGGAGGTGTCTGTGATAACGGGCCTGGTCCAACCCTGAACCTGAACCCGGGCGGGACCTGAAAGAACTGGTGAAACCCGGGCGGCAACTGGATGTGCATCCGCATCGCCGGACTCTTGATTATTTTGATGACGTTGATGTTGACCACCGAGTTCTTGATTGAGCGCTGAATTTCCTCGAATGCGCGGGACAATTGTTGTGCCGCGACGATATCGGGATTCTTTAGATTCAGAACCTGCGGGGATCCGCCCGCGGAAGAGGCTGCGGCCTGTGCCGTGGCATTGCCTTGGAAATGTAGCGTATTTCCCAACCAGACTACGCCGCCGATACCGGCCGCAATCGCCAGGGCGGACCACCAGGAATGATTTTTCAAATGATTTCTCATAAGTGCTCCTCAAACAAAAATATTATAGGTGGGCTGCGGCGACGGAGCCATTCCGTCGATCCAGCCTCTAGTGCTCTGTCAGCCGTGTAATGATGGATTGATTGGCCGGAAACGGGCCAGATGCAAGGAGCCAGCGGCGAAAACCGGGTCCGTAGACCCCTTGAGCCGCTGCGACGCCGCAGAT
>JAKBMM010000083.1 GCA_021831565.1 Planctomycetota bacterium
TCGACATTCAAGAGGCGGTACTTGCGCCGGATCCGTCCGAGTGATGGTGCATCCATCTTCCCTATATCGACTGGAGTACGCGCATGTCATTAAAATTTGTTCAAGTTATTGTTGAGCGCGCCCTTAGAGTCTATTCGGACAGACTCTTAATCCGGCGCCGATCCAGTCTATCGCTCCGGGAGAATTTCCACACGTTGGCCGACGATTTGCAGGCGCTGTTGGGCAAACCAGCCGATCGCCTGGGGATAGGCGACGCATTCTTGTTCAAAGACGCGGGCGGCGAGTGTTTCGACCGTATCATCAGGCAATACCGGACAGGTCCGCTGAAGAATAATCGGGCCATGGTCGTACTGATTGTCGGCAAAATGCACCGTGCAGCCGGAAACGGTTTCGCCGGCGGCGAGCACCGCCTGATGTACGCGCCGGCCGTACATTCCGTGCCCGCCGAATTTCGGTAACAAGGCCGGATGAATGTTCAACACCCGGTTCGTAAACGCCGCGGGAATTCGCCAGAGACATAAAAAACCCGCCAGGCAAACCAGATTCACCGGATACCTGGCGAGAATTTCGGCAATTCGCCGGGAAAAAGCGTCGCTGTCGGTAAATGCCCGTCGCGGGACTACAATTGCCGGTAGTCCCAGCTTCGCGGCCCGCTCCAGTCCCAAAACCCGCGGCCGGTTGGAAATCACGCAGGTGATGCGGGCATTGAGTTTGCCGGCGGAAATATGGTCGGCCAGATTTTGCAGGGTTGACCCGGAACCGGAAATGAGCACGGCCAAATTAACGGCCGACGGCCCAGATGCTTCGGGTGTATGGGTCATGGGGTATTCCAAATTTCGATCAACAGCATTCCATCGGTTGGCCCCGGCGGTTGTGGAAATTCCGCGGCAAGCCAGGGGGCGTCATGGGCAAGCCCCGACGTTTCCGGTCCGGAAATCGAAGTCTTCGCCAGGAAGTTTTTCACCAGCCGATCCTCTATTATCCGTGTCTGAACCGGCAAATCATAGCAGAGCATGGGGGGATGGCTCCAGGCAGGCCGCTATTTTCTGCCAGCTCTCAATGCCCATTCTCCCCAATGAATATTCAACAGCTGCCAAAGGGAGCAGAATTCACCGAGGCGGCGTCCGTGGTATGCTGGCAAAGGCCGGGGGTGCGAACCAGCCCATTGCAGCGCCCCTGCCTGTGGGCACGCTCGCCCGCGCCGAACGCGGACTGGCCGGCATGGACAGCCGGGGGCGAGCCGGGGACAATATTTTTTCGGAGTGTTTGGATGGCGTTTATGGCGGAGCGTCAAATATGAAAATGCCGGGTGAAGTCCGCTCTTCTTCCCATCCGGGCGGAGCCGCGCCGGGGTTTGTGCTTCATCCGCTGATGATTCTCGCCGGGAGTGAGATATTTCTGCGCCGCCAATGGCTCGTGCGGATACGCGAGGCCCTGTTTGCGAAAGAAAACCCCGATCTGGGTCAGGTCCGGATGGATGCCGCGCTGGGCGTGGGCGCCATCCTGAATGAATGTCGCCTCGCGGGCATGTTCGCCAGCCGCAAACTGGTGGTGGTGGATCCAGCCGATGCGATCTTCAAAAGCCCGATCATTCCCAATGTGTCGGAACAGGTTGGGACAGGCGCGCCGGGAGAGGAACAGGCGGGATCTGCCGGGGGCGATGAATCCCAACCGCAGTGGAATGAAGTATCTCTTGCGAACACGACTGGCACCGGAACCAGCGCGCGCGATTTGATTCTCCGCTATGCCGAATCGCCCTGCGAAACCAGCGTGTTGGTGCTGGCATGCCAAACGTGGCTCAAGACCACCCGGCTGCACAAGTTCCTCGAAAAACAGGGGGCGATCCTGTGGTGCCTGCCGCCCCGGGAAGAGGACCTGCCGCACTGGCTTGCCACGCGTTGTCAAAACGCTTACGGCAAGAAGCTGGCGCCGGCGGCGGCGACGTGCATGGTCGATCTGGTCGGGCCGGACCTGGCCCGGCTCGATAGCGAGTTGGACAAGCTGGCGCTTTACGCACGGAACATGCCGGCGATAACTCCTCCGATGGTCGAAGAATTGGTGGGTTTTCAGCATGAGCGGCAGGTCTGGGGGCTGATTGATGCACTGGCGGCGGATGATGTTCCCCGGGCACTGGCTCGGCACGAGGAACTCTGGCGAATGGATGCGAATATCAGATTCACGCTGGTAGGCGCGATATTTTACTGGCTTGGACAGGTGCTGCGGGCGAGGGAATTGCTCGACCGGCGATTAAGCGACGCCCTAATTATACGCGAACTTCATCTCTGGCCGGCGGCCAGGGCGACTAGAACGCTGACCTTGGCGCGACGGTGGGGGCTTGCCGGCTGCCGGCGGGTCAGCGGAGCGCTCCTGGCGGTAGATCTAGCCGCCAAGACCAGCGTTGGGGATTCCAAGCGTAATATGGAACGCTTCATCGTGGAACTTTGCGGTATACCTAATTGACAAACAACTTGACCGCGATAATCTCTTCGGATACCGTCAGAATATCACGATAGCTCTGCCGGATGGGCGAATATCGGGATTGGGGGCATAGCTCAGTTGGGAGAGCGTCTCGATGGCATCGAGAAGGTCAGGGGTTCGAGTCCCCTTGCCTCCATTAATTTTTTAAGATTTTTCTTGGTTCCAGGAGTTGATCCGGATAAGATGCTTCTGGGAAAGCTGACCACCCCGAAAGAGGTCGGCGCTGCTTGACCAGGAGGGTTTGCGGCAAATACAGGCCGGTGGCAAGGCGTGCTCCGCCTTATCGGTCAATGATTTTCGGCGCCGCAGGGATGCATAGTCGCCGGTTGTTACGGGAAAACAACTGCACATGCGTCACTCGCGTCCCCTGAATTCGGACGAAAACTGGGAATTGGCCGTCCTGCTGGGCCTGTTGGTCCTGATATGCGCGGGCCTTACGCTATTCTGGCGGATCGGCGGCCCGCCCAGGTTATGGGCGACCACGGCGGCCCCGTTGACCGGCGCTCCCGATAACCTTCGTGATATGCCCGGTCCGATCCCGCTGGCTCACGGGATCGGAAAGCGGACCGCTGCTCAGCGGGAGACGATTTCCCAATCGGTTGGCGCCGCCCGCCCGGCATCCCTGACCGAAGCTATATCAGCCGCGGCGCCATCGGCTGCTGTTGGAGATGGGGAACATCTCCGGCGCATCTTTCCCCGGCGGATCACCCGTCGCCGGGAACGACACCGTGTTTTCTGGTACCACGGGCGAAAATATGTTTACTGGAAGACGTTTATGTTACGGGTGACCAGTTACGCGCCGGATCGGCGCAGTTGCCGGCCTTATTCGGGCCGCATCACGGCTTGCGGTGAAAGCGTGCGGACCAATGACGGCCACCTGGTCGCCGCGGATACACGCCTGATTCCTTTTCACTATATGGTTCGCGTTCCGGGTTACGACTACGGCCGCCCGGTTCCGGTATTGGATCACGGCGGCGCCATTCGCGGCTACCGGCTCGACGTTCTCCTACCCACATTCCGGGCAGCGCAAGACTGGGGTGTCAAGCTGCTGCGGGTCAGAATTTATCGGCCGCTCACCGGTGCTGTTTCCCTGAGGGGCGCGGGTATCCGATAAATTCATCGCCAATACCGTTTGAACGGGGGCGACCGGTGGCTCGCCGCCAGATGCGGACGATGCTGTGTCCACGCGACTGATAATCAACGCCGATGATTACGGATTCTCTCCCGGTGTGACCGATGGTATTTTGCGTTCGCACCGACAGGGAATTCTCACCAGCGCGACGCTCATCACAACCATGCCTGACGCGGCTCGGGCCGTGGAACTCGCCCGGGCGACACCCACGCTCGGTGTGGGCGTACACCTGTGCCTCACGCAGGGAATGCCCCGTCGCCCCGGCCAGAGGCGCCTCCTGAGTGGCGATGGGGTCTTTCCCGATAAGGTATGGAAACTCATCGCGCGAATAAGTCGGGGTGGCGCCCGTATGCTCCACGAGGTTCGCCGGGAATGGTCGGCGCAAATTGACTATGCGCTCAAAAGCGGACTTCAACCCACGCACCTGGATTCGCACAAGCACGTGCACCATTGGCCTCCGCTGGCCGATATCGCCATCGCCCTGGCCCGGGAGCACGCCATTCATTTCATTCGCTGTGCCGGCGAGGTGGCGATTCCCGGATGCCCGACGCCAAGAATGGAATACCGGTTGCTTCTCCGGCTCGCCCGCGTCCTGCGCCGTAAAATTATCGAAGCCGACCTGCGGACGAGCGACTGGTTCTTCGGCCTGGCCGCGACGGGGAGGATGGCAACGGACATTTGGCTCAAACTGTTGGCTGCGCCGCCGGCGGGTACGGGCGAAATCATGGTTCATCCCGGTGATCCGCAAGGTCTCCAAAAAACTGATTCCCGCCTGCTCTCCGAGAGGCGTATCGAAATGGACGCTCTTTGTGATTTATCCGTCCGGGAAGCTCTGGAAAAATCCGGGGCGAAGTTGGCCCATTACGGCTAGTGCTCTGTCAGCCGTGTAATGATGGATTGACGGCGGGCCAGAGGGCCGTGGGCGCGAAGCGAGGAGGATGGCGTATGCAAACATACGTTGACGACGAGCGACAAAGCC
>JAKBMM010000053.1 GCA_021831565.1 Planctomycetota bacterium
TACGTACATCCATGTCGCTTCGGCCAATCCTTTGATATGTTTCTATTATCGGACGGATGGGGTGGAATGCTGAAATTTTATGCTCAACTTTTTCGTGGAGATTTATTTGCTTTTTTCTGAGGGGGGGGTACACTTTACACATGGTCAGGCTCGTGGTGAGTCTGATTGGCCGAGAGGCCGTGAACGGTTACCCTTCCTCCTGCCAACACCTACGAAATGACCCTCACATCCGGTGCGCAGACCTACCTGTATGGGGAAGTGGGCGCCCTGGGGATTACCCCGCTTGCCGAAGGCAAAGGCGAATTCGTGAAAGATACGGCGGGCAGCCTTGTCGTCGGCGTGGCCTCGGCCAGCCAACCGATCAACAGCTTCTCGACACTGGTCTCCGAAAACTCTGACATGATAGGGGTCGGTGTCTCTGGTTTCACGAACATGCAGGCGCTGTATGGTAAGAGCGTCGCATCGGGCCCCGGTTACGTCAGTTCCGGCAGCTACCAAGCCTCGGTGAGTTTCACGATCATTCAGCCTACTCTTGTGGTCGCAATGGGATTGGGGAGCAGCCAGCAGGGGATAACATTTCAAGGTCCCACGGGGCTGATTACCGATGCAACAACGAACGCTACGAACGATGTGGGTATCGGCCGGTCCAGCACCGCTGGAATCGCACACGCCTACCTTGACCCCGGCACCTATACGATCACGGAGACCACGAGCATTATCTCTGCGGACATGACGGTCGACTACATAGCCGACCTGCTTGGGGTGTACCTGTTTACCAATGGCACCGCTTCGATCCCGCAGATTTCCGGCGTCAATATGACGGCCGTGCCTGTCGCCGGTCAAAGCTACGACAACTGGAATATGACCATTGATGGCAGCGGTTTCGGTACACAGTCCCCGTTCAACGGGGACAGCTCCGACCTTATCATCAATGACACCACGCAGGCCTTCCAAGCTGGTTACTCGGTTCCCAACGATCTGGTGAACGTCAACGTGACAAGTTGGACCGACAACCAGATCGCAATAAATGGCTTTACTGGTGCGTATGGACAGCCGTCAAACAACGGTGGCCCAGCATGGATTATCCTCTCGGGAGATCAACTGCAGATAAAGATCGCCAACCCGCAGACAGGGGTGATGTCGAGCGCGTTCGACACCACCGTGCCGCAGCAGACACAGGCCACGATTCCGACCAACCCCGGCGACACGGGTGGCACAATAAGGATCGCGTCGGGAACAGGTTCGTTCGCAGGCGTCTCGGATGCCGCTGATACAATTTCGGTAGCCGCAGGTGCGTCAATTTCCGGCCAGGTCAGCTTGGTCACCGATAACATCGAATCGGGTGGTGCCGTCGCCCCGCTCATTTACACCCCGTCTTGGGGTGACCCTGCGACCAGCTACCAGACCATTAATGGGTGGATTCCCACAGGCACCTCGGATCAGACGGCGAGTGTTTCGCTGACCGCCCCAACCACCCCGGGCACCTATCACATTATTTTTGCGTTCGAGTGGGAGATGAATGGCGGCCAGGTGGCATCCGCCACCAACTGGGCATCGGGGCACCCGGATACATGGGGCGATGGCAACGATATCGCCACGTTGAGTCAATCGCAAATTCAACAGGGGCAGCAAAATGGTTGGACATCTGACAACTGGCTTCTCGCCCCCGGCTACGAGCACCAATACGTTCCGCTCGATGCGATCACCGTCGTGGTCGGCGGTGGCGCCCCGCCGGCGCCGATTATTACCGGAGTTTCCGCCGCGGTTCCCTCCACGCTGCAAGGCAACTGGAGTTTCACCATTGACGGAAGAAATCTCGGCACACTGGCATCCTTCAGCAATAAAGATACCGCCGACCTCAATTTGGTCGATGTGACGCGGCATTTCAGTATGGGCTATACGGGCGACGCGGTGACGGTCAATGTTTCTTCTTGGTCTAACAATTCCATTGTGATATCGGGTCTTTCCGGCGTGTACGGAGGAGGGCAATATGTTGTAAACCCGGGCGATCAGATGAGCTTGGAAGTGTTAAATCCCCAGACAGGCGTGGCTTCCAACACGTTCCGGTTCGCCACGCCGAGTACGCCACCCGCACCGGTTATCACCGGAGTATCCACCACCGTGCCCTCCACTGTGCAAGGTAACTGGAATTTCACCATCAACGGCAACAATTTAGGTACACTGGCACAGGCCCCCTTCAGCAATAAAGATACCGCCGACCTGAATCTGGTCGATGTGACGCGGCATTTCAGTGTGGGCTATACGGGCGACGCAGTGACCGCGGATGTTTCCGCCTGGTCTAACAATGCCATCACAATATCCGGATTGGCTGGCGCATACGACACGGTCGGCCCTAATGGCCTTTACCTTGTCAGACCCGGTGATCAGATGAGCGTGGAGGTCTTGAATCCGCAGACGCTCGAAGCCTCGACGAAGTTCACGTTTATCGCCGCTCAGTCTGCCAATCCGAGCGAATCGGGGCCAAGCATTACGCCGCCGCCAATCTCCCCCGTTGTGGAAGAAAACAGTTCCCTGACATTTTCCGCCGCCAACGGCGACGCCATCACGTTGGCCGACCCGCAGGCGATCGGCCTCAATGAGCAACTTAATATCACTGCGAGCGGCGGGACAGTGAGCCTCGCCAACACCGGCCAGTTGGACATTATGAAGGACACGGGAGAATCGGAAACGGTCGTAGGTTCACTTTCAGCGCTGAATGCCGCGCTCGCCGACGGCTTGGTATTCACACCCACACCGGGTACCAGCGGCAGTGCCAATATCAATCTTACGCTCACCAACTTGGCGGTTGTTGAGAACGGCTCCCTTCTGACCGCCACAGCGAAGATATCTGTATCCATTTTACCGCCAGTAACGACCACCATCACTGCACCTCATGTGGCCGTGATCGGCGAGAACAGTCAGCTTAGCTTCACCGGCGGCGACGCCGTTACCGTATCGAGCCAAGATACCACCAGCCAGGGCGACAAACTCACCGTCAACTTGGATTCCGCGGAAATCGGGCTACAAGGAACCCTCCATTTTGGTGCGTCTCCGGGTTCTTCTACTTGGACCGTTACGGGAACGCCGGCGGAAATCAACTTAGACCTCCAAGGCCTGACCTTCTCGCCGAATTCCGATTCCACCGGGACGGTCTACGTGACTTTCTCCTTTGAGGACTCGACTGACAATGTGAGCGCCACCGCATCTACCAAAGTCGTCGTCGGCCTAACGCCAGCCCAGATGAACCAAGCCTACGGCTTCAACCAATTGGGTTTCGGGAACGATGCCAACGGCAACCCAATTCTGCCCGGTACCGGCCAAACCATAGCGATAATCAACTGGGGCACCGTTCCGACGATCTACTCCGATGTGAATGCTTTTGATGCGGCCTTGGGTGTTCCGGGCGGCTCCGCTGGCACCCCTGAAACAAATGGTCAATCGGGGTTCCTGACGGTGGTGAACCAGAACGGTACGATGATTGACCCAAGCAACGTAAATTATTCCGGCGGCTCGGACGAGCAGGCTCTTGATGTGGAGTGGGCCCACGCGATCGCACCGGGTGCGAAAATAATTCTGGTCGAGTCCAGTTCAAGCTCTTGGTCGGATTTGAATAACATCGCAATCCCCAATGTCATCAATGTCTTCAAGCCATCCGTGGTATCAATGAGTATTGGCGTCGGCGAATTCGCCAGTGAGGGCAGTTACGATTCGACTTTCGCCAGCTATCCGAACGTGGCCTTTGTCGGCACGTCAGGTGACACCTACGGCCAAGCGGGCGTTGGGTATCCCTCCGTTTCTCCTTACGTTCTTTCCGTGGGTGGAACCAGCCTGACAGTCGCGGATGCCGCTGGTGATTATGGCTCAGAGACGCCTTGGAGCGTGTTCCTCGGCTCCGGTACGGGCTTTGGTAACAGTAAATACGAGAATGAGCCGTCATACCAAGTAGGGGTGACTGGCATAAATTCGGGCGGAATGAGAGCGACACCCGATGTCGCTTACGATGCCACAGGACTTCCGACCTATTACGATGGCTGGTGGCTTGATACAAGCCCATACGGCAATGCGGGAACCAGCTACGGTGCGCCGCAATGGGCGGCCCTGATCGCCATAGCAGATCAGAAGCGGCTGGAGAACGGCCTTACCACAACACTGGGCGGCCAGCAGGTGATGGATGCGCTTTATTCCGCTCCCGCCAGCGATTTCCACGAACCGACGCCCGTTTCGCCGTCGACTGCCCTTAACCGCTACAACAAATACGCCGGACTCGGTAGCCCGATTGCGAACAAACTAATTTCATACCTTGCCAGTTACAGCCCACACCTGACCATCAACGCAACCTTCGGCAGCTCAATCACCGGCAGCAGCAGCGCGGCAAGCACAATTGAAGGCGATATCAATTCCGCAATAAGTTTCTACGAGCAGGACTTAAGTAACCCTATTACCGTTAACATTTATTTCAACTTGGGTACCGATATGGGCAATGCCATCGCCTCAACCGTGGCGTCGTACCAATCAGTTTCATACAGCACCTATACGCAGGCCTTACTTGCCAACGCCACTTACAATCCGAGCAACGTCGTCGAGCAGACGGCCTACGACAATCTCCAATATGGCAACGATGCCAACGGAGCGGCTTCGATCATCGCCACGTCCGCAAACCTGCGGGCGTTGGGACGGCCGGTTGCGGGCGACTTGACGTCCACCGGCAGCCAAGGCGGCACATATGATGGAGTCATCTTGCTTAACGCCGACGATTTGGCGGGCTTCGGCCAAAGCGGTACGTACAGCGCGAATGCCGAAATCCAGCACGAAGTGGACGAGGTGCTTGGCATAGGGGGGCAGGGATCTACGCTGGGCCCCGTTCATGTGGGCTCCGGAAGCTACGGCCCCATGGATCTATTCCGTTACTCGGCAGAGCGCACTCCGAGTTTCACACATAGTGGCACCGCATCATCCTATTTTTCAATTGACGGAGGTAACACCCCTATCGTGAGCTTTAATCAACAATCAGGGGGTGATTACGGCGATTGGGGCAGCAACACAAAAATCTACGTACAAGATGCCTTCGGCACGCCGGGCGCTAACCCCACCGTCAGCCTGACCTCGCCCGAAGGCATTGCCCTTCAGGCCATTGGTTACGATGCAGTTGTTACTGCGGCCGCAAGTCTGGCACCAACGACGGTCACAGCGGCAAATACGGCCCAGTTGCCTTCCGGCACGGCGGTTGGAGGGGATGCGTTTCCGGCTTCGTTGGCCCTGTCGGCTTGGTCTCCAACATTGGTTGTGCCACAATCAGACTGGCCGGCGAATCCCACGCCAGGTTGCGCCCGATCGGACGCCGCCGAAACCGCCCGGATGCTCTCCCCGAGCCGGTTGGGTGGAATCACTTTTTATTTTGGGGACACCACAAAGGCTTTGGATAAGGGCAATGAGGTAGCGAGCGTGATTCCAAGCCCGCTTGCCTCCGCGGCCAGCTGGCACGGAATTGAGCCAATAGCGTTCCGAAATCGTTTCAATTTAGGCCTTGGCACTTGGATTTGATGCGAATGCATGCATGGCGATATTTTTACATCGGGAGAACTAACATGGCGAATAGAAATTGGTTGACAACAGTTTCTGGTTCACGGAACCGAACGGAATTGTCGCGGCAGATCGGCGGGCTCTCCACGCGGGCGCTTTCTCTGCCGACCGTCGTTGCCGCGATTGTTGGCGGTATTCTCGTTAGTGGTGCGGCACAGGCCAATTCCGAGTACCAGGTCCAAGGTTTGGGAATCCCCTCAGGCGGAACCGCTTCCGCGGCGTTGGCGATCAACGGTACCGGGGACGCAGTCGGATATGCCATGGTCGGCGGATCATCCGAAGGCCTCCTGTTTTCCGGCGGGAGTTATTCAATAACGCTATCCCCCGGTGGAACCAATTGGGTGAACACCGCCATCAACGACAGCGGGCAAATCGCCGGTTACGGCACGGACTCGTCGGGGAATAATACCGCGTTTCTGGTTTCCGGCGGCAATATTTCCAACCTCGGATCGCTTAGCGGCCCGTTGGGTAACCCGGTCAGCCAGGGGTTTGGAATCGACTCAGCGGGCGATGTGGTGGGTAACAGCGGCACCAACGCCGGAACAACGCACGCCTTCCTTAACCCTGCGGGCGGCACGATGGCCGATCTAGGCACGTTGGGTGGCTCTTCGAGTTACGCGGCGGGGATCAGCGCCAACGGCCAATATATTGTTGGCTATTCCAGCACCAGCCAAGGCCAGAACCACGCGTTTATTTACTCAACCGTATCCAGCGCGACCAGCGACCTCGGAACGTTGGGTGGCTCGGCCAGCTATGCCGCGGCGGTCAATAACTCCGGCCACGTCGCCGGTTATTCGCTTACACTCTCGGGCGGCGATCCGCACGCCTTCTTGTATAACGGAACAACAATGGAGGATTTGGGTGATCCCAATAATCTCGGCTCATACGCCACCGCGATCAATGGGTCGGACGCCGTGGTTGGTTATTACGCGGTCGCGGGCGGCGGGACGTTGGCGTTTGTTGATTCGGGTGGAACGATGTCAGCACTCAATTCGCTGTTGGCAGCGAACCCCGGATGGAACCTGGAGGCCGCCACTGGGATTAATGATTCGGGCGATATTGTCGGCTACGGCACAAATCCCAATGGCCAGACCGAAGCGTTTGAATTAACCCCCATCCCCGAACCCGCCACGCTGGCGCTGTTGGCGGCGCCGGGTGCGTTAATGCTGCTGGCCAGACGGCGAAGACGGGCTTAATTCTTGCTGCGGGGGAAAACCCTTGCGAAAGTCATGGCGTTGCGACCGTCGGCGTGATGATGCGCGCACCGGGCGTTTTTTATGGGGCTGTGACAGTTTCTATCGTATGGCCAGGATCGAAAGAAACCCGAGAGCGCGGGCCTTGCCTACCGGCAGACAGGTGTCCTCACCCGCCAAGGAAAAAAAGGGTCTAAAACTGATGCGGCTGGTGTTCAGGGATGGCGATTTTGTGGGGCGGTACCCATACGCGTCGCAAATCCGTGGTGGAGTTGTTATCATTTATGAATGAATGCAGGGGGCGGTGGGCGATGGGAACGCATCGGCGTCGTACCGCCAGGAAAGAAGAAGGAGTGCCGTTGATGACACAAGTGATTACAGTTGAACAGGCTGCCGCAAGGTTATCCGCGATCATTCACTCGCTGGGCCGGGATGAGGAAATCGTTCTCACTGAAAACAACGCGCCCGTGGCCCGTTTGCGGCCCAGCATCGGCCATCGCCCGCGGCGGGCCGGAAATTGCAAAGGGATGCTGGTGGTTGTGCAGGAGGATGATGAGCATCTGCGGGACTTCGGGGCGTATATCGCGTGAAGATGTTGCTGGATCCCTTCGACCGCTTACTGGCTGCCCAGGCGTTGGCGGAACAGATTGCCATCGTTAGCGCGGATCCACGGCTCGAACAATACCACGTGGAGCGCATCTGGTGAGAGTGCGGGAATAAGTCGAGAAGGCGGAGTTGGGCAAGACCGGGGCGTGCCATTTATTCCAAGGTGGATTCCGACATGTTCATACGCAAGATTGTGACTGGTGGAATCCTCGCAATGCTTTGCGCTCCTTTCACAGCCGGGGACGGCTGCGCCGCAATTGTGGTCGGCGGCGTCCTGGGGGCGTTTTGCGCTTCCGGCGGTATGGCGCGGGCGAACACAACCGCGTCCTATCCCGCGGTCGCCAAGCCGTGGAGGGATGTCAATCTTTCCTTCAGCCGGCCGGGGCGGGTGGCGCGGATTCTGGCGCATCGCGGGCAGGTGGTCAAAGCGGGGCAGTTGCTGGCGGAGGAAAATGACCCGCAGCAGAAAATAGCGGCACAACTCGCCAAACTCACCGCCGAGAGCACGCTGCGGATCCAGGCGGCGCGGGCGGAACTGGCCCAGGATCAGGTGGCGCTGAAAAGAACCCAATGGGCCGCCAGCCGGAACGCGGCCACGGTGTTTGAGGTTCAGCGGGCGAAATTGAAAGTAACGATTGACAAATTGAGCCTCCAACTGGCGGAACTCAAACATCAGCATGATCAACTCGCCTGGCGGGCCGCCAAGCTGGCGGTGCAGCGGCGGCGCATGCGGGCGCCATTTCATGGAGTAATTGAAGATCGATTTATAGATGCCGGTAAATCTGTTAATGCGTTCGCCAAGGTCCTGCAACTTGTACAAGTGGACCGGTTAAGAATTTTCGTTCCGGCGCCCCTGCCCACGGCAATGGGCTTACGCATCGGCCAACGGGCGCTGGTGGCGCCCGCCGCCGGCGAGGCCTCCCGGGGCCGGGTTATCTGGATCGCCCAGGTTGCGGATTCCGCCAGCAACACGCTGATGGTGGAGATCCGATTGAACAATAAAAATCATGTCCCCGCCGGCCAGCAGGTGCGGGTTACATTCAGGCAGGCGGCGGCCTCAATGACCAACAAACACGGATCGGGGTCTACCGTCGCGGAAAAATTGCCGGCGCAAGCGGGGGAGAGAACGCAACGATGAGCGTGGAAGTCCCCAGCCCCGTCAGCTCCGTTCAGGTGCTGATACCCCAACAGCAGTGGACGGATGTGCGCGCCCGGCTGGACGAGGCGAATGCCCAATTGGCGCAGTTAAGCCTCGCCATGGAACTGGCTATTGAAACCGCCGGCCTGACCCGGTTTATCGCGCTGGCGATGGCGATTTGCAATCTCCTGGCGGTTCGCTGCAAAGCGCGGCGCGTGTCCCTTGGAATTCTCCGCGGGCGGGCCGTTTATGTCATGGCCATGAGCCAGACCGAACGCATTCTACGGAAAATGCAACTGGTGCGCGACATGGAAGAGGCGATGGAGGAGTGCCTCGATCAGGATGCGGATATACTTTTCCCCGCTCCGGCCGCGGGCAACGTCATCACCCGCTGCGCGGCAAAAATGGTTTCCACATACGGCACGGGAACTCTCTACGCCTTGCCGCTGCGGCGCGATGGATGCGTGGGCGTGCTGATGCTGGAATTTGAACCGGGCCGCAACGTGACCGCCGCGGAATTGGCGCCGTTGCGAACCGCCGCGGACTTGCTGACGCCCCGTCTGATGGACCTGTATGAACATGATCGCTGGTTCGGGGCGCGCTGGGCGCGTAACTGGCGCGGCATTCTGGCCAAACTGCTCGGCCCCACCCATACCTGGATCAAGGCCGCCGCCATCGCCGGCGCTGTTTTTCTGGCGTGGGCGTTTTTCGCCAGAGGCACGTTCCACATTATCGCGCCGTTCACGCTGGAACCCGTGCGACAGGCGCAAATTGTCGCGCCATTTGACGGCTACATCAAAGCGGTACTGGTGCGCCCGGGAGATCGCATCATCGCCCACAGGACGGTGCTGGCCGGACTGCATACCGCCAAACTGCGCGACCAATTGGCCGCGGCGCAAGCGCAGTTCGCCGCCTACGCCAAACAGGCCCAGGTGGCGCAGGCCCGGGGAAAAATCGCCGATATGCAGATTGCGGATGATTCCATGAACGGCGCGGCGGCAAAGATCAGGCTTTTGCGCCGCCAGATCGCCCACGCGGCCATTAAATCGCCGATTTCCGGCGTGGTGCTCACGGGTAATCTGTTACGCCGCATCGGAGCGCCGGTCCACCTCGGCGATGTGCTGTTCCGGGTTGCGCCTATCCGGCCGCTGCTGGCGCGAATCAATGTCCACGATGAAGATATTCTATATGTGAAAGCCGGCCAAAAGGGCAGCCTGGCCACGGCGTCGTATCCGGCGGATAAAATCTCCCTGACGGTCACACACATTGATCCGCTGGCGATGGTCAAACATAAACAGAATATCTTCCGCGTCCGGGCGGTGCTGGCGCATCCGCCGGCCTGGTTCCGCCCCGGAATGCAGGGCACCGCTCGCATTGACGCCGGGCGACGCCGCTATATCTGGATGTGGACCCGCGGCCTGATTAACTGGATCCGCATGAAACTCTGGTTGTGAGATGGTCCACGCCATGACAATCTTGGATCGACAACAACAATCCTCTGTACGCCCCCTTGCTTTTGATACTTTTTGCCCGTGCACAGGTATATTTATAAGATGAACCGCCAAGAACGCCAAGGATCGACCCGCATGAGACAAGATGGTATTAAGAGAATCGTCCTGTCCGCTTCTCTTGGCGTTCTTGGCGTCTTGGCGGTTGGTTCCTCGTGAACACTTACGTGAGATTTCCACGCTATGACGATCTTTGATCGACAACAACAATCCCCCGGCCGCCTCCTTGCTTTTGATACTTTTTGTCTGTGAACAGGTATATTTATAAGATGAACCGCCAAGAACGCCAAGGATCGACCCGCATGAGACAAGAACCCGGCGCCAAGATTGATAAGCTGGCACATGAGGTCATTGGTGCGGCGATCGAGGTGCATCGGGTCTTGGGACCGGGTTATCTGGAAAGCGTCTATGAGGAGGCGCTGGCGGTGGAGCTTCGACTACGTAATATTCCCTTTGAACAGCAGAAGGAATTAGCGGTGGATTATAAGGGGTATGCGGTCGGCGAAGGCCGACTGGACTTTTTGGTGAATGGGTGTTTGGTGATGGAGTTGAAAGCCGTCGAGGCACTGGTCCCGATTCATACGGCGCAGGTGATGTCGTATCTCCAAGCCATGAATTTGCCTCTCGGGTTATTGATAAACTTCCATGTACCGCTGCTTAAAGATGGTATTAAGAGAATCGTCCTGTCCGCTTCTCTTGGCGGTCTTGGCGCCTTGGCGGTTGATTCCTCGTGAACACTTACGTGAGATTTTCCACGCCATGACGATCTTGGATCGACAACAACAATCCCCCGGCCGCCGCCCGCCGCGCCCGGATACGTCTTCCCGCGCCGGCCCGGCCCGGTCTTCGGTCAAACGCCGCAGGCTGGTGTTGATCATCGCCCTGGCGCTTTGCGGCGCCATTCCCGCCTGCACCTTGCCTTTCGGCTCGGGCGGCGGTGAACCGTCTGGGGCGGGCTTTGCCGACAGTGTTCTCCTGCACGACCTGTCGGACGGTCAGTTGCTGACCCATCCGGCCATGATGCCGGTGGATCAGGGCGTGCGGGAGATGGTTCCCTCCACCGGGAATAAGTCAACTCCGCGCGGCGCAGCGCCGAATGTGAATGGGGTCGTGCCGGCCGGTACGCAACCGGGACGCGGCGCCACCGCCCCGGCGGCCAGCCGCTCGCTCGTACGCATGACCCTGCGGCAGGCGATTGCCGACGCCATGCGGCACAATCTTTCCATCAAAATACAAGCCTACATTCCGGCGATTTCCGAGGCCCGGGTTATCGCCGCCGAGGCGGCATTTGATCCCGCTTTCGTCGGCGGCATCCAATACCAGCACCTGGATCAACCCACGCCGTATCCGCAAACCCTGGGAGCGCCTTCCCCCATCGGCATCAACAATGAGGATCAGGTTAATTCGCAGGTTGGAGTGAAAACACTTCTCCCCACCGGCGGCACCGTGTCGCTGACCGGTTCGGATAATTATCAGGATTTTCACACCTCGGCGAGCCTGCCGCCGGACATCAACCCTTCGCACACCGCCGATCTGGGCCTGGAACTCAAGCAACCTTTATTGCGGGGATTTGGTCCGCGGGTGAACAAGGCCGGGATATATATCGCGCGGCGCAACGAGCGGATCGCGCGGTCCGCATTCCGTGCGGAAGTTATCAAAATAGTTTCACGTGTGGAACGCGTGTACCTGCAGCTCACCCTGGCCGCCGCCGATCGGCGTTTTGAGCGGCAATTGGTGCGGCAGGCGGAAAAAACGTTGCGGCGCCTCAAAAACCGCCTGAAAATGGATGTGGACTCGGTGCAGGTGAATCAGGCCCGCGCCGCCGTGGATCTGGCGAAATTCAATCGCGCCTCCGCCCGGAGACAGGTCGGCGATTTATCCCAGACCCTCAAAGCCCTTTTGAACGATCCGGCGATTCCCGTCGGCCCCGGCCCGAACATCAGGCCCCTGAGCCGGCCCATGGCCGTACCCTTCGCCTTCGATCTGGATCAGGAAATCGCCACCGCGCTGCGGCAACGCGGGATCATGCGGCGGGATCGCCTGGTGGTGGAGAAGGCCGGCATCCGCCGCGGCGTCGCGGAAAATGCGCTCTTGCCGAAGGCCGATTTGATCGCGGCCACCGATTCGAGCGGACTGGCGCCCAATGGAAGTTTCCCCGGCGGCTTCCAGCGCACGATGTCCGATCCGCATATCGGCTTTACGGTCGGAGTTGATCTGGAAATTCCCATCGGAAACCGCGCCGCCCGGGCCAATCTCTATCGCCGCCGCCTGCAGCGCCGCCAGGCTTTAACACAGATGCTCAAGGATGCCCAGAATATCGCCCGCGATATCGCCAGCGACCTGGTGAATCTTACCGCCGACTGGCGGCAGATACGCCTGGCCCGGCGCCGCCGCCAGTCCGCCGCCGCCGTATTGCGGGGGCTGGAAGTACAGGAACTCTCCGGCCAGGCGCTGAATCCGACATTCCTGCAACTGGAACTCAACGCCCAGCAGGACCTGGCCCAGGCCGAAATCGCTGAAGCGCGAGCGCGGACCGGTTACAATATCGACATGGTGAAATTTGAACGCGACCGGGGGACACTGCTGGAGTTTGACCGTGTCGCCATTGCTCCGGCGCCGGTTGGCGGCAAATAAACGAATTTCCCGGCTTCATATACCTTCCCGAGGGTGCGCGGCATACCCGGCGGCGGTTAGGAAAGGGTCAAAGTTATGCGCGTCACCGACATTTTCGCCCGCGACGGCGCTACTTTCTCTTTCGAGTTTTTCCCGCCCCGCACCGCGGAGGCTCTCGAAGAGCTTTTTACCCATATCGCCCGGCTCGCAACGCTCCAACCGTCGTTTGTGTCGGTGACGTACGGCGCCGGCGGCTCGACCCGTCAGCTCACCCAGGCCCTGGTGCTGCGCATAAAGAGTCAGACGACTCTGGACCCTGTTCCCCACCTGACCTGCGTGGGCCATTGCCGCGCGGACATCCAGAATATTCTGACCCACTACGCCCAGGCGAATGTCAGCAACATCTTGGCCTTGGGCGGCGATCCGCCGCGCAATATCGCCGGCTACGACCGCAGCCGGGATGATTTTCAGCACGCCATCGACCTGGTCAAATTTATCCGCGCGTTCAACGAAGGCGGCGGGCACCCCGATCGGCGCGGCTTCGGCATCGGCGCGGCCGGATTCCCCGAAGGCCACCCCGCCACGCCTAACCGCTTGTTGGAGATGGATTATCTCAAGGCCAAGGTGGATGCCGGCGTGGACTATATCTGCACGCAGTTGTTTTTCGACAACCACGATTTCCACGACTTTCGCGAGCGCTGCGAGCTGGCGGGCATCCGCGTGCCGATCGTCGCCGGAATCATGCCGGTGACTTCCCGGAGCGGTATGAAACGCATGGCCGAGCTGGCCTTGGGCGCCCGTTACCCGGCCAAGCTGCTCCGCGCCGTAGAGCGGTGCGGTGACGATGCCGAGGCCGTCCGCCAGGTCGGCGTTCTATGGGCCACCGAGCAGTGCCGGGACCTTCTGCAGAACGCCGTTCGCGGAATTCATTTTTATACGCTCAACCAATCGCAGGCCGTACTGGAAATCTATCGGAACCTTGGTGGCGCGATAGCCGGGAGCCGCGCCGCGATTCCGCAGGCGGGTGGTTAGATCCGCGTAGATAATATACCGCGCGCACCTGAGAAATGAGCCACCGATACAAAGGTGCCGCGGGGCGGAATTTACGAACCATGAGAGGTGTATTTCGTACCATGAAGTGGTAACATAGGGCAGATTTGTGATAAATTTCACAATACGGTGGATTCCTCTGGCCTGAATGTGCTTGGCCATGAGGCATCTTATTACGCGGCTATGCCGCAAGCGATGAGCCGCGGCCGGGTCGCGAGCGGACCGGCTTAATGTGCCCAACAGGCAATCACCTGCGATATCCGGCCTTTTTATCCCCCCGAGGTGAATGTGATGTTCAGGGGCGACTGCTGCTACAATTTAACTTTTGACCGGTTCGACCGGGATCGAAACCGAGGCGGATGAATCAGACATGACCCATGCGAACAACTTGTCGGAACCATCGAACGCCCAGGCTCTCGATCCGCGGAACCAGCAATCTACAAGTTCCGTTTCCACCGCTTCGCCTCCCACCGGTCTTCCTTTATGGCCGGCGGAACGGTTGGTCTCCTTGATCGGTCGCTACCCGGCGGCAGTGGGGCGTATGCTGGACCGGCTGGCGGCGCGAAGGGATCCCGTCGGCTGGATCGTACGATTTTTCAGCTCGGTCAAGTTGGGGTTGTTATGGCTGTTTTTAACCGGCGGGTACATGGCCCTCGGTTCGGGACTGCCGGCGCTGCGGGCGTACTTTGACGTTTCCACGATGGAGTTCTTCTCCGCTCCGCCCATGATCATCCTGATGCTTCTGCTGTGCGTTACACTGGCGGTGGTAACCCTGCGGAGAATTCCCCTGACGCTTTACAAACTGGGCGTGTGGACGGTGCACACGGGGATCATCACCCTGGTGACGGGATGCTTTTTCTATTTCGGCTTAAAGCACGAAGGCATGGTCCGCCTTTTCATACATCATACGGTGCGGCATTATTATGATTCCTCCGAACGAGCTTTGTATATCGGCGCCGCGGGAGATCAATCGGCGATGCTGCCCCTCCCCTCGCTTCCCATATTTGTTCGCCGCACCCCGGCGGATTCCCATCCGCTGAATATTTCCGTGCCGGCCAAGACATTGGAAAAACTCAATCCCAAGTTCTCCGATCTTCGTGTGCGCATCGTGGGTTATTATCCTTATGCCGAGATGGCGGCCTTTCCGGTCCCACGCCGTCCGGGGGTTAAGCCCAGGCAGCCGGCAGTGGAAGTGAATCTAAACGCCGATGGGACCAGCGGTGGGCGGTGGCTCGTGGCGAAAAGTCCGGCCGATCGGGTGCTGGACAATCATTCGTCCCCTTTCGGGATAGAATATCTGTATCACCCCTCGCAACGACGCTGGCGCGACATTACCACATCGTTTACCGGCCGCGACGCGCTGATTGTGAGCGTTCCGGCGGATCATGTTCGCCGGGTATATGTCATACACAAGAACAAGCCCCTGCTTGTCCGCGGCACGCCTTACACCCTCACGCCGCGGCGGTGGATTGATATACCACTGATGGCGCGGGCCTATCACGGCGCCAGCAGCCAGGGGTACATGGTGAACGTGGAGCGCCGCCTAAACGGGAAAATTTTTCATTTCCAAAGGGTGGCGCTGTTCCGCTACCCCAGCCAGAGCGTTGATTTCATTTTCCCCCACGGACATCGGCAACTGGTTCCGAACCTTGTCGATCATCACATTCGCATCGTGTATGAAGATGCGCGGCACAATCAGTTCTGGGTGGTGGAACATCGCTCCGGCGCCTTGAGCCTGGTGCAGCGGGCCGCCGGCGGCGCGGTAAGCGTCAATCCGCTCACCGTGGGCCGGGCGGTTCCCGTTTCCATTGATGGTATGCACATCGGATTTTCCGTGGTGCAAACCGGCACGGTGGTGTTGCGGCCGTATACAATTCCCGCCGACCAGCGCCGGCCCAAGGTGGAAGACACCATGGGCAAGTGTGTTCTGCAACTGGCGGTATCCGACGGCCGCGGACTTTCACGAGAGGTGTATCTGCCCTACGAGCAGTTCGGTCTGGAGGGCCAGTTGCCGCCGACTTCGGTGAAAATTCCGGACGTGGGCCGCGTGCGGTTCGCCTTTTCGCAGCTTCGGCTTCCGCTGCCGGTGGCGGTGACCTTATTGGATTGCAAGGAATTGTTTTATCCGGGCGGCCACAATTTCCCGCGCGACTTTATCAGCAAAGTGCGCATGACCAATCTAAAAACAGGCGTCGCGCGGGTGCGGGTGATTCATCTGAACCATCCGGCAAAAATCGCGGGCCTTTCATTTTTCCAGGCGCGGTTCGGGCATAAAAGGAACGGCCAGCCGTTCAGCGTGCTGGGCGTAGGCAACACGCATGGCTTTTACGCCATGCTCACGGGAGTGGTGATGATTATCCTGGGAATCGGTTATGCGTTTTACATCAAACCGATTTTGTTGAACATCAAAAAGAAGCAACTCGCCGAATATGCCAAAAGACGTTCTGGTGACGGCGCCAGCGTCTGAAATCTCACTGGTGCGCTCGGTGGGTTAACATAAGATATTCAGCCGAGAGGTTCTTTATGAGAAAACATTTGTGCTTTCCGGCCCGTTTTCCGGGGTTTCTTCCTTTGCTGCTGCTGGCGGCGGTTGTGGTGGGGACGCCGCCGGCGTTCGCCGCCGCGGTCATGGTTCAACAGGCTCGCCCCCGCGCGCTGCCGCCGGGGCATCCGGCGATCGGTCCGGGTTCGCCGGCGGCGAATCCACCGCCCAGCCTGGCACGGTTGGCGCCGACCCGGGCGATGGCGCCGCAAAACCGGACGGT
The DNA here is from genome assembly GCA_021831565.1 of Planctomycetota bacterium. Taxonomy (GTDB): domain Bacteria; phylum Planctomycetota; class Phycisphaerae; order WQYP01; family WQYP01; genus JAKBMM01. The sequence continues at coordinate 16,454 of JAKBMM010000053.1, forward strand.
ATTCCAGCGGCAGGTCGATCTGGCGCCGCTGCGGATTCTGGCGGTGCAGAACCAGGACCAGGTGAAAACGCTCGACAGTTGGTCGCGCCAGGCCATTCATGTCATCAGCGGGTACGGTTCCATCAACGGCGCCAATCCGCTGTACACGGCGCTGGATATGGCGTTTCGTCCCGCCGCCTGGATCAACCGCAATTTTATATATATTCAAACGGTACCCATACGTACGCGTCTTGGAAGACTTCTAAACAAGGCGCAAGCCAAGCGCCTTCTCTGGCACGGGACGGTCAGTCCCGCGTTTCTGGCGGAACCGACGGTGCAGGCTTTGCTCAATCGGATCAGTTCCGACGCAGCGCTGAATTCATCGGTGGCGCAGATCAGCGAAGCGCTCTACACATTCCAGAACATGTCCGCGGCCCTGCGGATTGTGCCGCCGGCGCCGCCGCGCCGCCATACGTGGATTTATCCTTTGCAACTGTTGTCCAACCTGGGCCCGGCGGCGGTAAAAATCGATCCGGCGCTGGCCAAGGTAAAACCGCTGCCGGGTTATTCCAGCAAAGAGGCCTGGAAGGTTGTGACGGGCATGTCCCATCTTGCCGCGGGCTGGCGGAATCATGACGCCGCCATGGTCAATCAGGGAATTGCCCAGCTCGCCGCCGTGCTGCCGCGGGTGAATCCGGCGGTGTATCCGAGCCGGCTCAAGCGGGTGGTGGAACTTTGGTACAACCGCCTTTTCAATGGGACGATCGTGGGCGTTTTCCTCTATTTTGTTTCGCTGATTCTGTTTCTGATCGCGGCGGTTGGCGCCTATCCGGCCGCCCGCAAACCGGCGCTGATTTTCTTTACTCTGGCGGTGGCCGTGCACGCCCTGTTCATGGGGGTGCGCTGGTGGCTCGCCGGCCGCATTCCCATTCAAAATGAATTTGAAAGCGTGCTGGCGTCGGCGTTTGTGGGATGTGTGATCGGCCTGATTCTGGAATACTGGAAAAAGAACAATCTGTTTGGACTGGCGATGAGTTTCGTCGGATTCCTGGCGATGACGGCATGTTTTGTGGTGCCTTATGTGCTCGGCCAGAACATCGGGGCGAATATCGGGCGGGTGGATGGAGTTCTCAACACCTACTGGCTCTACATCCACGTGAACGTGATCATCAGCAGTTATGCGCTCATTGGCGCGAGCTTCTGTCTGGCGCTGGTCTATCTGTTGACCAAGCTGTATTACCGGATGCGTCCGATTGCCGGGATGACGCCGGCGGCGGCGATTGGCGTCGGGCCGGCGCCCGCCATGGCCCCGGCCGCAGCGGGCGCCGCCGGGGGCGATACCGGCGGCGAGTCGCGAAAAAAAAACCGGGATAAATTCCTGCTGCAACTGGACGCCACGAATATTGTGGTGTTGCAAATGGCGTTCTGGTTTCTCGGCGCGGGCATTGTTTTGGGCGCCGTGTGGGCGGATTACAGTTGGGGCCGGCCGTGGGAATGGGATCCCAAGGAGACCTTCTCGCTGGTGACGTGGATTGTATATCTGATCATTGTCCATTTGCGTTTTGTCACACCGAAATACCGCCCCGACTGGACGGCCTGGCTGTCCGTTCTGGGTTTTGGCGTGATGCTGTTTAACTGGATCGGTGTAAATTTCTTCCTGGTGGGTCTGCACAGTTACGCGTGAATGTCGCGCCGCCGGGGTTTTCCACCGGTCCCATTGCAAGGTGTTTTTATTCATGCCTCTTACCCACGACTCCGTGCTCGCCGCGCTTAAAACGGTGCAGGATCCGGAACTGTTCAAAGATATTGTCACACTCAATATGGTCAAGGATGTCAAAATCTGTAATGACCAGGTGCGCGTGCAGGTGGAACTGACCACGCCGGCCTGTCCGCTGCGGGAGACCATCCAGCGGGATATTCAGGCGGCCCTGCGCAAGGTGGACGGCGTCGCGGGGGTGGAGGTGAAATTCTCCGCCAACGTGCGGGGCGTGAATACCCGGCAAAACCTGCTGCCCGGCGTGAAAAATGTGATCGCCGTCGGCGCCGGCAAGGGCGGTGTGGGCAAGAGCACCCTGGCGGTGGGCATTGCGGCGGGATTGGCGCTCCAAGGCGCCCGGGTGGGCCTGCTGGACGGCGACGTCTACGGCCCGTCGATTCCGACCATGACCGGCCTGGGAACCCGGCCGCCGGCGATCGACGGAGAAAACATCATTCCCTTTTCCATTGGTTCGCCGGACAATCCGATCCGGGTCATGTCCATTGGATTCATCGTGCCGAAGGAAAAAGCGCTGATCTGGCGCGGGCCTATGGTGCATGGAGTGATCCGGCAATTTCTCGAACAGGTGCAATGGGGCGAGTTGGACTACCTGGTGGTTGATCTTCCGCCGGGAACCGGCGACGTGTCGCTGACGCTGGCGCAGTCAATTCCTCTGACCGGTGCGGTGATCGTGGCCACACCGCAGGAAGTGGCGCTGCGGGATGCCCGCCGGGCGGTGCGCATGTTTCAGCAATTGGGCGTGGCGATCCTGGGCGTGGTGGAAAACATGAGCGGCTTCGTATGCGAGCACGGCGTCCTGTACGATATTTTCGGCCGCGGCGGCGCGCAAGCCATGGCGCGGGAAATGGACTTGCCGTTCCTGGGCGCGCTTCCCATTGACATGCGAATATGCCGCAGCTCGGATGCCGGCGAGCCTTTCGCCGCCGTTTCCGGCGAGGCGCCGGGTGCGGAAAAATTTATCGCCATCGTGCGGAACCTGGCCGGGCAGATCAGCATTCGTAACCTGACCCGCCCGCCGGCACAAGCGCTGAAAATTGATGTCACGGAATAACGCCGGCGGCCGCGCGGCTTTCCCAATGTCCGCCGGGCGCCCGGATAGCGGGGAAGTAACCGTTCACGGCGGCGCGGAAAACGGCCGCGGGATTGCGATCCTCGCGGCTGCCCCTAGTGCTCTGTCAGCCGTGTAATGATGGATTGATTGGCCGGAAACGGGCCAGATGCAAGGAGCCAGCGGCGAAAACCGGGTCCGTAGACCCCTTGAGCCGCTGCGACGCCGCAGA
>JAKBMM010000009.1 GCA_021831565.1 Planctomycetota bacterium
CTGACCGTGTCACCAATAAAAATAAACCGTTCACGGCGGGACGCAAAACGGCCGCGGGATTCCACCACGCAGCTGCATAACTGGGGCGGCGCGGTGATTGGCGGTCCCGACACACACCGGGAAAACCCATGCCCGCCGGGACGTGCGCCAAAAACATCCGGTGCGTGAACGGTTACGGACCGGCGAGCCGGGAACGTTAGCGCAAAAAATCATCCATGTCGATGGAATCGGGATCCATCTCGGCGGATGAAGGCGGCGGTGGGGAGGGCGGAGCAAACCCAAATTCCTTTAACCAGGCGCCGGCCTGGCCGGAGGCCGCCAGACCGCCAAACTTTTCCGACGGCTCGTTGGCACGGCGCCCGCGGCGGGCGGCCCGGGCGCGCATGATCCGGCTCAGAAAGGCTTCACAAGAAAGGCTCCGCGCGCCGGCGCGGCGGGCGGCTCCGGCCACGGCGTGGTCGTTGCTGACCACCGTCAGATGCCGGCGACCGGTACTTTCGTGAACCAGCCGCGCGATGACATCATCAGCCGTGGCGGCGCGGCCGGAGTAAACAAGTCGCAGCGTGGGGAAATCATTTTCGCCCGGCTCTTCGGGTTTGGGCCGGCCGTCCATGACCAGAACGGCCGGCATCCGGGCGTTTTCAAGAAACCGACAAAGTTCCGACAGCGACAACCCCGTCAGGGAGCCGGGCATGGCCGCGGCTGAATGTAAACAATTATATGTGTCGATTATTATCATGGCGGGTGTTCCCGGCGCGGCGGGCCGGCCGTGGAATCCGGTTCACCGACCACGCGGCGCCCACCTTTATAATCGTTTCCCCTTGCCGGTTCGAAACGCCGTCGCGGGGCAACCCGTCACACCGACCTTGACCCGGAATAACGCGCCGGCGAACGGTTCCTTTTTACATTGTTCGGCGGTGAGCGCCTGCCGGGCGGTGGTGACGTACATTTCGTCGAGCCGGTCGCCGCCGAAGGTGCACGAGGAGGGCTGTGATACGGGCAGATCGACACGCCGCAAAAGCTCGCCGCGGCGGCCGTCCAGGCATATCACGGCGTGATCGCCCCACAGGGCGACCCACAGGTTGCCGGCGCTATCGACCGTCATGCCGTCCGGATACCCAGGCCCGGCGGGCAGGTCGACCAGGACGCGCTGGTTGGAAAGGCCGCCGGTCGCCAAATCAAAGTCAAACGCCAGTATCTGGCGGGTGGGCGTATCGATGTAATAGAACGTGGCGCCGTCGGGCGACCATCCCATTCCGTTGGACAACGATACCGGCGCCAAGACCCGGCGAACCGATCGATCGGTGTCTAAAACGTATAAGGCGGAGCGCTGGGGTTCTTCGTCCAGGTTGAGCGTACCGGCCCAAAATCGACCCGCCGGATCGCACTTGCCGTCGTTGAAGCGATTGCGGGGCAAGTGCGCTTCCGGATCATGAATCGGTTGGAACAAACCGGTATTCCAATCGAAGAACACAAAACCATCCTGACACGCCAGAAGCCAGCGACCGTCGTCACAGGGAACCGCCGCGCCCACCATGCGTCCCAGAGACCGGGAAACGTTGGTTTTTTCGACGGGATCGAAACAGTTAAATATGCCCGGCGTAATGTTTACCCAGTAGAGACGCCCCTGATGCCACACCGGCCCTTCGGCCAGTTCGGCGCGGGCGTCATAAACCATTTCCACGTCCATCTTCATGATGATTCCTTAAAAAGCATATCCGCTCTTACCTAAGCTCCGGCGCGGCGGCGCGGATCGTCGGCATAACCGGGATATTGGATCGCAACTCGAGCGGATTGTACACCGCGCCGGTGGCGTATTGGACCGGTACGCCGTCCTTGGTGTGCAGCAGGTAATAACCGCCGCGGTCCAATAACTCCTCATACGGCCCGAGGACGCATTTGCCCATGGGAGTAGGAACGGTCAACAGGGGTACGCGTGTGCCGGGAGCGGAAGACAGATCGCGAAGAATTTTCTGGCTTTCCCGCAGCGTCAGGCGATGCTGGGGAAGCGTGCCGTCGGGAAACGGGTGAATCAGATAATAAGGTTTGACGATTACGTCGCCGTTGTCGAGTCGGTCGTACATGTCGGTGATGACGCGGGCGTTGGCGTTGACGCCCTGAAACAACGGATGCTGGGTCAGCATCAGCGGCCGGCGAACAGCGGCCAGTTCGGTCAGAGCAAGCAGGGCGGCGCGCATCTGGGTGGTGACTTCGCGCGGATGCACCACGTGCAGAATGTAGGAACTCGGCTGGAGACGGCGCAGCGCTTCCTGCAGGCTGCGGGATTCAAGAATTCTCTGCGGATACCAGATCGGCTCGCGGGTGTGGATGCACACGGTAATGCGCCGGGACACGGTTCGATTCAAGCGGGCGAGGCGATCGCTCAAATGGTCGATCATCGCGGCGGGTACGGCCAGCGGGTCGCCGCCGCTGAATATCAACTCGCGAAGCTCCTGGCGGCGGGGGGATTTTTCGGCCTGGTCGAATATCGCGTCGATCTCCCGGTGTGAAATACACCCGGGGGTTACCTCGCGGTTTTTGAGGTAACAGTAGCGGCACAGTCCGCTGCAGAAATCGGTGACGCGCAGCAGCGCTTCGTAGCGGTATTTCTGAATCCAGCGGGGATGATCCACCGCGCGGTCGGCCAGTTGAAAGGCGTCCCAGCGCTCGTCGCCGCTGTCGTGAAGTTCCGCCAACCCGGGCAGGGCCAGTTCCCAGAGGGGATCGGCGGGGTCGTCCCGCAGAACATTTTGAACATAAAAACGGGGTACGCGAAATTGATAACGCCGGGCCACCCGGTTCATCTCGTCCGCCTGCTGATCGGTGATGCTCGGGAGAATGGTCCGGAGTTCATCGACTGAGGTGATGAGGTCTCCGGTGCTCACCCCCTGGGCCATTTGCGTTGGAATCATGCGCCAATCCCCGAAAATAACGTTGAATTCTAACATGTCGCACCTGATCCCGATAGTATCGGGGTAGCCGGTGTCAAACCAAAGTTAAAATGTCCTCTACTTAACCAAAGTTAAAATGTCCTCCTTGGCGGAGCGAAGGAAGTCAGATATAGAAAGTCGGGGGCGGATGTGTGGGAACTTTTCCGCCCACCTAATTCGTTTATTATCAAGTGGATGTCGTCTGCGGAGTCCCACCTCTGCCGGCGAAATCTGCAGCGGGTTCTTCAAAAGGGCGCTCAGAATGAGAACTTCGGATAAAGGTCCGATTCACGAGGCGATTTCCCGCCGGTTGCGCCGGCTTGGCGCTATGCCGGTGGACACTTCGGCACTGGATCGCGCCATTTCGGCCCAGATTCCGCTTCCGCGGCATAAGATCATCTTTACACGGTGGCGCGTCTCCTTTCTCGGAGCGGCGGCCGCCTTGCTGATCGCAGCGGCGATTCTTTTGCCCCTGCTTGAGCCCGGCGCCAACCGGGCATCGGCGAAAGATTTATCGGACCTGTACGCCAATCTTTTGAAAACCCAGGCGAGCATACCGAGAAACACCACCGCCAATCAGAGGAATTTTCCAGGGGGGATGCTGAAGATGCGTATTCCCGGTCAAAACCGGGCGGGCCGCAAGGGTATGTGCGGGATGCGACAAATGGGGAGGATGTGCCTTCCCTGTCAAAACCAGGTCATCGCCTGCTGCCAACGCTCGCTGCATCATCAAATGTTGAACTGTGTGCTGATTCGCGATGGTAAACAAATAGTGGCCGTCGTGACGGCCCGGGCGGACGCGATCGGCTGTCCGCGCGGTCCGGTGAAGGAATACGCCGGAGAGCGGTTGATCGTACGCCGCCTGCCGCATCTGAATATGGTGATCAAGGTGGCGCGGCGCCGCTGGATGTGCTTGCTGGGCCGGGAATCCATGCGCCGGCTGATAACCCTGGCCGGTGCAATTCGAAGCGCCCCGGCGACGAGGGGCCTCTAAGCGCGATTTGTTCCGATTTCAGGTTTGTGTCCCAGAATGCGGCGTGTTTGACAGCACTTGGGATCGGGCGTAAAAAAGTGGAAGTATTGAAAAATAAGAAAGGAAATCATCCGTGATAAAAGTTGCCATCATCGGCGCCGGCAGCATGGAGTTTTCGCGCAATCTCACCGGCGACATCCTGAGTTTTCCGGAATTCCGCAACGCCTGCTTTTCCTATATGGACATCGACGCCGATCGCCTGGCCATGGGCGCGGCGCTATGCCGGAAAATCGCCCGTTCCCTGGGCGCCGATCCGGTGATTCAAGCCACGGCGGATCGCCGCGCGGCGATCCAGGATGCTGATTTTGTCATCAACACGGTGCAGATCGGCGGGTTCGCCAGCACACTGGTCGATTTTGAGATTCCCCGCAAATACGGTTTGAACTTCACCATCGCCGATACCACCGGTCCCGGCGGTCTGTTTCGCGCTCTGCGCACCTATCCGGTTCTCAAGGGCCTCTGCCAAGACATGATGGAACTATGCCCCAACGCCGTTTTGCTCAACTATTCCAATCCCATGAGCATGAACATGCAGACCATCTATCGCACCAGCAACATCCGGGCGGTGGGACTTTGCCACAGCGTGCAAGGCACGTTCGAGCAGTTGGTGCGCTACTTGGGCGAAAAACCGGAGGAGGTTTCGTTCCTCTGCGCCGGCATCAACCACATGGCGTTCTACGTACAGCTTCGCAAGGGAAGCGAGGATTTGTATCCGCGTCTGTTTGCGGCCATGGAAAATCCCGCAACCTACAATACCAATCGCGTGCGGTTTGAGTTGATGCGCCGGCTGGGTTATTTCGGCACCGAATCCAGCGAGCATAGCGCCGAATACTGTCCATTCTTTATTCCCCACGGCCCGGAGGTCATCCGCCGTTTTAGTGTCCCCATCGACGAATACCTGCGCCGCTGCGATGGCGCGGAAAGGAAGTATGAACGCCTCCGCCGGGAGGCGCAATCCGACGAACCCCTGTCGCATCAGCGCAGCCACGAATACGGCAGTTTCATCATCCACTCCATCGCGACCGGTCAGCCGCGGGTCGTCTACGGCAATATGCCCAACCGCGGGGCCATCGGCAATCTGCCGGCGGACGCCATCACCGAGGTTCCGACATTGGTGGATCGCAGCGGCTTGCAGTTTACGATCGTCGGCGATCTGCCGCCGCAGATTGTCGCTTACATCCAGCCGCATGTAAGTCAGCATGAACTGTTTATCCGGGCGGCCATGGAAGGACGGCGCGATTACGTCTACCAGGCCGCCATGTTTGATCCGCTGACCGCGGCGGTGCTTCCCCTGGACAAAATCGTCGAAATGTGCGACGAGATGATCGAAGCCCACGGCGATCTATTACCCCCTTTTCCGGCCAAAACACTCGTCCCCACCAGTGGAAAAACCTTTCATCCACCCCGCGGGGCGGACTTGCGAAAACAGCGCACCGCCCGGCTGGCGGAACACGGCGCCTGATCCCGCCCGCCGTCTTCGTCGCACCGACAAACCGAAAACCGCGGCCGTGTCAGCGCCGTCGTCGCGAGGGAAACCGGCCGGTGATGGGGCGCGGCCGCGCCGCGGGCGGAGGAGTGGCAAAGGAGCTTGGAGCGTATTCGGTGGCGGCGGGTGGAGATGTCACCGGCGCCGCTTCCGGAGAAAGCGATTCTTGATTCGCATTCTGGCGCGGAACGGTGCGCGCCGCCGGTTCGTACGAACGGCCGCGCGCCAGCGATGGTTCGGGCGACATCGTGAATCCCGGAATGCGGTAGTCTTCGAGCAGATGGTTGATGAGCTTTTCTATTTCCGTCTGTAACTGGCCTTCGCCGCGGGCCACAAAAGAGAAAGCCTTGCCCGATTTGCCCATGCGCGCCGTCCGTCCCACGCGATGGACGTAAACTTCCGGATCATCCGGCACGTCGTAATTGATCACGTGGGTGATCTCATGCACGTCGATACCGCGGCTGGCCAGGTCGGTCGCCACCAGCACGTTGATTTTTCCGGTTCGAAATCCCCGCATCACGCGCTCGCGCTTATGTTGCAACAGATCCCCATGAATAGGCGAGGCGTTGATGCCCCTTTCCTGCAGACCATGCGCGACCTTGTCCACACTGCGCTTGGTCCGGCAGAATATGAGCGTCAGCCGCGGATTTTCATGTTGGATCAGCAGCCGCAGCGCCCGCAACTTGTCCCAGGGTTGCACCGCCACGTAATATTGCGTTGCTTCCGGGTTGGTCATCGTTTCATCGGGTTTGGCGGTGAAAATCCGCTGGGGGTTCTTCATGTGCCGCTGGACCAGCCGGTCTATTTCATCATTGATGGTGGCGGAGACGAAGATGGTCTGATGTTCGCTGGTGCACAACCCCAGGATTTTCCGCACGTCATCCCGGAAGCCGATATCGAACATCCGATCCACTTCATCGCAGACGACGAATTTCATTTCTCCCAGGGGCAGGGCGCCGCGCTGGTTCAGATCGAGAATTCTTCCCGGTGTTCCGACCACCAGGTGCGGGCGCCGCTCCAGCAGCTTGATGTCGTGCAGCACCTTCCGCCCGCCGTATACCACCTGCAGGTGGAGGGGTTTGTGTTTGGCGAAACGGATCAACTCCGCTTCCACCTGCACCGCCAGTTCCCGCGTCGGCACCACGACCAGCGCTTGCAATGGCTGCGAAGGATTCATCCGTTGCAGGATGGGCAGGCCGAAGGCGGCGGTTTTTCCCGTGCCGGTACGCGCCTGGCCTAGAATATCCGCTCCCGTCAGGGCGGGAGGAATCATTTTTCTCTGAATTTCCGAGGGATCAACAAAGTGTACATCCGCCAGCGCCTGCAACAGGGCCGTTTCCAGGCCCAAGTCCGCAAAGGCTTTAGGCAACCCCAAGTGTGTATTGTCCATCATACCTCTTCTACCAAGGAACATCATAGGGCGGAGTCGGCGGCGGTCAACCGCGACGTTGTACCGTCCAGCCGCCCACCGCGTACGCGTAAAGGGGCTTTTCCGTTCCGCCGAATCCTTTTTGGCGGCGGCTTGACCACGCTGAGTTGACCGTCGCCTGACTGGAGTTTCACACCACTGGCCATGGTTATTCGCGTGGCGAGCACCCAGGCGATGGCGATAGCGTCAGCCACGTCCGGCGATAACGGAGGTTTTTCCAGCCGGCACAACGCCGCCACCGCACGCTGGATTTGCATTTTACCCGCATGGCCATTACCCGTGATGGTTTTTTTCACCAGGGTGCTGGGCAAATCGACCACGGGTACGCCGGCCTGGGTCGCGGCCAGAAGAATCACGCCGCGGGCGTGTCCCATCAGAATCGCCGTTCGCGGATGTTTGTAGTGGGCGTAAAGTTGTTCGACCCCTACATGCGCCACGTTGAACTCGCCGAGCAACTCCGCGACCTGCCGGTACAGATCGGCGATACGTTCCGGCAGCGAGCGCCGCGCGGCAATGCGAAGCACTCCGGCTTCCTTGAGCTGCGGGCGCCGTCCCGACACGTTTACAACCGCATAACCGGTGATATGCAAACCGGGATCGATTCCCAATATTTGCACAAACGCCTCCTTGCGCGGCGAAAGGGTGATCATTCAGGCCCGTGGGTAGATGGCCTTCTGGCCGCCATTGCACCGTCCCTCATTCGGACAAAATGCCCGCTCCCCTTTTAGCCCGACTCTCCTTGCAGGATCTTCCAAACAGGACTTTCACCCGTTACCGCGGACGGTATCCCGCCGTCGCAGCAGCGTCGCACAGTGACAGGCGATCGCTTTTTCCTGGCCGAGAGCATCCATGCCCTCGTTGGTTTTGCCCTTGATGTTCACGCATTCAACCGGAACATGAAGAAGCTCGGCCAACCGCTGTTTCATCGCCGGTTTATGCGGCGAAAGGCGGGGGGTTTGGGCGATGACCACCACATCCACGTTGCCGATCCTCCAGGGTGTTTTGGCGAGTTGCGCCAAAACGCCGGCGAGCAGTTCGGCCGAATCAATTCCCTGGTAGCGCGGATCGGTGTTCGGAAACATTTCGCCCACGTCGGCCAGGCCCGCCGCACCGGTGATCGCGTCGATGAGCGCGTGCAGCACGACATCGGCGTCGGAATGGCCGGCCAGCCCGTGGGTATGAGGAATCCGCAGGTTGGCCAGCACCAGCGGCCGCCCGGCCTCGGTGCGGTGCAAATCGTAGCCGATGCCGATTCGATACTCACTGGCGCCGCGGTGATTCTCAGGCATGTTTCACCGATTGCGAATTGTTCGCCCGTAAATTCTCGACCAACGGGGCCGGCGGGAAAAACTTCTTTCCGGCGGCGCCGCATCTTACCAAAACAGGGATAAAGGTTACAATCAAAAAGCGGGTTTGTTTCCGCTTGACTTGGCGTGGGAGACGCGGTAAATTGCGACCTGCGTCCAATAAGAAGCGGCGGAGGCGACATGGGAAAACCATTCTCTGCTCTCTGCTCTCTGCTCTCTGCTCTCTGCTCTCTGCTCTCTGCTCTCTGCTCTCTGCTTCGGGTTGGATCAACTGTGGATGGGAACTTTTGCATTGGGGGAACTTGTCATGGCACGCGAAACATCCGGTAAATTATCGCGCCGAAGTTGTCGTTCGTGGATGCTCGGTCAAATCGGCGTGGGCGCCGCGGTGGCGGCGCTGACGGCTTGCGCGGGAGTGTTCGTCCTTGCCGCAGGCAGTATACGAGGCGATCCCTTCATAATGAGTGGCGCCGGGTTGTCTTGCGGTGGCGCTTGCAACACGGTGACAGTCCATTCCGTCACCAGAGCTTCAGGTCTGGCCGGCAATGCGACGAATAACTCGGCGCTGGTCCTTGCCCAGTCGGGTGTGTTTTCCGGTACCAGCGGCGTAACCGAGAATGGCGGCACACTGACCCTCTCCGGCGGCAACACCTCCAGCGGCACGAACACCATCACCAGCGGCACGCTGACAATGACAGGCGGCGGTACGATGACACTCAATCCCGGCTTAACCGGTACCCTCCACCTGGTGAATCTGAATCCAACGCCGACAGTCACGTTGGGCGCGCTGACTCTTACCAACACCGCCGCCGGCAATGGCGTAACCATCAACTACGGCGCTTGGGCGAGTTCCACCGCCACCACCATTCGTGGTTCCTTGGTGGCCGGCTATAATGGCGGCGCCTGGAACGGGACATCGACTACGAGCGCGGTCATCAACAGTACGACGGCGCAGGCCGCCGGCCTCACCATCGGTTATTCCGAAAATGGTTTCGCTGGGGAAAAGACCAAGATCATGGTCACCCTGCCCGGTGATGCCACTTTGGCCGGTACGGTTACCCTAACTGATTTCGCAATACTTCGCAGTCATTTTGGCATGACATCCGGTGCGCAATGGGATCAGGGCGACTTCAATTATGATGGCGCGGTGAATGGGGCTGATTTCGCGCTTTTACGAGACAACTTTGGCAAGTCCCTCCCGACGGCGGTGGCTACCTCTTCGGTTCCCGATCCGGCCACGCTGGCGTTGCTGGCCGTGGGCGGACTGGGGCTGCTGGTTCGCCGCCGTAAAAGTCTGGCGTGAGCTGAAAGACTTTACTTTTGCAGACCAATCGCCGCCTCAAGTCGTAGGCTGACCTCTGAGGCCGGCACCGCCGGTTATAGAGCAGTTCTCAAAAGCCGTGCCGGAATGGCCGGACAGTCCCGCGGATATCAGGCATCCTGCCAGTTACTTGAGTTGGGCAGTTTCATAGTCAGCCAATGGTCTGGGATCAGGACTATGGCGGCCCTGCCTGCCGGCGCAGGCAGGCGAAATTCCCTTTGTTTTGCCGCTTTTGCTCGTGAACGGTTACTGTTCCGGAAGACCAGCCGCATGGGCTATCGGGACAGTCCATATTCCTTGATCTTCCGGTAGAGCGTGCGTTCTCCAAGGCCAAGCAGTTTGGCCGCCTGTTCGCGATTTCCCTGCACCATTTCCAGGGTTTTTTCGATGGCCTGGCGCTCCAGGTCGGCCAGGTTTATCCCCGCCAGGGTGGTAATGCTCGTGGTCGGGGAAGTGGCCGAAGGAAGCGTCAAGGCCGTGGTGGAGACGGTTTGCACCGAGTATGGCCCGAGGATTTCCTGTGGAACATCCTGGACTCCCAGGCGGGTACCCGTGCTCAACGCCACCATGTTTTCAATCACATTCTCGAGTTGACGGACATTTCCCGGCCAGTCGCAGGCGACGAGAATATCACGGGCGGCGGCGTCGATTTCTTCGATTTTTTTACCCATTCGCGTGGCGCACTTGGGGATGAGGTGCGCGATCAACGGCGGAATATCCTCGCGCCGCTGGCGCAGGGGAAGCAGGTGGATCGTGGCACCCTTGATTCGGAAATACAGGTCCTGCCGGAACTCCTCCTTGCGGACCTGCTGCTCCAGGTCCTTGTTCGTGGCGGCGATAAACCGCACGTCCACCTGGATCGGTTCGTTGGAACCCAACCGCGTGATCTGCCGGTCCTGGAGCACCCGCAGGAGTTTGGCCTGCATGGCCAGGGGCATGTCGCCGATTTCGTCCAGAAACAGCGTGCCGCCGTCGGCGTATTCCAGGCGCCCCTCGCGGTCGCCGCGGGCGTCGGTGAAAGCGCCGCGTACGTGGCCGAAAAGTTCATCCTCCAGCGTGCTTTCATTCAGGCCGGCGCAGTTGAGCGCGACAAACCGTTCCGCCTGGCGGCGGGAATTTTGATGCACCGCCCGCGCGATCAGCTCCTTGCCGGTTCCCGACTCGCCCAGAATCAGCACGTTGATGTCGGTCGGGGCGATCTGTCGCACCAGTTGCAGGGTGCGGCGCATCGCCTGCGAATTGCCGATGATTCCCTCCATGCCGTATTTCTGATCCAGGGCCAGCTTGAAGTTCTGATTCTGGCGGGCCAGCAGAACCGCCTCGGCGGCGCGGCGCACCTGGACTCGGATCAGATCCAGGTCCAGGGGTTTTTCAATGAAGTCATACGCTCCCGCCCGCATGGCGCCCACCGCGGTGGCCACGTCGCCATGCGCGGTCACGACGATAACCTGCGCCGGGGGGAACGCGCGGCGGGCGTGTTCGAGCAATTCGAAACCGTCCCGCGGCCCGTCCATGCGGAGGTCGGTGATCACCAGGTCGAAATCTTCCTCGGATAAACAGCGCCGCGCCTCGGCCAGGCTGTGCGCCTGCTTGACGGAATAACCTATGCGGGCCACGGCTTCACTCATGGCGTCGGCATGATCGATTTCGTCATCAACAATCAGAACGCGGATGGAACTTTCTTTGTTCATCAGTTTGCGTCGATTCTAAGAGTCCCGATCCCGGCGGACCGGGGGGCGCCGCCGGCCCCCCCGCCGGACCGTGCGCGGTTCATGCCCGCGGGTGGAACATTCGGTTCGCCAATACGCCGGCCCAAACAGCCAGCAGCACGGGCGAAAAAAATAGCACCGTCTCCACCAGGGTCGATTGCGATTCCAGCGGCAGAACGCGCAACACGATCAAAAGACATTGCAGCGCCAGAACCGGCGCCAGCACGGCGGTGCCGATGCGGTACGCCACGCGCAGGGGCATTCCCAGATTCCGGTTGAGAATCATCACCAGCGGGCCGGTCAATACAATCATCAGCAAACACCAGAAAGCCTGTCGCAGGTCGATAATCGCCCCTCCGAGGATGGCGAACCACGTCAGAAGCGCCGGGCGGTAGGTTTGGAGGAATTTCTCCAGCGTGGCGGAATCGATGCGAACCGGCGGCACATCCCGCGGTTGGCCGGCAACGCGCTTGATGGCGGCGCCATTGGCCTTCGCCATGCTCTCTTGCAGCGGCAGCAGGGGCCACACAATGGGTTTGGAGAACCACGAACCGGTCAGTACCACGGCGCCGTGGGTGATCACAAATACCCAGCGCCGGCTGGTGTTGGTGTACGATCCCTGCGCCTGGGGCCGGACCATCAACCGGGCGAATTTTCCATTAATACTTAATGGTTTGAGTCCCTTTTGGGGAATAACCGATAGCTCGCCATTTTTCAGCAGCATCGGTTGGTACCGGTGATCGTACGATCGGGCAAAGGTCCGGCAGGAGTCCAGAATACGACTGCCCGTCGCCAAGGCGACTATTGTGGACGTAATTACAAGAACCCATAGCAGCGGCCAAAACGTCGCCGAATACCGGTATAACGCCGCGTGCGCCCACTGCTCGGGCTGGACAATCAACAGCACGATCCGCAGCGGCAGAGGAGGAGGCCGCGGCGGAACGACTTGGCGCTGTTCCGCTCCCGGCCCGCTTCCCGGCGGCGGCGGCGGCGGCGGATCGGATGCCGGGTTGGGAGGAAGCGACATCTGGCTATAACCTCTTATATCTTCATTACGCCTGTCTGAAAATTATGGCGCGCGGCGCGGGAACCGGCGTTGCCGGCGAAACCGCGCCAGGCTCCGTCTCCAAACCATCACGTACCGCGATACATTTTGAGGCGGACCTAATCATTCGCACGACCGAGGTACTCGCCGGTACGGGTATCCACCCGGACCACCGTGCCCTTACCGATAAAATCGGGTACGTTGATTACCAGACCGGTTTCCAGCTTGGCGTCTTTGCCCACGTTGCTTACCGTGGCGCCCTTGATGCTCGGCGGGCAGTCCAGCACCTCCAACTCCACGGTATTGGGTAATTCCACGGAAAACGGTTTGCCCTGGTACATGGTGATTTGCACCTGCGTGTTCGGCTTGAGATATTGGACCGCTTCACCGACGACATCGCCGGAAAGTTCCATCTGCTCGTAATCGTTCAGGTCCATGAAATAATGCGTGTTGGCGTCGGAATACAGGTATTCCATGGACTTTTGTTCCAGAAACGCCTGTTCCAGGGTATCGTCCACCCGGAATCGTTGTTCGATGATGCTGCCCGTTTGCGTATCCTTAAGTTTGACCTGCATAAACGACCGCCAGTTCCCCTTGGATACTTTGGCGAAGTCATGCACCACGTACAGCTTGTTATTGTATTCGACGGCGACGCCGCGCCGTAAATCGATCGCCTTGATTGCCATGAAAATTTCCTTGTGTTCATCCAAGCCACCGCTCGCGCGGCTTTCCCAAAAACAACATGGGATGCGACAATTTTCGCGGGAGGCTTGCCACCACCCGCCGGAAAATTATCATACCCTCCCATTGCCCTCATGGGGATTCGAACCCCAGTTACAGGCGTGAAAAGCCCGTGTCCTAGGCCTCTAGACGATGAGGGCTACGAAACGCCGCAGTATAACGCCGTCCGGATCAAACACAAAACAGCCGGCGCTCTTGACACGCTTCCCGGCGACTCCTAGTATTTCATGCCTGACAATTGAATACGGCTCTTATCAAGAGTGCCTGAGGGACGGGCCCGTCGACGGCACAGCAACCCATCTTCCCGGTATTCCGGCGCGCCGGGACCGGGAGAAGCGGGTGCTAATTCCCTCCCGCTCGCCATGCGATTCGGCAAACATGCCGCCACCGTGGCGATCCTGGGGATAGATAGGTGGAACGGCATAATGGGTTGATCTTCCGGCGATGGAAGAAAACCGGCGGCCTCTTATCGGGAATCAGCGCGGGCTTGGGCGCAGGATGATGGTTCCCGGTAAGAGGCCGTTTTTTTGCCCGCCATCGGTGGTGCGGCAACTTGTTGTTTCCGGAGGATGTGATGTCCTACGTTCTTGGCCTGAAATGTCGCGAGTGCGGCCAGACCTACCCGCAAAAAGGCGTTCACGTATGCGAACTGTGCTTCGGACCGCTCGAAGTGCACTATGATTACGTCGCCATGCGGGGAAAAGTTACCCGCGAATCAATTCAAGCCGGCCCGCACAACCTCTGGCGCTATCGCGATCTACTGCCCATCGACGGGGAACCGCGTTCCGGCCACCATTCCGGCTGCACACCGCTCAAGCGCGCGCGTAATCTGGAACGGGCCTTGGGCGTCCAGGAGCTTTACCTCAAGGACGACTCCGCCAATTATCCCACCTGGAGCTACAAAGAACGGGTGGTGTCGGTCGCCGTCACCAAGGCTGTGGAACTTGGCTATGACACGGTCGGCTGCGCCAGCACCGGCAATCTGGCCAACAGCGTCGCCGCGCACGCCGCCATCGCCGGGCTTAAGGCCTTCGTGATGATTCCGCACGATCTGGAGCAGGGTAAAGTTCTAGGCTCGCTTATTTTCGGTCCGACCATGGTCCGAATCCGGGGCAATTACGACGATGTCAATCGCCTGTGTTCGGAGATTGCCGACAAGTACAAATGGGCCATTGTCAACGTGAATCTTCGCCCCTTTTATACCGAGGGGGCCAAAACCTACGGCTTTGAAATCGCCGAGCAATTGGGCTGGCGCCTGCCCCGGCACACCGTATGCCCGACCGCGGGCGGCACCATTTTGCCTAAAATATACAAGGCGTATCGCGAATTCATTGACCTTGGTTTCGTGGCCGACAATCAACCGAAGATTTATTCCGCCCAGGCCGCCGGCTGCAATCCAGTGGTCGAAGCCATTTGTGCCGGGCGCGATTTGATCAAACCGCAAAAGCCGCGCACCATCGCCAAAAGCATCGCCATCGGCAACCCCGCCGACGGTTACTATGTGGTGCAAGCGGTCCGGCACAGCGGAGGCTGGGGCGCCGACGCCACGGATGCGGAAATTATCGAAGCGATTAAACTGCTTGCCCGCATGGAAGGAATATGGACCGAACCGGCCGGCGGCGCCACCCTGGCCGCCGCCATCAAACTCATTGCCAGCGGCCGTATTCCGCGTGATGAAAGTATTTGCGTGTGCATCACGGGCAATGGACTTAAAACCGTTGAAGTGGTGGTCGATCAGCTCGAACCACCGGATTCCATTGAGCCGCGGCTGGAGGCGTTTGACCGGTTCATCGCCCGCCACGCCGCCGGAGAGGCGCCGCCGCTTCCTGTGGCGGTGTCCACCGGGACGTGAAGCCGGGCGCGCCGGGACCAGCACCGCGTTGCCGCCGGCCGGAAGACCAGTTGCGACGCCGAGGGATTTGTCTTCGGAACAGGAGCCGATTTTATGGCCGTAAAAATTCGTATTCCCACACCTCTGCGGCAATTGACCAAGGGGGTTGATCTGGTTGAAGTTTCAGCCGGCAACGTGGAGGGGGCGCTGCAACAGCTTTGCGCGAAATACGCCGGCATGGATAAGAGGTTGTTTAAGCAGCCTGGTGAGCTGAACCGTTTTGTGAACATTTACGTCAACGATGAGGATATTCGATTTCTGGAGAACCTGCGGACTCCGATCCAGGACGGCGACGATGTGAGCATTGTCCCCGCCATCGCGGGAGGTTGAACATGGCTAAGGTGGATAAACGAATCTGGCTTACCTTCGGCAGCAAAGCGATGGTGGAAACCCCCGCACTTTGGCGTATGGCGCGGCAATATCCGGACGTGCTCTTCGATATCCGCCAAGCCAGCGTAACGGCTGAAATCGGCATCATGGCGGTGCATTTTTCGGGTGAACAGAACCAGGTGCAAGCCGCCCTGAAATTTCTCCAACAGCAGGGCGTGACGGTTGAACCGATTGAAAAGAATCTGATGGAGAGTTGACTTACCGCACAGGATGCAACAGGAATCATCCATGGCTCTTTCTGAATCAGCCGAACAACTTGAAAAATCCGATCCCACGCTGGCGCGTTACAACCGGCAAATGCTTTGGGGGCCCATTGGCGTGGAAGGTCAGCGGAAACTCAAGCAATCGCGGGTGCTCCTGGTCGGATGCGGGGCGCTCGGAACCGTTCTGGCCAACACCCTCGGGCGGGCGGGCGTCGGCCATTTGACCATCATCGACCGCGACTTTATCGAGATCAACAATCTGCAGCGCCAGGTTCTTTTTGACCAGCAGGACATCGCCGATCAATTGCCCAAGGCTCTGGCCGCCCAGCGCCAATTGGCGCGGATCAATTCCGATATCCAGGTGGAAGCCGTGGTGACCGATGTCAATCACAACAACATCCTCCAGCACGCCCGGGGGCAGGACCTGCTGCTGGACGGAACCGACAATTTTGAAACGCGTTTTCTGATCAACGACGTGTCGATCCATCTCAACATTCCCTGGATTTACGGCGCCTGCATCAGCGCCATGGGCCTGGCGATGGTGATTCGACCGGGCGTTACGCCCTGCCTGCGCTGCATCTTTGAAACTTCTCCTCCCCCGGGTATGAACCCCACCTGCGATACCGCCGGCGTACTCGGTCCGACGGTGAACATGGTGGCGAGTTGGCAGGCGATGGAGGCAATCAAGCTGCTCACCGGCAATGTCCACGCCCTGAATCGCGGCCTTTTGAGCTTTGATCTCTGGGACAACCGCTACCAGCAGTTGAACGTGGCGCGGGCGCGGGACATCGCGGATTGTCCGGCCTGCAAGCACCATAACTTGGAATACCTCTCCGGAAAATTCAGCTCCAGCACCACGACACTTTGCGGCCGCAACGCCGTGCAAATATCGCAGCCCGGCGGGCATCGTGTTGATTTCGAGCATATTGCCGCCGGTCTGCGCGCCGTGGGCAACCCCACCTTTAACAAGTTCATGCTTAAGTGCCCCATCACGGAAGGCCGGGGCGAAAGACGCCGGGAATACGAACTGACGCTATTTGCCGACGGCCGGGCTATTATTAAAGGCGTCAACGATGCCGCCGTGGCGCGGGCCGTTTACGCCAAGTACGTCGGAAGTTAAAAAAAGGAGTTGTTGATGCTTGCACCACTCATCGCCACCATTGAGCACGCGCGTAACCAAACGCTCAAACTAGTCGCCGATCTTTCGGACGATCAGATCGTGCGCCAACCGGCGCCCAAAACCAACCACCCCGCGTGGGTGCTCGGCCACCTGCTGTTGGTTGATGGCAACTTTCTGGCGCTGCTCGGCGGCCGGCCTCCGCAGTTGGAGCCGAACTGGAAAGAGATTTACGGCGCCGAAAGCACGCCCGTGGCCGACAAGGCGAAATATAAATCGAAACAGTTTTATCTCGACCGGATGGCCGGTGTGCATGGGCAGATCCTCGCCCGGCTCCAATCCCTGCCGCCGGCGGATCTGGCCAAGCCGCATCCCGACCCGGCCCGGCGCGAACGGTTTCCCACCGTCGGCCATGCGGTGCTGTTGTATGGAACCTGGCACGAGGCGTATCACGCCGGCCAGCTTTCCGCCTGGCGGCGCGTGCAGGGTCTGCCGGCGGTTTAACGGCCCGCCAGTGGTAGTGCCGAGGCCCGGTGATCCCTTGGCTCTTTTGGAGGATGGTTCATGAACACACTGGTCGCCGCCGTCACGCACCGTGCGTATCACTCCGGTCAGTTGGCGACCTGGCGGAAAGCCGCGGGGCTTCCGCACGCGGGAATGTAAGCGGTTGCGGGAAAACCGGCGTCCCTTTCGTCCGGCACGTATTTATTTTAGCCGCGGGCGTTTCGCGCGGCGCAATGCTGATTTTGGCCGCGGAGTTTACTCCGCGCGCGTTGTCCGCGCGAGGTTTTTCATGAGTTCCAGCCCATCAATCGTTTATCTTGATAACGCCGCCACAAGCTGGCCCAAACCCGCCGTGGTGGCCCAGGCGATGAGCCGATTTCTGGCCGCCGACGCCGCCAATCCCGGCCGCGCCGGCCACCGCATGGCCGTCGCCGCCGAGCGCATGCTCGATCGTGTCCGCAAACAGCTTACTGAATTTATTGGTGGAACCGATCCGCATCGGCTTATTTTCACCATGAACTGCACCGACGCCCTGAACATCGCTTTCAAGGGGCTGCTTCGCGCCGGGGATCATGTCATTACCACCAGGCTCGAGCACAACAGCGTGAGCCGGCCGCTCCAGGCCATGGCGGACGCCGGGTTCATCACGCTTACCCGCGTCGGTTTTTCCGCCGCCGCGGGCGTCATTGATCCGGATGATATTCGCCGGGCCATTACGCCCCAAACCCGGCTCATCGCTTTAACGCACGCCAGCAATGTGTTGGGAACCATTCAGCCGGCGGCGGCGACGGGCCGAATTGCCCGCGAGCATGGCGTGAAATTTCTGCTTGACGCCGCCCAAACCATTGGTATTGCGCCGATTCACGTGCTCAACGACGCGATCGACCTGGTCGCTTTTCCCGGTCACAAGTCGCTGCTGGGACCGACCGGCACGGGCGGCTTGTACCTGCATACGACGGTGGAACTTAAGGAACTGACCGCTTTCCGCGAGGGCGGAACCGGCGGTGATTCTTCCAGCCCCCTCCAGCCGCGGCAGTTGCCTTATTTTCTTGAAGGCGGCACGCCCAACACCGTCGGCGTGGCGGGATTGGGCGCGGCGGTGGAATTCGTTCAACAGCATGTTCCGGCGACCACGCTCCAACACGAACGCCACCTGGTTCAACAGTTTGTCGATGGCGTGCGGAAATTATCGCGCCTGACCGTTTACGGTCCGCTTGGCGAGAAGGCCGCGGAAAACCGTGTGGGAACCGTCAGCTTTAATGTGGAAGGATACAGTCCCCAGGAACTCGGCGGAATTCTGGACGATTCCTTCGCCATCGCCATTCGCCCCGGACTGCATTGTTCACCTTATGCGCATCGGGTTATCGGCACATTTCCGGATGGCGCCGTCCGCATGAGTCCCGGCCCTTTCAACACCGCCGAGGATGTAAACAAGCTGGTTGCCGCCTTGTGCGAAATCGCCGCGTAAACACCGCCGAGATCGCCGCACGCGCCGGCGGGATTTTAGCCGCGGCGCCGGCGCCGCGCGTAAATTCCGCGACTCAAACGATTGTGGTAACCGTTCACGCACCGGATGTTTTTGGCGCACGTCCCGGCGGGCATGGGTTTTCCCGGTGTGCCGGGACCGCCAATCACCGCGCCGCCCCAGTTATGCAGACGCGTGGTGGAAACCCGCGGCCGTTTTGCGATATTGGTGACACGGTCAGCAGGCTGACCCGTTAAACACCGTTTTCCTTGCGGTTACGGACGGCCGTGGATTTCCATCCACGGCTGCGGGGGAGGCGACCATAGGGCAGCCGCGAGGATCGCAATCCCGCGGCTGTTTTGTGCGCCGCCGTGAACGGTTACCGATTGTGCGCTGCGCCGCCACGCGAGAAGAACCGCCGGCGGCGGGATGGACCCCTGCTAAAAAATTAGCGATGCCGCTTGACTGGCCGCCCCATTGTGCTAAAATTATAGCACGATGGCTTCCAGAAGCCTTGTGCGGAGATCGTGATGCGTGAAAGAAAGTCGGTAAATCTCAGCCGCCGGGAGCGGCAGATCATGGATGTGATTTACGCCCGGCGGAAAGCGAGCGTGGCGCAGGTGCTGGCGCGCCTGGAGGATCCCCCCAGTTACTCGGCCGTGCGGGCCTTGCTGCGGATTCTGGAAAACAAAGGCCATCTCCAACACCGCCAGGTCGGCGGAAAATACGTCTATTGGGCCACCCACCCCCGCCGGCACGCGGCCCGCTGGGCGCTGCGGCGCATCCTGGAAACGTTTTTCGACAACTCCGCCTCCCAGGCCGTGGCCGCGCTGCTTTCCAATTCCGATATGAACCTGTCTGATCAGGAACTGACGCAACTCTCCGAGTTGCTGCAACAGGCCAGGAACAGAAACCGGAGGAAAAACTCATGAATATCACTCCTCTTCTGGGTATCGGCGCCGGGGCGACGGTGGGGTTTACTCTGTTGGTTCTCCTGCTCAAAAGCGTCGTCCTATTGGCGCTGGCGGGGGTGCTCAATCGGCTGCTCCGCCACGTGGGCGCTGCCGTTCACCATGCGCTCTGGACCGCCGCTCTGATAGCCGTGCTATTGCTGCCGGCGGCATCCGCCATCCTGCCGTCCTGGTCGTTGGCCCTGCCGCCGCTTCAGTCCAGGGCCGGCACGGAGATAGCTTCCTCCCAGGCGACGCGGCCCACCGCGCCGCGTCGTCTTGTTTCCCTCCCTACGCCAACCGCCGGTATCCGGCATCCGAACGGTAAAGCGATTGGGGCCATCGCCTCCCATCGCAACCTGGCTGGCGGCGAACCGGCCCAGTCGCCATCAATGGCAATCCCAACACCCGTTTTATCCATGCGGAATCCGCCGGAGAGCATCCATTGGCCCGCCTGGTTATTCCTGGTCTGGTCGGCGGGCGCAGCCATTCTTCTTTTTCTGCGGCTCTTCGCCGGGCTGGCGGTGGGGCGAATCATCCACCGCGCGCGGCGGATAACCGACGGCTCCCTGGCGGACGCGTTGGAACTGGCCCGCAGAAAAATAAATCTAACGCGCCGCGCGGCCTTGTACGTATCCGAAGAGACGGCGATGCCCGTCGTCCGGGGAATTTTCCGCTCGTGCGTAGTGCTGCCGGCGACTGCGGGAACCTGGCCGCAAGGGCGGATCCAATCCGTTCTCACGCATGAACTGGGGCATGTGAAACGCTGGGATTGTTTGACGCTTCTGATCGGCCAGGTGGCCGCCGGTATTTATTGGTTGAATCCCCTGGTCTGGCTGGCTTGCCGGCAGTTGCGAACCCAGTGCGAACAGGCCTGTGATGACCTGGTGCTGGTTCATGGAACCGCGGCGGTCACGTATGCCGAGGATCTGCTGGCGGTGGCCCGCACCCGGCGTGTCCATAGCCTGATTTCCGCCGCGGCGGTTCCCCTGGCCCGGTCCTCGCAACTCAAACGCCGGATGCTGGCCATCCTGGATGGCACGGTTGCGCGCCAGGGACTTTCCCGGCGATTGCTGCTGGCGGCGGGATTCGCCACGCTGGCGTTAACGTTGGCGTTCGGAATGCTCCGTCCGGTCAACAAAGCCCAAGCCGCCACTGTGTCAGCCGCCGCCAACGCCGCCAAAAAAAGCATGACCCTTACCGTGATCGACCAACAGACCGGAAAGCCCCTGGCTGGGGTGAAGGTAGGTGCAAACAGCAATGGAGGGTATATGGCGAAACTTACCGATACCCGCGGGCGGGCGGTTCTGCCGTTGCCGCGCCACAAGTGGTCCCGGTTCTACATTCAGGTGCATGCCAAAGGCTATGTTCCTGAATTGCTCTCCTGGAATATGTACGGGGAGAAGCGGGAGGCTTTTCCGGCAACTTACACACTCGCGCTCCCTCGCGGTACGGTTATCTCGGGGCGCGTGGTGGATAATCATGGGCAACCGATTGTTGGCGCACACGTGCTCATCTACGGGTGCAAAATGAAACAAGCTAACATTCACGAAAAGATCGATGTCCTGGCGACGGTGCAAACCGGCCGCAATGGGGTTTGGCGCTATTGCGGCATTCCCGCCCATGGTGTGTCAGAAATCGAGATTGGTACGTGGGACTATCGGTACGTATGGTCTCACTGGTCAATGGGCTTCTTCCCCATACACACTTTCACTGATTTGACCAGGCTTCGTAACGGCAAATCGGTGTTTATCCTCCAGCGTGGAATCATGGCGCATGGCGTTGTGCTCGGGCCGGACGGCAAGCCGGTCGCGGGGGCGCAAATCACCGTGGGGCCGGATCAGAACCCAACCAACACGCCTTCCCCCATGAAAGCCAACGCCGCGGGACAATTTTCCTTCGTGGCCAAACCCGGACATGGGGTTGTCCTTACCGCATGGGCCAAAGGCTATGGCCCGGCGCTCGGGATCTTTCACATAAGGGCCAACAGCCCGAGCATTTTCCTGCGGCTGACAGCTCCGCATACATTGACCGGCCGCGTGGTCGATCCTGCAGGTCGTCCGCTGGCGGATGCTTCCGTTTACACGGATACCTGGCGCGGCTACCGCACGTTGATTCACCACATACGAACCAATAGTCGGGGCTGGTTTATCTGGCGCGACGCGCCGGCGGGCAAAGTCCTGGTGGATGCCTCCGCCCCGGGCTATGCCTACGCGATGGACATTTCCGTCCGGGCTGGAAAGGACAATCGCATTATCTTGCTGCCCCGCGTAACCGTGCATGGCACGGTGGTGGACGCCAAGACCGGCCAGCCGATTGATAAGTTCCGCATTATTCGCGGGTTCATCAGCGGGCTGAATCCACTCAACCCTCCGCTACCGCATATTGCTTGGAATCGAAATATCCACTGGGACTACATGTATCCCCGGGATGTCTCGGGTCATGGGCATTTCACTTACAGACTTCCCACACAGCGAGCGGCCTATGCGATTCGAATTGAAGCCAAAGGTTTTCTGCCGACCGAATCCAGAATTTTTCATAACAACGTGCGGAAGATCGATCTTCAATTCAAACTTACACCCGCCAAGGACATTACCGCGACGGTACTGAATCCGGACGGCGCGCCTGCGGTTGGCGCCAAGGCGATTTTGGTTCCGGCGGGACAATCCTCCCAAATAGGTGCGCACGAAGACCTCGCGTCAATCGCAGGATATCCGCACCAGACGATTGATCGCCGGGGCAGGCTGGATTTTGCGCCACACAGCGGCGGCTACCAGATTGCGGTCTGGGATCGGGCCGGTTATGCGATCTGGCCAAACGATCGTCCTCCCACCAAGAACAATCTGTTACAACTCCAGCGTTGGGGGAGCATTCACGGCCGGCTGTTGTTTGGTACGAAGCCCGCGCCGGGACAGAAGATAGAGGCTTGGACACAGATACCCCTGGCTCCGAGGATCACCCAAGGCATTAGCTGGAATGTCACGACACGCACGAATTCCGCGGGTGAATTTCTTATCAAGCGGTGCCCGGCTGGAAAGG
The DNA here is from genome assembly GCA_021831565.1 of Planctomycetota bacterium. Lineage (GTDB taxonomy): Bacteria > Planctomycetota > Phycisphaerae > WQYP01 > WQYP01 > JAKBMM01. The sequence continues at coordinate 22,561 of JAKBMM010000009.1, forward strand.
TTCAGGTTGGGATGCAGGTTAGGATGTTCACGAATTCCACGTCGTCGCTGGGCCGTTTGGTGGTGGTGCAAGCCGGAAAAACCACGCGCGTGGTACTTGGCGGCATGGGGCGATGCGTAGAGGGGCGAGTGAGTATTCCACCCGCGTTTGCGCGGAGCAGTGATTGGAAATTTGAGATCGGCAGCGCAGGCACCAAGAGGCCGTCTTTTCTTTCTCTGATGCCGAAAAATATCCGCCGGGGCTATGAGGCCGCCAAAACCAAATGGCTCAGGTCGTTCTTGGCGTCACCGGCGGGCAAGGCGTGGATGGCCGGAGATCGCAAATGGATGCGAACTAAAATGCACGACTACAGCTTCACGGTCCAGCCCGATGGCCGCTTCACCATTCCCGATGTCCTGCCGGGGACTTATGTGATTGGGATCAACGCCGTCAACCCCGCCGCCATCACTTACCACACATTCCGGCAAAAGACGGCGACCGGCTACCGAACGTACCAAGAGCAGACGGAGGAAACGGTCGGCGTCGCGAAAGGCACTTTCACCGTAGGGCCGATTCCCGGCGGCGTCACCAACGTGTCGCTCAAACTTCCGCCGTTGAAATTGGAGATGATCAAACCCGCTAAATCAAACAACAATCCTCCGTAGTTCCCCTCCGCCCAGCGGCTTTAAGTTCACGCCCTTGCCCCAGATGGCGCGAACGGTCCGCAGGTAGAAAAGATAATTCTCCAGCGGAACATCCGGCGGGACACGGTGATCGCAAAAACCGATGTAACCGCCTTCTTCGACCAGCGGGGCCAGACGCCGAACCTCGGCCTCAATTTCGCGGTGGGAACGGGCGAGGATGTGTTTGTCAAAGCCGCCCATCAGGAGCAGATCTTTGCCGTATTTTCGGCGATAGGCGACCGGATCGGCGCCCCAGGTTCCGACTTCAATGGGAAACATGCAGTTGACGCCGGCCGCGAGCCAGAGCGGGATCAACTCGTCAATGCGGCCGTCGCAATCCACCCAGATCACATCGCAGCCGTGGCGGCGAAGCTGTTCGGTGATCCGACGATAGTGCGGCACGAGGAAGCGCTGGAAATGTTCGGGGGCCAAAAGCGGGCCGCTGTTGTAACACATGTCCTCCCACATTCCACAGGCGTCAAAACGCGCGCCCTGGAGCAGAGCGCGACGATGCGTTTCGACAATCAGATCGGCCAGAGTGGCGACCATCTCTTCGAACAGCGCCGGATCGTCATAGACCAGGTAAGAGAGATTCTCCATGCCCATCCAGTCGCGCAGCCAGCCGTAGAGGCTGCCGCCGTTGACGGTGCGGAGGCGGGGGTAATCGGGATCATTCCAAATCGCCCGCGCCTGGTCCCAGTCGGGATAACGGGCGGGGTGATCGTAATTGGTAAGTCGCGGCAGATAGTGTTCGCGCCAACTGGCGCGGTCCACCAGCAGGTGCCCCACGTGCTGGGGAATGGAGCCGGCGTATTTGTGGCGCAGCACGCGTACGCCATCGCCCTGCTGGACCACTTCCTGATCGCCGCGATCTTCCAGCACGTATTGCTCGAAACCGGGATACAGACCGCAACCGACCTGCGGGCCGCCGCTGTAATAATGGTCCATCCCAAAAAAGACATCGGTGGCGGTGGTGTCATGTCCCCCGCCGACCCAGGCCGGCAAACCCTGGGCGATCCACGCGTCGATCGTTTCACCCCAAAAGCCGAAATCACAGATGGGCGCCCGGTCGCGCGGCTGGTAGTGCATGGTGGCGATAAAACGCCGGCGATCGTTCATACGCTGACTCCTGGTAATACCATGATGGGAATGAAAAAAACATCCAATAAATAATAGACATATCCATTTTTTCTTACGAGTGTACGCCCACGGGCGCCGGCGGCCCCGCCGCGGCCGGAGGAACCGCCGGCGGGCATCGCCAATCTTCCGGCCGGAATACCTCGCCGCAGCGAACAAGCAGGCGAACCTGCCGGAGAAAATCGATGTTTTCAAAGGGGGAGCCGGCCAAAGCGACGCAATCGACCGCGTTACCGGGCGCGATATTCGCCGGCGCCATCCCCCACAATTTACGCGGCGCCGCGGTGGCCGCGGCCAACACCTTCTCCAGCGGCAGGCCGGCCCTTAAAAGAAAGAACAGTTCGTCGATCAGGCCTGTTCCGTGCGGCACGCCGCAACTGCCGGCATCCGAGCCGGCGAGGACGGGAACACCCCAGGCGTCGGCCTGGGCCACCATCTCAAAATGCTGCTGGAGAATCGCGTCCAGGCGTTCGAGGGTCCGGGCGTTCCAGCCGGCGAGTTCGGGGTGCGCCAACTGGAAATAGACCGGAGCGAAGGTGGGAACCCAGGCGATCCGCTTTTGGGCCATCGCCTTGAGAATCTCGCGCGACATGAAGAAACCATGTTCGATCGAATCGATCCCCGCCGCAACGGCGATTTGCAGACCCTCCTGACCGCTGCAATGGGCATAAGTGCGCAGATTCAGGTCCCGGGCGCTCTGGACGATCAGGCGGGTTTGCGCCAGATCAAACTGCACGTCCCCTTTCATCTTTCCGTGGGCAAAGTCGATGATGCCGGTGAGCAGGACCTTCAGATCATCGGCGGTGGCGGCAATCTTCCGGATCGTCGGCGCGATGTCGTCCGGGCCGTTGACTTCCACCGCCATGAAGCCGCCATAGCGACCGGCTTTGCGAATCGCTCGCCCCGGACTGCGCAGCGTGGGCGCCCGGCCGGTCCACCGGTGCAACTCCCGCTTGATGTGCGTGTTGACGCCGTAGAGATCGCCGGCATCCCGGATCAGCGTGACGCCCGCCGCCAGATCAGCCTGGAGACTTTTCCAGCCGACTTGCAGCATCTCGGGAAAAGGGGCATGGAGATACTTTTTACGGACCTGCGGATCGAGCCGGGCTCCATCCAGAAACAGATGGCAATGCGCCTCCGTAAGCCCCGGCATCACGAATGGCGCAACAATCAAATCGCCGGCGGAATTTGGCGTTGCGTTGGATGAGCCTGGATCGCCGGGTAGAATTTCCCCGATCACGCCGTCGATTATGCGGATTGTATAAGGCCCGCCGGCATGATAACGCTCGCCATCAAAGTAGCTCTCGACCACCAGGACCGGCGAATTCATGACTCGTCCTTTCGGTAAAGCCGCCGAAGACGCTCCAAGGCGTCAATCCCCTCGAGTTGGATGGTTTCACAGAAGCCCTGGAATACGAAATCGTCAGCCGGAAGTATGTGGTAAGCCCGGCCGGGAGTACCCAGGATGGTGTCCAAACCATAAGGCATGGCCAGGGTCAGGAACGCCGATTCAATCTGGATGCTCAGCCGGCTTCCATCCAGCGCGACTTTGGGCAACATAATGCCCAGGTTCGAGAGGCCCACCAGCAAATGGACGCCCCGCAGCTCCGCGGCGCCGCCCAACAAACGGATGGCATCCACGGCTTTTCGGATCAGACCGTCGGTATCGGTGGCGATGGGATGGAGCGAAACATCGACGAACAGATCGTCCGGCGCGAGTCCCAAGCCGTTGGCGAGGAGGCGCTCCATCATACGACGCGCCGTTTGGACTATTTCCAGGGAAGTTTCATTGGCTGTCTTCCGTCCGCCTTCCATCCGTTCGGAGGCCATCAGCACCACCTTCGCCGGCTGAATCTTGAGAACATCCCGCATGTCCCAACGGAGTTCGGAGATGGAATTGACAATGGGTTTTCGGCCGCAGGCCTTCGTGGCATCGTAAGTTCGCAGGCATATCTCCTGCACCGACGCCTGCGGGCAGTCAAAGGAAAGCGGCACATTGACAACCGCCTGCACCGCGCGGATTACTTCCACCAGAAACGCCGTGTCCCGCTGCGCCTTTTCGCCGACGTTGATGGTCAGGTATTCGCAGCCTTTCTCCACCTGCCCGCGCGCCAGCGCCTGCAAGCCGGGAATATCCCGTCGATCCAGCAGGTCTTTGGACAGGGCAAAGCCGGGGTTGATTCGTTCACCAATAATCGTCAGATTCGCCGGGCGCATGGGTTCCTTTCACTGTGAACATTCCAAGAACCTATCCCGATATAGGGCACGCAGACGTGCCTTCAGGATATCAAGGATGACCAAACCAAAGAGCAAACGCAAGATGCCGTACCAGGATAAGTGGCGGATTTCGGATGTTGTAACCGTTCACGGCGGCGCGCAAAACGGCCGCGGGATTGCGATCCTCGCGGCTGCTCTATAGTCGCCTCCCCCGCAGCCGTGGATGGAAATCCACGGCCGTCCGTAACCGCAAGGAAAACGGTGTTTAACGGGTCAGCCTGCTGACCGTGTCACCAATATCGCAAAACGGCCGCGTGATTCCACCACTCGGCTGCGTGACTGGGCGGCGCGGTGATTGGCGGTCCCGGCACACCGGGAAAACCCATGCCCGCCGGGACGTGCGCCAAAAACATCCGGTGCGTGAACGGTTACTCCAGGACATGGGTCTGCTGGAGTACGACTTTACACTTCGGCGCCGTTGGTAATCTTTTCCCGGCGGCGGTATAAAGCATGGGCGCAGTCACCCGGCAAAAACAACCGGGCGTCGCCAGGAGCAATACTTGGCTTTTTCGAGTAACGCAGGAAACCGGACCGGCGGCGAAGCCAGGGGCTATCTGGCTATTGCCGTCGGCTGGTTAATTCCCGGCGCCGGTCACTGGATGGTGGGCGATCGCCGGCGCGGCCTTATTTTCACCATCGCCATTCATACCCTGTTTATTGGCGGGATTTTGCTGGGAGGCGTGCGCGCGCTGAATCGGCCCCGCCAGCGCCTGTGGGATTATTCGCAATACCTGGCCGGTTGGCCGATGCTGATCGGCAGTCGCCTCCGGAGCGAATATTTCCCGCCCGGTTCGCGCCATCCTTCGGGTTTTGCGCCGCTGGTTCAGGAAGTGGCCACCGCATATTGCGGGTTGGCGGGCATGTTGAATCTGTTGGTTCTAGTCGATCTGTTCATGCTCGTAAGCGGCGAAGGATCCGTTTCCCAGACCGGAAAAACTCCTGGCGCCGGCCAAGCCGCAGGAGGGCGTCGATGATCTTCCACGCCGTCCCGAGAGCTTTCGGGATTCCCGCCTGGATTCCGCTGATCGATCCTCTGTATTCGGTCGTGCCCCATCTAACCGGTTACTGGCTTTTGTTTGCCTTTCCGCTGGTGTTGATCATCAGTCTGGTCTACCAGGCCGTGCGCCGGCGCGATTTGACGGGCCTGCTCAAGGCCACGCTGTGGCTGGCGATCAAGATCCTCCTGGGCATGGCGCTGATTTGCGTTGTGGTGCAGGTGGTTTACCACTTGGTGGTTCACTATTCGACCGCACCGCTGTAAGGAATGATCCCGTGCTTGTCTTTATGGGTCGCGCACCAGGAATCTCGCCGCGACTCCGCCGCTTAAAACCCTATGGCGCGAGGATTTGTCCTTGGCGATTCGCAACCGGACGGCATCCGCCAGCGGGTCGCGTTGTTGCACGCGCACGATCGCCGTTGGCGTCAGGCCGCACTGGTCCACAAAACGCAGGAAATTCGGCTCTTGGTCTAATATGCGAACGATCCGCACCGGGCGGTCCAGGGGACAGGTCGCCAGACTGGCAAAACGCTGCGGATGAACTTTTCCTCCCGCGGTGGGAATCGGATCGCCATGGGGATCGGCGACCGGCCGCCCCAGCAACCGGTCAATCGCTTCGAGAACTCTCTCGGAAATGGCGTGCTCGATTTCTTCGGCCTCTTCATGGACCTGCGACCAGTCCAGCTTGAGCACCCGCACCAGCAGCAATTCCACCAGCCGATGGCGGCGCAGCACGTGCAGCGCGAGATGTTCGCCGGCCCGGGAGAGTTTCACGCCCCGCCGCGGTTCGTAGCCGACCAGATGGGCCTCGGCCAGCGCCTTGACCATGGTGGTGGCCGTGCCGGGAGTCACCTCCATCAGGTTCGCCAGCCGGCCCATGGGGATGAACTTTCCCCGCGCTTCCTGGCGGGCCAGGTAAATCCGCTTGAGATAATTCTCGATGGTTTTGCTGGCCATGTACGCTCCGGGATTCTTCTTCGGCCTTGCTTGGCGCGCGGCCAGTAGATACAGTATACTTTGATTATTCAAAATTGGAAGTGATATCCATCAAACACAACTAGCGATCGCTTATGAAGTCCCGCCAGCGTGAAAAAAAAGAAGCGTCCCCGGCGGCGCCGCCGCCCGCCACGGTGTCGCTGGCCCAATTGCACCGGTCGGTGCGCGTTCCGCAAAACAGCGCCGGGTTTCTCCGTACTTATCTGGCTTTTGTCGGTCCCGCCGTGCTGGTGAGCGTGGGGTACATGGACCCCGGCAACTGGAGCACCGATCTGCAGGGCGGAGCGCAGTTTCACTATTCCCTGCTGTGGATCGTGGCGCTGTCGAGTTTCATGGCCATTATCCTGCAGGTGTGCGCCGCCCGGTTGGGCGTGGTGACGGGCCGCGACCTGGCGCAGCTTTGCGCCGAACGCTATCCCCGGTTTCTTCGCATCGCCAACTGGCTCGGCGCGGAAGTGGCCATCGCCGCCTGCGACCTGGCCGAAGCGCTCGGCAGCGCGGTGGCCCTGAGCCTGTTGTTCCATTTTCCCATTTTTTGGTCGTTGCTGATTACCGCGTTCGACGTGGTTCTGCTGCTGTCCCTGCGGGGATTGGGCATGCGGATGATCGAAGCGCTGATTGCCCTGCTGGTCGCCACGATGGGCGTCTGCTATTTCCTGGAAATATTCGTTTTGCCCGCGGTGCGGCCCGATCTGCTGCCCATGGGGCAGGCGATCGTGGCGCCCCAGATAGGCCGGATGCTTGTCAATAAAGACATGCTGGTACTGGCTATCGCCATGATCGGCGCGACCGTTATGCCGCATAATCTGTACCTGCACTCCGCGCTGGTGCAATCGCGGCAATTTCAGGCCGACGATGCAAGCATCCGCCGCGTTATACGATACAACACCATCGACTCGGCGGTTTCGCTCGCGATCGCCTTTCTGGTCAACGCCGCCATTCTGGTTCTGGCCGCGATGGTTTTTTTCCACCGGCCCGGCGCCCATACCGTCCATGGGCGCTGGTTGCCCTTCCACGCCGATACCGACTGGATTCGCGCGGCATACCTGACCCTTACACCGCTGCTGGGCGCAGCCACGGCGAGCTTGCTTTTCGCGATCGCTCTGCTGGCCAGCGGCCAGAGCAGCACCATCACCGGAACCCTGGCCGGCCAGGTGGTAATGGAAGGATTCATGCAGTGGCGGATTCGCCCCTGGGTACGCCGGCTGATCACGCGTCTGGCCGCCGTGATTCCCGTATTGTTGATCGTGGGTTTGAAACGCGGGCCCACCAATATCAACGCCATGTTGAATCTAAGTCAGGTGGTCCTGGCCCTGCAACTTCCCCTGGCCATGATCCCTTTGATGGTATTCACCTGTTCCCGCAAGATCATGGGGCCGTACGTCAACGGATGGTTCCTTCGCTCGGTGGGGTGGGGATGTTGCGTTGTAATCACTTTATTGGGCATCTACAGCCTGCCGGCGGCGATGCAAAGCGCCTGGGCCACCATTCTCGGACATTGACCGCCGGGCATTGCCAGGTTCCGCCTGATGTGGCATTTGTGGTCGCGAGACACTTTACGGCGGCCGGGCCTGCAGCTTTTGCCGCATGAAATCAGCGCGCGCCGCTTTGCGCGATTCGCCGTCCAATGTGCGGCCCAGAACGCGCTGCAGATGCGCCGGCTGGGTTTGAAGAAACAGCTTGTTGATGGTATCGATATCCAAGCCCGTGACCCGTCCCATCACCACCCCGAGACGCAGATGCGAGAGAAAATAGAGCGTTTCCTCGGTCGAAAGCAGCCGCGCGTTGCGCAACACTCCGATGGCGCGCCCGATGCGATCATCCAAAGCCAGCGGCCGCTCCTGTTCCAAAATCGAACGGGCGGTCAATTCGGCGGTGAGGATGCGCGGAATAATGGAGTCGCTGAATTCGTCGAGAATTTCCTCTTCCGACCGTCCCAGAGTGGTCTGGTTGCTGATCTGGTAGAAATCCCCGATCGCTTCGGTTCCTTCGCCGAAGAGGCCCCGAATGGCCAGGTGCGTATCCTTGGCCGCCCGAAAAACTTTTTCGATTTCACCGGTCAGTTTGAGCGCCGGTAGATGCATCATCACGGAAACCCGCAGGCCGGTGCCCACGTTGGTCGGGCAAGCCGTCAGGTAGCCGAAACGCTCGCTGAAGGCGTAATCCAAATGTTCCTGGAGCATGTTGTCGAGCTTATCCGCTGTTTTCCAACACTCGCGCAACTGCATTCCCGAGCGCAAGACCTGCATCCGCAGATGGTCCTCTTCGTTGACCATGACACTCAGGGCCTCATCGGCGCTGATGGCCACCCCCCGGCTTCCCTCGCCCGAAGTGTGCTGCTTGCTGATAAGGTGCCGCTCCACAAGTATTTGTCGATCCACCTCTTCGGTGTGATCCAGATCCACGTAAAACAAGTTCCAATTACCCGGCAGCGAGAGCAACCGATCCCGGCAGAGACGGTGCAACTCCGACCGCTGGGGCTGGCTGGCCTTGTTCACAAATGGAAACGACGCCAGGTTCCGCGCCAAACGCACGCGGGAACTGATCACAATTTCATGCCGGGGTCCCGTGGCCGAAAGCCACTCGCCGTTTTGTTTGGTTAAATCGCCGGGTTTCATCATTCACCATCCCGCCATTTTCGTGGCGCCGGGGATCAATCCGTTCCTGGAGAGCTTTCCAGCACCTTGATTTGGTCGCGCAGTTTCGCCGCTTCTTCGTAAGATTCCCGCTGCACCGCCCGGGCCAGATCCTTGCGCAGACGGTTGAGTTCCGCTTGCCGCAGTTTCACGGCCGCATTCGGGTCGGTTGGCGATTCCTTGCATTTACCGGTATGGCGGGTTGCGCCCTGCTGGGCGCTTTCAATGACACCCTGAAGTTGGGCGGCGAAAATATCGTAATCTTTCATGCAGCCCAGCAGGCCGGTGTCTTTGAATTCCTGCCAGGTCATGCCGCATTCTTCGCAGCGCAATCCATCCGCCTTGGCGCTGCGGTTTTGCGCCTGGAGCAACTGGTTGAGCACCTCGTTGAGCGGAATATGCGCCTGCTGAATGTAACCGGTTTCCCCCGCGCACTGATCGCACAAATGCAGTTCCGTAGGGATGCCGTTGTCTATTTCGGTCAGATGGACCGTAGCCGGTTTATTGCAGCGATCGCATTTTTTCATCTTTGCACCGTGATAAGCGCGGGCGGGCGAATCTTTTCCTTCCGCACGAAGCCCGCACCACCGCCCAATTCATGTTAGGAACGTGGCGGGACCAATTCAATTGCCGGCGAAACCTACAGCGGAATCTGATCCCGGTATTTCTGTTTAAATTCATCCAGCGAGGCGATGCCTTCGGGTAAGCGGGCTTCATCCACCAGCAGCACGGGAATCCCGTCGCGGATGGGGTAACGCAAGCCGCCCACTTCACCGACCAGATATTCCCCCTCCAGCCGCAGGCGGCTGCGGGTAAGCGGACAGACCAGAATTGCCAGCAGTTCCGGGTCAATAGCCATGGTCATGTTTTCCTTTCTTGTTCCTTGGCGGCGGTTGAAACCGAATCATCGTCCCGCGGCCAGATCACGGCGCTGCGCGCTGTCAAACCCCAGCAGCGATCCGAGCCGCAACAACAGACGAAACAGCCACGGCGCCAGTACCGCGGTATATAGACTGCTGCTGGCGGCGACGCCCAGGAAGGCCGGAATATTGATCTTCGGCGCGGGTTGACCGGCGTTCCAGAGAGCCAGACGCGTCAGAACCATTCTACCCGCCAGAAAAAACAACACCGCCAGAAACGTGATGACACCCTGGCTTATGGGATTGTTGCGAAAAATGTGGGGGCGAATTTTCACAATTCCCAGAGCCATCAGCGCCAACAGAATCGCTTCCAGTCCCAGCAGAGCCTGGCTGGTCAGGTCATACAGGAGGCCACACCAGAAACAAGCCAAAAGAGCGGAATCCTCCTCGGCGTAAAAGGCGTAAAAAATTCCCAGCAACGGCAGGTATTCGATGTGGAAATAACCCTGTTCGCTCCATTGGGCCAGATGCGCCGACTGAAACGCCGCCGCCAGGTACAAAAGCGAAAAAAAGACGATCCATCGCATGGCCAGAGTATGCGGGAGAACATACGCCGTGCAAAGCGCCGCACTTAGCCCAACCTTAGACCCGGCGTCCGCACGCAGCGGACATACGGGATGATGGAAACCCTCTCCGGAGCGCCTCAGCCGGTTGGCGGCGGGCCTGCGCCCTGTCCCTTTGCCAGCAGGCCCGGTAGATCACGGAACGAATAACGCCGGGCGACCGGGCCGTTGTCGCCAGGCGCAAAATGGAAATATACGAAATCGGGGCGTGTCTGATCCTGGAGGCTCTGCGTGGCTCCGCGCAGCAGCGCCTCGCTGTGCGTGGTGGCGATCAACTGGCAATTAAAATGATCCGCCGCCGCCATCAGTTTGGCCGTAACCGCCGCCAGGACGGAGTCATGCAGGCCGTTATCGAGTTCATCCACCAGCACGATTCCGTTGCGCGCGAAGGCCATGGCCAGGATGATCGATAAAAGCCGACCCGCCCCTTCGCCGAGAAAATTGATGGGAATCTTTCTCCCCCAGCCGATATCCGCGTGGATCAGACCCGCTCCTCCCACATGAATGGAAGAAAGACTTTTAATTCGCGGATCAACCACGCGGACAAAGTCCAACACCATATCGGTCTGTTGGAGAATCTCCAGTTCGCCATAACGGTCCGCGTCGATTTTAGGGTTGCCCAGCGTTCGCGCCTGCAGATAAAAGGTGGGATTGAGCCGAGGCGGCGGCGTGTTAAAGCGAATCTCCAACTGACCGTTTCGACTCACAATATCCGCGGTATTGGTGAGCTTGTTATCGTGCAGATACCGCAAATGCAAGACCGGTTCGAAGGCGACGCCCGCCGGGCCGGGGGGCGGCGGCGCAGACGGCGGAGGATTTTTCGGCGCCGGATTGTTCTCGCTGAACACGATGCGCCGCGTGTTGTTGGCGGAATCCAGAATAATTTCCAGACCGCCGCTTCCCGTTTCATCGATTGCCGTCAGGCGGATCGGCCGCGTGGTGCGGTAACGAAAAAATGAGGAAGCGAAGACCGAATCCGGTCCGGAAATGACCTGAAGTCCCCGCCAGCTCATCGGTTTTAAGAGTAGTTCCGGGTTGAGTTGATCGCAAAACAGAAAGGCGGCCTCGAGCCAACAAGTCTTGCCGACATTGTTACGCCCGCCCATCAGTGTAAACGCTCCGAGTCCGTCCAGCGCCAGGTTCTCGAAGGTCTTGAAGTTGTTGATTTCGAAGGAGCGGATCATAAACCCTATATGTTATCCGAAAGGTGGCTTGGCCGCCACTGCGGCGCTTGGCTGGGAAATCGGGCCTGCGACGAAATTGTTTTCACCGGAGACTCTTTATAACATAATGGAGTGTCACGGAAATATTGGCGGAGCTTTGTATGGCCGCGGTAATCAGCAACTCTCCCGGCGGTCGCGAGCCTCTCGATGCCACGCGCAAAGCGCTGGAAATTAATCTGGACCGTCGCCGCTATGGAACATTCGCCGAAATCGGCGCTGGACAGGAAGTGGTGCGCCGGTTTTTTCGCGCCGGCGGCGCCGCCGGAACCATTGCCAAGAGCATCAGCGCTTACGATATGTCGGTGAGCGACGCCATTTACGGCAAATGCGAACGCTACGTGAGCCGCCCCCGCCTCCAGAGCATGCTCGATTACGAGTACAAGTTGAATCTGAGCCGGCTGGCGGAAGCGCGCGGCGACACCACGTCGTTCTTTGTCTTCGCCGATACCGTCGCCGTGGGCGGTTACCAAAGCAACAAGAATGGCCGCGGCTGGATGGGTGTGAAGTTTCAGGCGCATCCGCGCGACGAAAACAGCCAGATTATCCTGCATGTGCGCATGTTGGACCGGCAGAACGCCCAGCAGCAGGAAGCGCTGGGAATCATGGGCGTTAATCTGCTTTATGGCGCTTTTTTTCATCACCACGAACCGGAAGTGCTGCTCGCATCGCTTCTGGACGGTTTATCCCGCGAGCGCATTGAAATCGATATGATTGAATTCTCCGGCATTGAGTTCCGGCATGTGGATAACCGCATCATGAGCCTGCGGCTGGTCGAACGGGGACTTAGCGACGCGGCCATGTTCGCTCCCTCCGGCGAGGTGCTCCAGCCCTCCGAGGTGCTGCACCACCAACCGATCCTGGTTGAGCGGGGCAGCTTTCGACCGGTAACGCATGTAACCATCGATATGATAAATTGTGCCCGCAAACAATTCATCGCCGATATCGGACGCGGCGCCGGGGAACCGGTTGAATTGATGGAAATCACGATGCGGAATCTGTGCGCCGCGGGGGGGATTGACCTGCGCGACTTTCTCGCCCGGGCCGACATACTATCGGCCTGCGGAAAAACGGTGCTGATCTCCAATTATTTTGAGTTCTACCGCCTGGCCGGCTACCTGTCGCGTTACACCAGGATGCCGGTGGGAATCGTGATGGGGGCGGCAAGCCTCGGCGATATTTTTGACGAGAAATATTATTCCGATCTCGACGGGGGCATCCTGGAATCGTTCGGGCGCTTGTTTAAAAATGACCACAGAATCTACGTCTATCCCCTGCGCTCCCCGGACAACGGCAAGCTCACCAGGGTTGATAACTTTGAAGCGGCGCCCGGACTGCGCAAATTGTATGGGTACCTCGTTGATCGCGGCTTCATCCGGCAGCTTGAAAATTACAACCAGGACTACTTGACGATTTTTTCCCGCGATGTCCTGGAAAAAATAAAACGGGGCGACGACTCCTGGGATGCCATGGTGCCGCCGGAGGTGGCCCAAATCATCAAAAAGCGCGGTTTGTTCGGCTATCGGACGCAGTCCCCAGTGGCGCCATAATCGGCGCCTCGGCGCGTGGCATTTCAATCCGGCACAAGCTTTAGCGACGCTGAATTGATGCAATAGCGGCGATGTTCCGGCGGCGGGCCATCGTCAAACACATGCCCAAGGTGGGCGCCGCAGCGGGAGCATTTGACCTCGTGGCGGACCATTTCATGCCGGCAATCGACAAGCTCTGTGATGGCGGCTGGTAAGATCGGTTGCCGGAAACTCGGCCAGCCGGTGTCCGAATCAAATTTTTCCTGTGATCGGAACAAATCCATCCCGCAACAAACGCAACGGTACACCCCCGGCGTTTTGGTATTCCAGTATTCGCCGGTAAAGGCCTGCTCGGTACCGGCCTCACGGGTGATACGATATTGCTCGGGGGTCAGCAGCCGGCGCCATTCCCCGGAAGACCCGGATGCGTCCGGCCTTTCTCCCGCCAGGGTGAAGCGGGCGAACGGATGGGATTGCCAGCGGAGCCATGGATTTTGCAGAGCGATCGCCCATCCCCGCGCTTCACCGGACGTCCAACCCTTGGCCACCGAAATACGGCCATCGTGGTGGGCCATTGATCCGGAAAACAGCGTCAGCACGCCAATGCATGCCTTGGCCCATCGCGATCGCAGCAGGTCGTTGACGATTACGCCCCGCCGGCTCACACGCAGCATCTCCCGCAACACCGCCAGCGCGGCGGCGTCGTCCAGGTGATGCAGAAACATACTGCACGTGGCATAATCCACGCTTGCGTCCGCCACCGGCAGGCGCAGCGCATCACCGCGCACAAGAGTTAATCCCGGGGTCTTTCGCGTCCAATCGCGGGCGATGGCCAGGGTGGTCGGATGCCGGTCCAACCCGATCACTTCAACGTGCCGCCCGCCGCGCCGCGCCCACCGGAGCACCGCCGCGGGAATATCGGCTGAGCCGGTGGCCACGTCCAGAATGCGGACGGGGCCGCCGGTCCGCGGCCAGCGGGTGGACCAGCGCCGCAGATGACCGAGCACCGCTCCCGTTCCGCCGAGCCGGCGGTTGACCCAACGAATGCACGCCAAAGCGCGGGCGAGTTCCCGGCGATCCACGTCCGGCTCATCCATCCATTCATGTATATGCGTAGGCCTTTTGGCGGGCATCGGCGCGGCTTCCTTATGGCGGTGCGGCGGCGCTCGGCGTCGTTGCCGCCCCGGCCCGGCCGCCCGGGGCGATGACAATATAGAGGTGCGTATGGAACCAGCCGCGCTTGACGGTCACGGTGCAATTTTCCCGGTTCTTCTTATTTTTAAAGGATAGGATAATGCCTTGCGGGCCTTGCGTCTCCTGGAGCATATTCCAGCCATCCGTTGGCATGTAGTGCATGAAAAAGCGGGCGACCGAAAGCCGCGGGTCCGATCCTTTGTAAAATTGGTTTACCATGCGCAGGTTGGAATTGGGAACCACCGTCGCCTGCGAGCGACTCAGATCGATCCGGAAACCGGAGGGGACGGGAACGTCCGCAATCGGCGGATTGATCGCCGGCGACAGCAGGGCTTGGTGATTCTGACTGCAACCCGCCAGTAACACGCACGCCGTGAGCAAACAGCAAACCTTTTGTGAAATTCCTCTGGCTTGACTCATGGCCGGACGCCTCCTTATATTAGGAGAAACCAGCTCGTCCTCCCCGTAACGTCAATTGTTGGTTCCGCCGCGGTTTTTGTCAATGGTGTCAATTATCGGCCCCAACGGACGATAAGAGTCCCCCGCGCTAGAATATGACCGCGAATGGCCTGATGCAGAGCCGCGGCGCGGATGCCCGCGGGAAGCGAGAGCAACTCATCCAATGCGTAAATTTGTATATGGTAGTGATGCGCCGGGCCGGGCGGCGGCGCCGGGCCGCCATATCCGATGAAACCGAAGGAATTGGTTCCCTGCCGAGCGCCCGGCGGCGCACGCAGATGGCCGCGGCGGGCGATGCCCGCCGGCAACCGTCCCATGCCGGGAGGAATGTTGAAGATCAGCCAGTGCGTGAACGGCGCCGGGCGGGGAGCGTCGGGGTCAATCATTTCGATCAGGATGGATCGCGTGGATCGGGGAACGGATCCCCACGCCAACGGCGGTGAAATATCGGCGCCGGCGATGGTGTATCGTTGCGGCATCCACCGGCCGTTTTTGAACGCCGGACTGGTCAGGAGAACAGATTTTACCGTCGCGGTGTTGTGCCGCACCGCGGCCCCGCACGAGCTGGTCAGCCCGACAGTCGCCGCCAGCAGGAGTGTACGGACCAGATTGGCTGCGGATTTATTCATCCCTGGTCCGCCTGTTTCAGAAAATGATGGCCACGTGATATGCCACACGGCTGCCCGACATAAAATATGGCCGGCTCTTCATTACGGATTGACACGCAATCGTCTGGTTGAATAGAATAAACAAGCGTCTAAATAGCGCAGAAATCTTCGAGGAATCCTCGGAAATGAAACAGAAGAAGATACTCATTGGATTGTCCGCGGTTGGAATCATCATTATCGGCGTCGCCATTCTTTATTTCCAGTTCGCGCGACCCTACGCAATCCTCTGGCAAAGTTATCATACCTGTCTGCAACTGGCCAACCCTAACCATACCCATACATACCGTGCCGTGGACGGCCTTGTCAAGGTGAAGATCACTCCACCGAAGAAGAGTTCCGCGCAGTGGCTGAACGCCCGCATCGCGTGGCTCAAACCAGCCATGTTTCGATTCAACGTTCAGACGGCCAAGGGAAAGATCAGCGGAGTGTATCGAAAGAATTTGTGGTTGTACCTTCCAGCGGAGAAAACTGTTTTTCTGGCACGGGCCGGTCTGCCGTTGTGGAAGAGTGCCGGTGGAAATTCGACACCGGTCTCTGTGAAGCAAACCCTGGCTGTTTCGGCGACCTCGCCCCGGCACGAATCCGCCGCCATGAAAGGCGGCCATGCGACGCGGACGTTGCGGGTTCCCCTCTCTCCTTTGGCCATCTGGTGGGAGACGAAAGCGACGGTGCAGGGTGTACAAACCATGGGGGGAGTTCCCTGTTACGTCGTTCAATTGCAAACCGAAGGAAAATTGCGAAAAAAGATCAAAGCCAAAGCTCTGTTGTGGATCAGTCAAAAGGACCATCTACCGCGGAAGGTGGAAATCGAATTCACTAAAAAGAGCGGCCTCTATCGCATCGTGGCGACAATTAAAGGGTTGAAGTTGAATCCGAATATGAAAAAAGCTGATTTTGTGTTTTTGGCGCCGGCCGGAACAAAAACCCGGGTGATTCCCCTCAAGCAGGTGAAGCGATTTTTACAAACGTTGCCGCAATTTCTCAAGGACGCCGGGTGGCTGAGAATGTAAAATGGTTACAAACGTCTGATTCGGAGGTCACACCATGTCAAATGTAAGTCGCCGTGATTTTGTGAAGTTCATGGGTTGGACGGCGGCGGGGCTGGCCGCTTGTCAGTGGACCTCTTTTGCCGAGGCCGGCGAGATCATCGCACGCGAGGGCAAGGGATACCTCGAACGAATCAACGGAAATCTCGTTCTGCACGTGGCGGGCAGCCCCCGGGAAATGGGTTGGCAACACGGAGTGCTGCTGCGGCCGCATGTGCGCGACAACGTGAATAACACGCTTTACGTGGAAGGGTTTGCGGCGACGGTGGCAACGGGGGAACCTTTTCTAAGCCGCATTCAGAAGGCTTGGCGAGAGCTCCAGCCGCACATCCCGCCCGCGTATATTACCGAGATGAATGCCCTGGCCGCGGGCGCCGGGATGCAGGCGCGGGAGATTCATTACGCCAATGTTTTCCCGGAATTGTTTCACTGTACCGGCTTCGCACTCATGGGCAAGGCGACGAAAAACGGCGTGCTGTATCACGGACGCAACCTCGATTACTTCACGGGTATTGGTCTGGAAAAGAATGCCGTGGTCATCGTGTACCGTCCCGACTACGGATACGCATGGGTTAACGTCGGTTATGCGGGCTTCATCGGTACGGTCACGGCGATGAACGAAAAGCAGATCGCCATGGGTGAAATAGGCGGACAAAACAACGACAAATGGAACGGGATGCCGATGGCGGATCTGATGCGGTATGTCATGGAACATGCGGCCACCCTGGATGAAGCCGTCGAAATCGTGCGCCGTACCCCGCGCACTTGTTCGTACCATTACGTGATCAGCGACGGCAAAAGCAATCGCGCTATCGCCATCTACGCCACGCCCAGTGTGTTTCAAACCGCCGGGCCCGGGCAGTACAACCCTGAGCTTCAACCCACGCCGGTCGCGGACACCGTTATGGTTTCATCCGGGAAACATTACAAGAAGCTGGTGGAACGTGTGAAAAGAAATTACGGCCGTATCGACACCAAAATCGCCATCGCGCTGATGAAACGTCCCGTGGCTTTTCAACAAAATCTGCAATCCGTGCTGTTCGTTCCTCACACCCTGAATTTCTGGGCGGCCAATGCCCGCGGACTGAGTCCCGCCTGCGATCAACCCTACACCCATTACAACCTGGCCGAATTGCTGCACGAGCGTGTCCCGATCGCCAACGGGTTTCACCGCCCGGCAGGTATAGGGTCGGTAAGGGCGCAGAGCGAGCGGCCCGCGAAAGCCGCCGGGATGGCGGTGCGGGGATAATCGATTCGGGCGTCAGGTGCATCGCCCCGGCACAGGCCACAATCACAGCGCCCAGAAGTACACAGACGGATAGCCACTTTTTATTGGAGCGGCGGAATGTTTCAAACGCGGGGGCTCGGCCGGCCAGAACGGCAATGAGAAAGAAGAATGCCAGTGCCGCAAGCATTTTTACGGTGAAAAGAATCTGATACACCGGCGGCTTGTCCCGCAGGTTAATCACCACGAGCAACCAATACACGCCCGAACCAATTTGCGTCAGGGTGAGAATCCCCACCGCCATGCGCCATGGTTTGTTGATGCGATTCCACATCGTCCGGCGGATATCCGCATCCAATTTTTCCATGGCGGGACATAGAAACAGGCGCATGAATACCACCGCGCCGATCAGAACGATCGCGGAACCAATGTGGGTCCAGCGCATGAGCAGCGTAATCCAGAAAAGGTGCTGGTTCGTGGACATCCGGACCTCCGTCATTCGCCGGGAGAGATATTCTGATTGTTTTCAGGCCGACGAATCATGCCTTTTTTCTCGCCGCCGGTAGAACTTTTCCGGATGCTCGGTATGCGCGGTGGCCAGCTCAATGTAAAGGCGGTTGTTGTCCCGCAGACGCTCCAGCTCATCCGGACGAACCGGGCGAACCACCTTGGCCGGTACACCCATGACCACCTGGCCATCAGGCACCCTGGTTCCGGGCGAAACGACCGCCCCGGCGGCTACCATACAGTTTTCTCCGATCACCGCGCCGCCGAGCAAGACAGCCTTAATGCCTATAAGAGTTCCCGCACCGATCCATTTGCCATGCACTACCGCGCCATGGCCGATACTCACTCGATCACCGATGGTCAACGGTTCGCCGGTATCGCAGTGAAGGACCGCGCCGTCTTGCACATTTACAGCCAGCCCCAGCGTAATCGGTGCAATATCACCGCGAATCACCGCCCCGAACCAGATACTGCAATCGGCGCCGAGCGTAACATCCCCGCAGATAACAGCGCTGGTGGCCTGCCAGTGGCGCTTGAAGCGCCGCATCCACTCGTTGCTGATAAAATTTTTCGTCATGGTGCGCAAGTCCCGTCTCAACACTATAGATTGCGGCCGCGGCGGCCCGTCCCGCCACGCGGGCTTGTCTCACACGCGGTGGACGCTATATCTACTGTCTACTGATACCATTGATACCATATTCCGACGTTATCTCAACCCGTGCGATATGGAGAAAAAATGATACTCCCGAAAGAAACAATGCCGGTCTGGGCAGACCGGAACCCTCCAGGGTGTGATTCGGGCCCCAAGGACGATTGATCAGGTTCGGTCCCAGGGCCGTGTTGGACTTCCGAAATTTTCCGCGATGTGTAAAATGCCAGCAAGCCAATTGGAGAAGCTCGACACGCTGCATAAGGATATCCACCGATGAAAACCGACCATCTCCTGCCGCTGCTGGATGCCTTCAAAATTGAACTGCCTTCCTGGGGCTTCGCCGATACCGGCACCCGTTTTGGCAAGTTTCTGCAGGACGCCGCCGCCGTCACTATCGAAGAAAAGCTCGCCGACGCGGGCCACGTGCATGCCCTGACCGGATGCTGCCCCACGGTGGCGGTGCATGTGCTGTGGGATTTCCGCAAGGATCAGCCGGCGGAGAAAGTGGCGAGTCTGGCAAAAAAATATGGCGTGGCTATCGGTGCGATTAACCCGAATGTGTTTCAGGACCAGCAATACAAATGGGGCAGCCTCGCCAACCGTTCGGAGAAAATCCGGGAAATGGCCATCGACCACATTCTCGACGCCATCCGGATCGGTCAGGCGGTCGGGAGCGATTGGCTTTCCCTGTGGTTCGCCGATGGAACCAATTACCCCGGTCAGTCCGACATCATTGCCCGCAAGAAATGGATGGCGGCGGCGTTGAACCGGCTGCATGAGGCGATGCCGGCGAATATGACCATGCTCGTCGAATACAAACCGTTCGAGCCGGCGTTTTACGCAACCGACATTGCCGACTGGGGCATGGCGCTCCTGTTGGCGCGATTCGCCGGCGAACGGGCCAAAGTTCTCGTGGATACCGGTCATCATTACCAGGCGACGAATATCGAACAGATCGTCGCCTGGCTGCTGGATGAAAATATGCTCGGCGGATTCCATTTCAATGACCGCAAATATGCCGACGACGATTTGACTCTCGGGTCCATTGATCCCTACCAGATATTCCGCATTTTCCATGAAATTGAGAATCACCGGTTCCGTACGGGAAATTTGCCGCCGCTGGCTTACATGGTCGATCAAAGCCACAATCTCAAACCTAAAATTGAAGCGATGATTCAGACTGTTGATCTTGCCCAGCAGCTTTACCTCAAGGCGGTCCTGGTGGACCGCAAGCGGCTCTGGGCGGCCCAGGAACGCGAAGACCTGGTAACCAGTGAAAATATTCTGCGCGATGCGTTCCTGACCGATGTGCGGCCGCTTCTGGCCCGGTGGAGAAAAGACCGTCAATTGCCGGAGGATCCGCTTGCGGCGCACCGCCAGAGCGGTTACGAGGCCAAAGCGGCGGCGCAACGTCGCCGGAATCATCCCGACAAAGGTGGCGCCGCGTATGCATGACAAGAGAATTCCCATGCCCGATGAGATAACTCTCCGGCCCGAGCGTCCGCTGCTGGCCGCGGTGACCAATCTGGGAGCATGGACGACTGAATCCATTCAGGCCGTCGGCGACTTCGGCGTCTTTATGTTTAGTGTTTTACACTGGATTATCCGCGGACCCGGACGCCGCTCCGCGCGCGACACGTTCGCGCAAATGTATGAAATGGGGACCCGCTCGATCCCCGTGGTGATGATTACCGGTGGATTCATCGGGGCGGTTCTGGCCATCGAAACCTACCCCCAGTTTCATCAGATCGGAATCGCCAACCGGCTCGGCGGGGTAATTGTCGTAAGCGTGGTCAAACAACTCGGACCCATTCTTACGGCGGTGATGTTGGCCGGCCGCGTGGGCGGGGCTATGACGGCGGAACTGGGCACCATGAAGGTCACCGAGCAGATCGACGCGCTGCGGACGATGGCCGCGGATCCGGTGCGCACGCTGGTGGTGCCGCGCATTCTGGCCTGTGTCCTGATGACCCCCGTCCTGACCACGTACAGCGACGCCGTTGGCATCTTGGGAGGTTGGGCTGTCGCCGTGGGTGTCGAGGGCGTGCGGAACTATCCTTTCTGGCATTACGCGCAAGTGGGAACCGATCTGTACGCCATTAATGTCGGATTGATTAAAAGCATTGCCTTTGGGATTGTCATCGGCGCCATTGCCTGTTACAAGGGATTCCGTTGCGGAGCCGGCGCGCAAGGCGTCGGACGCGCCTGCACCGAGAGCTTTGTCACCAGTTTTTGCATTATCCTGGTGGTGAATTTCATCCTGGCGGTGGCGTTCAACAACATCTTCGTGATCCTCTGGCCGAACCGGCCGGGCCTTCTCTGACGGTAGGTGCAAGCCATGGCGTCCCCGGATGAGAAATCAAATTCGCCCATCATTCGATTCGAAGACGTTCACAAACGGTTCGGACCGCTGGTGGTGCTCGACGGCTTAACCCTCGACGTTTTCGCCGATCAGACTACCGTCGTGATCGGTCCTTCCGGCGTCGGAAAGTCCGTGCTGCTGAAACATATCGTCGGTCTGCTGCGGCCCGATGCCGGACGTATCTATTTTCACGACCAACGGATCGACACCCTTGGCGAACGCGCTTTTGAACCGATCCGTAAACGCATCGGATTTCTGTTCCAACTGGGCGCTCTGTTCGATTCCATGAACGTTTATGACAATGTGGCCTTTCCGCTGCGCCGGCAGGGCGGCAAATCGGAGTCCCAAATCCGCGACATCGTGCATGAAAAACTCGCCGTTGTCGGAATGGAAGGCGGAGAAAACAAGATGCCCGCGGACCTCTCCGGCGGCCAGCGCAAGCGCGTGGCGCTCGCCCGCGCCATCGCCATGAACCCGGAAGTGATTTTATATGACGAACCCACCACCGGTCTGGACCCCATCCGCGCCGATGTTATCAACGAACTGATCCTCAAGCTCAAGGAAGAACTCAACGTTACCGGCGTGGTCGTTACGCACGACATGGCCAGCGCGTTCAAGGTGGCCGACCAGATCGTTATGCTGTTCAATGGACAAATTGTCGCCCGCGGCTCGGCGGACCAGTTGCGATCCTGCCCCGATGAACGCGTGCAGCGTTTCATCCAGGGACGGGCTGACAGCGAAGAGCTTAAAGCGCTCAACCGAATATAAGCATTTTATTTGCACAATCCGCCTGGGGACCGTGGAAAATCCGGGTGGAAAATTATGGTGGATGACAGCGCGGCGGCCTGGGGTTATGATGACGCCTTTTCAGGAGAACCCTATGATGGCGGAAGAAACTCCCCCCTCCCCGCAGATTCCGACGACGGACAATCGCCAGCAATCGGTAAACGTGCAGGTCCGCGAAGAGAACATGAAGAGCGTCTACAGCAATATCGTGCGCATCAGCGGCACGCATGAGGAGCTGTTCGTCGATTTCGCGGTCAACATGCAGCATCACGATCAGCCCAATACGGCCATTATGGAAGTGAATACGCGGGTGATCATGAGCTTTTACGCCGCCAAGCGGCTGGCGCTGCACTTGAGCCAGGCGGTTCAACGCTACGAACAGATGTTCGGACCAATTCAACTTGATCCCCGTCAGCGGCAGATTCGCTAAGTTCATGATGAATCCTCCGGCAACATGGCGGCGCTTGCGGCAGTGGTTGGAAACCGATGGCGCCTTCGGCGTCAAGGAAGTGCCGCTGGCCGCCGCCGTAGCCGCCGCGTTGCGCACGGGAACCGTGCGGTCTCCCCTCGCCGCGCCCGTTGTCGCATCCGCGCCAGGGTTGATCGGGCGGGAAGAAATCCGTCCGCCGGAGCCGGTGGTTTCTTATCAGTCGGTGTCGCCATCCCCCGGCGCCGGGATTCGCACGATCATTCCCGCCGCAACCGCACTGCCGCCGATTCCCCCCGGCGATATCGCCGCTCTGGAGTCGTTGCCTCCCCAGGATCAAACCGCCCGGCTCGAACAACTGCAACGGCAGGCGGAGGCCGAGCTGAGCCTGTATCTTTCCGACATCGCCACCAAGGTGGTTTTTGGAGAGGGAGATGCGAATGCGGCGTTGATGTTTATCGGCGAGGGACCGGGAGCGGAAGAAGACCGCACCGGCCGACCTTTCGTGGGGCGCTCCGGCCAACTATTGGACAAAATGATCGGGGCCATGGGCTTGCAGCGTAAGCAGGTTTACATTGGAAATATCGTCAAACTACGAGCGGCGGAGCATGATCTGGAAACGGGGCGGCCCAAGGACCGCCCCCCCACCCTGGCCGAGGTGGCATTGAGCATTCCCTGGCTGCACCGGCAGATCGAAATCATCCGGCCGAAAGTGATCGTAACGCTGGGACTGCCGGCTATTCGTCATTTGGTCGGCGAGACCGAAAATATGTCGCGCCTGCGCGGACAGTGGCGGGTGTACCGCGGCATACCCGTAATGCCGACCTATCACCCTTCCTTTTTGCTGCGGGCGTACACGCCGGAGAATCGTGGCAAGGTGTGGAGCGATCTGAAAAACGTGATGGCGAAACTGGGGTTGCCCGGATAATCCAGCGTTGCATTGCGGATTCAATTTCCATCGTCCGTTGACGTTGGCCGCCGGCTCGGTATGATGTTTCTGATCGGCACGCACGGCGGCGTGTGGGCCGTTCCAACATCACTTTTTGCGAGCTTATCATGTCCAAAGAAAACGGAATTCCCACGGCGCGCGAGCAGGCTCTCGAACGCGCCCTGTCTCAAATTGAAAAATCATACGGCAAAGGCGCCATCATGACCCTGGATGGCGCCAATCCGCTGGCCATCGATGGCATTCCCACCGGCTCGCTGGGTTTGGACATTGCCCTGGGCGGCAAGGGAATGCCGCGGGGCAGAATCGTCGAGGTATTCGGACCGGAATCTTCCGGTAAGACAACGCTATGTCTGCACGTGATCGCCCAGGCTCAGAAAAAAGGCGGCGTGGCGGCTTTTGTGGATGCCGAGCACGCCTTGGATCCGACCTGGGCCAAGCGCCTTGGCGTGAGTCTTCAGAACTTACTGGTCAGCCAGCCCGACACCGGCGAACAGGCTCTGGAAATCGTCGAGCTGCTCGTGCGCAGCAACGCCGTCGATGTCATCGTCGTGGATTCGGTCGCGGCTCTGATTCCCAAGGCGGAAATTGAGGGTGAAATGGGCGACGCTTCCATGGGTATGCAGGCGCGCCTGATGAGCCAGGCCATGCGTAAACTCACCGGCGCCGTTTCCAAGAGCAAATGCCTGGTCATGTTCATCAATCAGATACGCGAAAAAATCGGCGTGATGTTCGGCAACCCTGAAACCACCACCGGCGGCCGGGCCCTTAAGTTTTACAGCTCCGTCCGCGTGGATATCCGTCGCATCAACACCATCAAGGAAGGCGAAGTCGCCATCGGCAACCGGGTTCGCGCCAAGGTGGTCAAAAACAAGATCGCCCCACCGTTCCGCGATGCGGAATTCGACATTCTTTTTGACAGCGGCATCAGCTACGAGGGCGACCTGCTGGACATCGCCGTGACGGATAACATGATCGAAAAAAGCGGGGCGTGGTTCAGCTATGGCCCGCTGCGGCTGGGCCAGGGAAGAGAGCAGGCCCGCCAGTTCCTGAAGGACAATGCCGAGGTGGCGCGGGAAATTCGCGAAAAAATTCTCACCCGCCGAATGCCGCCGGTCGAAGGATCGGAAAAACCGGGCGTGGAAAAACCACCCGCCCGGGCGGACGCAAAGGAAGCCAAACCATCCGCAGCCGAAAAAGTACTCGTCAAGGCCGGGCGGTAATAGATCGGCTCAATCCAGATGAAACACCTCGTCCAGCGAGACCGACAGAGGGCTGTTGTCCGGATTGTGCGGCATGATGTCGCCCATGTATTTCCACCACTTCTGGCATATCGGCGTTGCGGCGATGGCGTTCCAGCGAGTTTCATCCTCGATTTCCACGTAGCCGAAAAGTTGCCGGGTTTGGGGATGTAGAAAAATTGAATAATTGTGCACGCCGTGGGCCTTGAGAACACCGAGCATTTCCCGCCACACCGGATTGTGCCGGTGTTCGTATTCTTTTTCCTGGCCGCTGTGAACGGACATTACAAACGCTTTGCGAATCATGGTTTTTTCTCCTCGGCCGCAAGATAGCCGTATTGCTTCATTGCTTCCGTCAGAAAGTCAAACATGTGGGTCTGCGTATCGGTCTTCCAGCGTCCGACCGCATCCGCTTTTACCGGCAATTTCACCAGAGAAAATCCGAGGAAATCGGAGAGGCGCTTGAGCGTGGCGTCCTGATCCAACACCATGTCTTCAAATCGCACGGTGATGAACCGCTGCGGGCGGGGCGTGGCGGCGATCATGTCCGCCTGGTATTTCCAGCTTAGCGCCCGCAGCCGCCGCACATCGTCAGTCGTTTCGCAGGGCGCGCCGAAATAGGCCAGGTTATCCGTCATGTGCTCCCCGATGACACAATCGCGCGGGTCGCGGATCCAGTGGATGTAATGCGCCTGCGGAAACATGCGGACGATCCAGGGAAAAATCAGCGTGGTTTCAGGCAATTTCCAGCCTTTTCGCAGGGCGGGACTGGCCAGAACATCGGCCAGATATTCCTCAACCAGCCGGCGAAATTCCGGATCAATCGGCATGTGATGCAGAGCGGAAAAATCCCATCGCGCCTCGCCCAGATAACGCACGTGGCGACCCATCACCCGGCACGCTTCATAAAGTTTTTCCGGCGGCGTCAGATCGCCGGAAACATTCTGCGTTGTGCCCATGTAGGTTCCGCTCTGGGCCAGGATGCGCGACATCAGGCGTGTGCCGGAATGCCCGCGGCCAATGATGGTAATCAGGGTGGTTTCGTCCGGCTTATGCTCGCCGCGATCACCGTAGGGATGCCGCGCCTGAAGTTTCGCCGCCTGCTTGGGATCGCCGATGTGCAGCGTATCGTAAGCCTGCTGGCTGGTTTTGAATGGTCCCACGCCCTTCTTGCCATGCCAGTCGCCCTGGGTATGTATGGGATTCTCAATCCCGCTTTGCTTCTGGCGTTTTTCGATCCATGCATTCATCTGTTGGCGCAGATTCGCCACAATATCCGGCTTTTGTTCGGCCAGATTATGATCCTCGTGCGGATCCTGCCGCAGGTCGTAAAGCTCCACCGCCGGCTTGAAATGGAAATCCGGTTCGAGCGCCTCGATGAGTTTCCAGCGCGGCGTCCGCCAGCCGTGCTTGCGCATCCAGGTGCATTCGGTGATGTAGAACTCGCGGTCAAAATCTTTGGCTCGGCCGCGGATCAATTGCAGCAGCGATCGTCCGTCAAATTTATCGCCGGTTTTTAGTCCCGCCAGTTCCACCAGCGTCGGCACAAGATCCTTATGCTGGTTGTAGCCGGTGATGACGCGCCCCGTCGGAACTTTTTTCGGATAGCGGATGACCAGCGGCACGTGCAGCGTGACATCGTACAGACCGTGGTGATCGAACCAGCATTCATGATCGTAAAGCGTCTCGCCATGGTCGCCGTTGAGCACCACGATGGTGTTGTCCAGGATTCCCAGCCGCATCAATTGCGTGAATATCCTTTCTATGCAGGCGTCCATATAGGCCAGCGCGCCGTCATACTGGGCAATCACATAATCCTTGTCGGCGATTCCCGGCGGCATCCAGCTTCGGAAAAAGTCCGCAAAGGGTTTGAACGCCAGCACCGGATCCATCGAACGGTTGGCCGGGTCCACTTCGTTGCCATGATAGAACATGCGGTCGTATGGCGGCGGCGGCAGATAGGGCGCGTGCGGGTCCATGTGCCGCAGCAGCATGAAGAATGGTTTTTTTTCGCCGGAGAGGCGCTCAATTTCCGGAATGGTCACGGCGTTGAGATTCTCGGCTTTCTTGCTGGGCCCTTCATTCCACGCTCCCCACCCCGGGAATTCAATGTATTTGTCAAACCCCCGCGAGGCCGGATTCCACCCGAAACCTATGCAGGTGGTGTTGTAGCCGTTCGCTTTGCATATTTCCGGCAATGTATGAATTTCCTTCGGCAGCGTGCCGACGTGCCGCAGCGCCACCACCCGGGTGCCAAAACAATCCCGCCCCGTGAGCATGGATGAATACGCCGGAGTGGTCGGAATATGCTGGGAGTAGGTATGTGTGAAGCGCGTGCCCTGGCGGGCGAAGGCGTCCAGATGCGGCGTGGTCAGCCGGTGGTAGCCATAACAACTCATGTGATCGGCCAGGAGCGAATCGACGGCGATCAGGAGGATATTGGGAGCCTTCCCAGTGGTTTTAGCCATGATGGTATATACCTTTCATAAAAACATTACGGAGCACGCTCCCCTTGTCAGGAGCGGATTTCATCAAGTTTCACCATTCGTCCAAGTTCACAAGAGTGATGGCCGGCCAGAGTCATGCGGAGAACCTCCCGGCCCTCTTCGGCGGTGGCGATCGGCCCGCGGCGACCCTGCAGGAAGGCCGCCAGTTCCGGCGCCACGGCGGCGATACGCCGGCCGTGCTCCGGCGGCGAGGGAATGTCGCTGATGGTCCAGACGCCGCTTTCCGGAAGGAACCATTTGAGGCCTGTGGCGTCCACGGAACGGGGAACGTTGCAGCTCGGCGCATCACCGAAGTTCTGAATGATCGAACCTTTGGCGCCGAATATTTCGGTGGAATTTTCGGCGGCGCAGCAGACGAAAGAACACGAAACTTCGGCGAAGGCGCCGTCCGCATAACGAAAAACGGCGATACCATGATCATCCGGAACCCGGGGATTGTGCAGCGTGGCGATCTGGGCGATCACGCTTTGCGGCCGGCCCAGGAGCCAGTAGATAAAATCAACCGCATGGCAGGCGTCGTCGGCCCACATGCCGCGATTGAGTTCGGGGCGCACGTGCCAGGAATTCTCAAAACCCGGCCAGAGATGCGTGCTCAGACCGTGGCGGCGGCGGACCATGTAAACACGGCCGATTTTCCCCTCCCGCACCAGTTGCTTCATCTGAACGTTCTGCGGGTCGACGCGCATCTGCCAGGCGAGAGTGAAGGGAACGCGATGCCGATTTACAGCGGCCACGATGCGGTCGGCTTGCGCCAGCGTCAAGGCAATCGGCTTTTGAAGAACAATCGCCTTGCCGGCCGCGGCGGCTTTCTCAACCAGATCGGCGTGCCAGGAGGTTTCCGCGCCGATGACCACCGCGTCGATCGCCGGGTTTTCCACAAGGGCTTCAACGGAATTTGCGCATGGGAGTTGAAAATCAGCTTCGGATTTTTCGGCGCGCCGGGCGTCATGATCCCAGCCTAAAACAACCTTGACGCCCAGCGCCTCATCCTGGCGCCACTGCCGGCAATATGCTTCGACATGTCCGTGGGCAAAGCCCAGAATACCAACGCGCGTGTTCACGGAATCCCAGCCTCCAGGGAGCAGGCAAACCGGCTCTTAGCGCTCGCCGCACGCCTGAAGGCACGCCTGCATGTGTCCGCGCGATTCCGCCGCGATCGCCACGCAGCGGGTTACGTCGTAGCTCTTGGCGCCGATTACTTCCAGGTTGACCGGCCCCTTGTATCCATGCTCGTGCAACGTGCGAATATAGCCCAGCAGGTCAATATCGCCCCGGCCATTGGCCTGCATCTCCGGCGTGCCGGGGTTTTGCTGCCGGCCCTTGCAGTCGCGAATGTGCACGTGCCGGACGCGCGAAAGTATCGGGCGCAGCGCCTCGACGGGGTTTTCGCCCGCCCGGTGAACGTGGCTCGGGTCCATGTCCAGACCGAAGTGCTCCGAGGCAATGGCCTGCAGCGCCCGCAATGAGGTCTCGGTATTCCATATCGCCGCGCCCACGTGCGCTTTGACGCACAGGGTCAAGCCGTAATGACCGGCGCGGTCCGCCAGCCGGCCCAGCGTGTCAATTGCCTGGCGCAGGCTGGCCTCATCTCCCGCCTTGCCGCCCGGTCCGCAGTTGATGATCGGAATGCCTATTTCCACCGCCGCCTGAAACGCCTGTTCCATTTTCTGCGGATCCTGTGACGGCTGTTCCATCGCCGCCGTCGCCAACCGGTAGCGAGCCGAGAGTTCTTTGATCGGCTTGGCCAATTCCTTCCAGCGCTCCAGCACGAGATGTTCGCTCATTCCATCAATGGCGGAAAGCTCAATGCAGTCGTAACCGCACGCGGCCGTCCAACGAAACGCCGTTTCCAGGTCATGCCCGCCGAATAACACCGAATTCAAACCGAGTTTCATGTTCTATGTTTCCTTATCAAACCACGGATGAAACCGCCGGATCAAACCGCCGGCACGTCCACCACGGTTCCTTTTTCCCATGATTCAATCGCCGCTTCAATCACCAGTTGCGCCCGCAGCGCATCGGCCGCCTTGCCGTCAATTTTGTCCGGCGGCGTCTGGTTTACCAGGTCATCCACCCAGGCGTTGATGCGCGACTGGAATGTATCGTCGAAGCCCATCATTCCGCCGAGATAATGATACGTCTCGTATTCGCGCGACAGGCGGTTGTGGAATTCCAGCACTTCGCAGGCTTCCCGGATAATCACCCGTCCCTTCGAACCGACGACATCGCAATGCTCCAGACCATAGCCCGCCCCGGCGTCGTAGCTGCCGGTAAGATGACCGACCGCGCCGTCGGCGAAAAGCACGTTCATCTGCACGTTGGACCAGGCTTTTCGGCCCGCTCCCTTTTTGAAAAACGCCTGCGCCTTGCGGATGTCGCCCCCGAAATAGCACATCACGTCGATCGAATGCGGATGCAGCGCCCGCATGTGAAAGTGCGGGCTTGATTCGTTCGTATTGTTGATCCACATGGTCATGTTCAGGATGTTTACCTCGCCGAGACGACCCTCGGTAAGCCACCGTTTGGCCTGGCGCGCCGCGGGGGTGAAGCGATGATTGAGGTTGATGGCGTAGGGAATGTTCTTTTGCCGGGCCAGGGCGACCATTTCGCGGGCCTTGGAAATCTCGTTGGAAATCGGCTTTTCGCCCAGCGTGGCGATTCCCGCCCGCAGCAGTTCCATCGTTGGCTGGTAATGGTCGCCGCCGTTTTCCTTGCCCCCGGTGGTCATGCTGGCGGCATGAATTTTCAAGCCGGAATCCAGCATTTCCTGGATCGAGCCGAAGGCCGGACAATTGAATTTTTGGGCGGCCTTCTCCGCCTTTTCGCGGATCATATCGCATACGGCGACCAACTGGACCGCCTTGTTGTTCTGATAACACCGGGCATGGTTGTTGCCGATCCCACCCATGCCGACCACTGCGACGTTAATCACCTATGAACTCCTCTATCTGGCCTGCGCCGTTTCTCCAACTAACCGACACGAGCCAAAGCCCGTTGAATTCGATTATTGTTCAATACCGGCCGCTGGGATTAAGTATCCGCTTGCCGGGCGGCGGCCGCCAGCATAAAATTGATGAAGTTTTGGACTTTTTTGCGCATGCCCACGATAGCCTTGCCCACCCTGCGATGGGGGATTGCCGCGACGCCGGGCGGCGTGAGCGTACAACGCATCAACCATCATGCGGCCATTGGACCGCATGATCATGTTTTTCATGAAATCGTGTTCATTGAGGCGGGAACGGCGGAGCATCACACGGTGGACGGCGTACGGATGCTCCGTCCCGGCGACATCATCATCCTTCGGCCGTTGACGTGGCATTCGTACCAGCAGACCCGCCATCTGACGCTGATCAACTGCCTGATTGACCGCCGGCTGATGAACCGGTTGATGCTCCTGCTGCGCGATGAAGCCGGCGTGTTTGATCTCTTCACGCGACCATTGAAGCGCCCGCGCCAAACGCCGCCGCTGGTGGTGCACGCGTTGCCGGCGGAAAGTCAGATATGCATCGAGCGACTCCAGACGATTATGACGGAAGAGCGCCATCAACTCGCGGCGTGGGAGGCGATGGCGACGGGAGCGCTGCTGGAGTTTTTAACCCTGGTGGTGCGCCTCCATGCGCGTGTGCACCCGCGGGAAACCGTTCGTTTGCCGGACCGGGCGCAGAAGGCGGTGTTCGATACGGTGGTATGGCTCGAACAGAATCCACGGACGCGGGATTCCCTGCGCGAGCTTGCCGGAAAGGCGCATTTGAGCGCGGGGCATTTGTCACGGAACTTTCGCAAACGGATGGGGATGGGAATCACGGAGTATCGAAATCGAATCAGGATCGAAGAAGCTTGTCGGCTGCTTGCGCACACGGATTTAAAAGTGTCGGACGTGGCCAGTCGCGTGGGTTACAACGAAATCGCTTATTTTTCGCGATGTTTTCGATCCATGGTGGGGCAGATGCCCCGGAAATATCGCGCCGCCGCGCGGCGGGGCGGAGCTTGAGCGGGAAAAATATATATCACCCGGCCAATTCCCTTTGCAGCGACGAGAGTTCCCGTCGCAGAACCTTCATCGGCAGCCCCACCACATTGGAAAATTCTCCGGATAGCAGCTCCACAAACGGATCCCCATGGTCCTGGATGCCGTACGCCCCCGCCTTGCCGCGCCATAGGCCGCAATCCAGGTATTCTTCCAGCTCTCTTTGGCTCCACCGGCGCATCCGGCAAACGGATACCGCCGACGCGATGCGGCAAACCGAACCCGCCAGCAGAGCCAGTCCTGTGATCACCTCATGTTCCCGTCCGGCCAGGCGCAGAAGAATATTTCGCGCCGCGGCGCGATGCGCGGCCTTGTTGATGATTCGGCCATCGAGCACCACCAGAGTATCGGCGCCGAGCACGATCGCCGGTTTCCGGAGAAATTCCTGAACCGCCCGCGCCTTGGCGAAAGCGAGGCACGCCGGCCAGATTCGCAGCGGTACTCCGGCGGGGCGCCGGGCGGGTTCCGGCGCCGGACTGGGAAACACCCGCGGCGTCCAACCCGCCTGGCGCAGCAACTCGGCGCGGCGCGGCGATCCGCTGGCCAGAACCAGCGGCCACGCGGCGGCGGCCGGCGAACCGGTTTTACCCCGCCGCCGCGGGGGAAGGGGAGCAGGCGGGTCGAAACCGGCCGCCGAAAAAATTTTATGTGTTGCCATATTAATAAATATATCTAATCTAGTAAAACTTTCTCAACCATCCTCCATACCTTCTCCACGGGCAGCATCGCGAGGGTTTTCGATCGATCCGCCGCCGTCGCCCGGAAGTCGCCCGTTTCGTCGAATCGCAGCACGTGGTCCATTTGTCCATAAGGACCGACCGAAACCGGATCGGTCGGTCCATACAGCCCCACCAGCGGCCGTTCCAGCGCCGCCGCCACGTGCAACGGTCCGCTGTCGTTGCCGATCACGATCCGGCAAAGCGAGAGCACTGCGACCATTTCGGCCAGAGTGGTCTGCCCCGCCAGATTCATGGCGCCGTCGATGTCATCCGCCACCTCTTGACCAAGGAGCCGCTCGTCCCGGGTTCCCAGGATCACTACCGCCAGGCCGCGCGCCGCCAGAAGCCGGGTGATTTGGCTGTAGCCCCGCTGCGACCATCGTTTGGCGTGCCAGCGGGCGCCGGGAATAATCGCCGCCGGCGATCGGTCTGAAGGCAGCCGGCTCTGGATGGCGCGCAGCGCCGCCGGTTGGATTGGCAAGCGGAATCGGACCGGCCCGCCGGGCGGACCAACCGGCCCCAGCAAAGCCCGCATGCGCAGCACGGCCGGCTCCTTTTCCCGCGCGATGGACACGCGGTGCGTGTAGAGCCGGGCCGCGCCCTCGCGCGCATCGGCGAAACCGATGCGAATCGGAGCGCCGCTGAGTCGTCCCAGCAGGGCGCTGCGCAACAGTCCCTGGGCGTCGATAACCATGTCATAGCGACGGCGCCGCAGCGCGCCGACCAGCGACCATAGTTCGCCCGCCGCGCGAGGTTTGATCCACCAGCGGGCCAGGGCGGCGCGATCAAAAAAAATCAACTCGTCCAGTGCCTCGTGATTTCTCACCAGGTCCGCCAAGGCCGGATGGATCAGCCAGTCGATACGGCCGGCGGGATACAGCGCCTGGAGATCGCATAGCAAGGGCAGCGTGGCGGCGATGTCGCCCAGCGAACTCGGTTTGATAATCAGTATGCGCCGCGGCGCGGCCGGTATGGCGGACATGGAGCCTTCCTTCACTCCCGTACCTCGCCGTCGTCTTCGAGGTCGTGGCAGGAGTTCCAGCCGGCGGAAACGTGCCCGGCCTCCCGGCCCGGTCCATCCGCGCGGTAGTGTCTTTGCAACACGCTCCACCAGTCCGCCGGCGATTGCACGCCGATGAATTCCCGCCGGACCTCGGCTTCGTTCGGATGCAGCCGGGCATACTGGATGCCGATTTTCCTCATCCGCCGCGAAGTCTGCTCCGGACCATAAATCGGGATCGCCAGGTGAAAGTGTTCGAGTAACGCCGCGCGCTGTTCCTGGATGCGCGGCGGCGGGAGCGGCCGGTTCGCCGCCAGGGCGGCGAATTCGCGGAATATCCAGGGATTGCCGATCGCCCCGCGCGCGATCCATACGCCGTCCACGCCCGTGTACCGGTACATCCGCAGCGCGTCCTGGGCGGTGAACACGTCGCCGCTGCCCAGAAGCGGCACATCCGGATAGCGCCGCTTGAGGCGCCGTAGAAAATCCCAATCCGCCCGGCCCGTATATTTCTGCCGCACGCTGCGGCCATGCACGGCGATCGCCGCGAACTTAAGCCGCACCGCCTCCTCGAAAATCATCGCAAACGATTCGCCCGCCTGCTGGGAATCGTCAAGTCCCCGCCGCAGTTTTAGCGTCAGCGGACCGGGCACGACTTCCCGCACGCGCCGCATGATCGCCAGCGCCTGTTCCGGATCGCTTAAGAGATAGCCGCCGCGGCATCGGCCCATCACTTTGCGCACCGGGCAGGCGAAATTCAGATCAATTCCATCAAAACCGGCGTCCAGAAGAATTTGCGCCGCCCGCGCCAGTTCGTCCGCTTCGCCGCCCATCAACTGCCCCGCCACAGGATGGTCTTCGTCGCAAAGCACCACCCCTTTTTCTCTGCCCCGCCCGCCGGCCAGCAACACCCGATCCAGCAGCGCTTCGCTCACCGCGTAGGGGCAGCCCCGGCGTCGCGCCACCACGCGCATAGCCATATCGCTGTAACCGGCCAACCCCGCCTGCATCGCCGGGGGATGCAGACAAAACGGTCCTATTTTGCAGGCGCGGGAACCGGCGATCTCGCCGGCACTCGTGTGCCGGGACACGGTTTCTTGAGGATTTTGTACATCTACGATCATCGGCGGACCCCGCGCGTTGCAACGGTTGATAATGGGAACCGTTCACGCGCCGGTTGTTTTCCGCGTACGTCCCGGCGGGCGCGGATTTTCCCGCCGTGCCGGGACCGCCAACCACCGCGCCGCCCCGGCCCCGCGACCGCGTGGTGGAAACCCGCGGCCGTTTTCCGCGCCGCCGTGAACGGTTGCTGGTAATGTACCATGCGCCGCGATGAAAAAGAATCTGGAGAAAGCAACATGTCCGCACCCCAAACCATCCTTCTCCTCCACGGTTTTCCCCTGGATTCACGTATGTGGACGCCGCAACGATCCGCGTTGGAGGGGCTTGGGTATCGCGTGTTAACGCCTGATTTGCCGGGATTCGGCCGGCGGAAGCCCTGGCCCCGGGAAAATTGCTCCATGGAATCGTTCGCCGATGACATCCATCGCCTCCTCCGGGCCGACACCGGCGGCTCTGCGGCGGTGGGAGGATTTTCCATGGGCGGCTACGTTCTGCTGGCGCTGTTGCGCCGCCATCCCGAAGTCGTTACCGCGGTCATGTTGATGGATACCCATGCCGCCGCCGATACGCCCCAGGCGCGTGAAAATCGCCGCAACATGATTCGCGCCGTTCCGGAGAGCGGCGTCAAACCGGTTGCCGACGCCATGGTTCCCCGCCTGCTTTCTTCCACCGCGCCGGCGGAACTTCGCCGGCATGTTTTCGCGATGATTTGTTCCCAGAATCCCGCCGGGATCGTCAACGCCCAGGAGGCCATGGCCCGCCGCGGCGACCATACCGATCTTCTCCGGCAATTGCGCGTGCCGGCACTTGTGGTTGTGGGACAGGAAGATGTCCTTACGCCGCCGGCGACGGCCCGCGCCATGTGCGATCAAATTCCCGCCGGCCGGCTGGTGGAGATACCGGGCGCCGGCCACCTGGCGAATCTTGAGGCGCCCCAGGCGGTCAACGCCGCCATCGTGGAATTTCTTCGCGCTCTGTAGCTCTTCCGGCGTGGCAATTTTTCCGGGCAACGCCTCGGAGCGCGGCTGTCCCCACCCGCTTGTGTTCCGATAGCTCTTCGAGAGAATGCCCCGCGGCATATTGAATCGGTCTTGTTTTCAGGGGGATTTCGACTCGGCCCGGAAAATTGCCGCGCCGGGACCGCCAATCACCGCGCCGCCCCCGCCACGCAGCCGCGTGGATCGCAATGCCGTGGCCGTTTTTCGTCCACCTCCGGGCGGCTTTTCACGGTCGTGGATGGTAATAGAGCGGTGGTTGGATTACGAGGCATGATGGTTTACGGTTACGGAAGGACGGCCGTGGATTTCCATCCACGGCTGCGGGGGGGGCGACCATGGAGCAGCCGCGGGGATCGCAATCCCGCGGCCGTTTTCCGCGCTCCCGTGAACGGTTACCTTCATTGCACGCCTCCAGTGGGCGTAGATGCGGCTGGACAAACTGTTACCGACTCCATGAAGCTTTGAAAGTTGTCGGCCTTGGTGAACTGGACGCCGGAATTCAGCGCCGCGAAGTGCTTTTTGCCACAGTCGATTTTCGCCTGCTCAGTGGGCCGGATGGCGTCGGTGAATATGCTCCCCTTGGACTCCACCACGAAATAGAGCCGCTCCTGGCCATCCATCTCGACCAATACGGCCCAATCCGGGTGGTACTCGCCCAGGGGCGTCGCTATGGGGAACCAACTGGGTAGCTTGGCGTATACCTTCACCTGGCTGCTCAGCTCAAATTGACGGGCAAATTCGTGCTCCACCTCCGAATCGTACACCACTTGCTCATAAATAGATTTGGCGCTTTGGATCATGTTGGCGTTCAGGTACGCGGAAATTTCTTCCTTTTCAAAAAGTTCCTGCGCATAGAAATAGCCGTCGCCGATTTTCTCGTACTTGATGCCGTCGACAATGAACAAACGCATCACACGGATGATGATCTGGGCGACGCTTTCGGCAAACTTCTGTGGATTGTTCTTGAACTCGTCCAACCGCCCGCTTTGCAGCAGGATTTCCACCAATGATCGCCGCGTCAGGTGGGTCTGTTCTTCCAGGTAGCTGATGATATCGGGCAACTGATAATCGCGGGCGTCGTAGACGTGAACGCTCTGCTCTATTTCTTTCATCTGCACGCCGCCGCGGTCGATTTGGGCCTGGCCCCGGCGGAAGACAAATCGGGCCTTGCCCACCGATGGCATGGCGGCGATTTCACTGGCGCATTTAGCGATCAGGGCGGCGCTGTCGAACTGGACGCGAAACGTGGTCTTGTACTTGATGCGGTCCCAAAGCTGCTTGAATTCTTCGCTCAGGTAGACACGCTTGTTGAGTGTCACCCGTTTGCGATCAGCGGCGTTCTGAATGTTGAGCCTGCCTGCCGCTTTCTTTAACGCCGCGAGTATCTGCGGAGCCTGCGGCGCCATGGCCGGGGGTATATCGACTGTACCCTCATTTAACGCTTTCCGCAGAGAGTCCTGGATTTTCCCCTTTTCATCAATATGGCCCAGCTTTTGCAAATGTTCGCATAGCTGCGCCGACGCTTCCGCTCCCATGTATTGGGGTTTATCGCCCTCCATGGCAACCACAATGTTGGCAAACATGTGCTTCTCCACCACGCCGAAGCGGATTCCCTCCTCAGCCTCAATTTCCTTCTGCAACTGCCGGGCGAAATCTTCATAGGACTCGTTGGCCATCACCGTGAGCCGGTTAACCTCGAAGCCCTGCACCCGGTTGCCCTGCTGATCCACCGCAATGCGCAATCCCCGGCCAATCTCCTGGCGCTTGCGCATGACGGAGTTGGTTTCGTTTAGCGTGCATATCTGAAACACGTTGGGATTGTCCCAGCCTTCCTTCAAGGCCGAGTGCGAGAATATGAATTTGAGCCTGCTGTCAAAACTCAGCAGTTTTTCCTTGTCGCGCATGATAAGCTGGTAGGCGCTTTCATCCGCCTGCGTGCGCCCCTCGCCGGTGGAATCCTTGAGCACTTCCCGCCCGCCCTTCTTGTCCACGGCGAAATAACCATCGTGAACGCCCTGGGCATTGGCCGGTGCGGCGCCGTCAAAAAGCTTGCGGTATTTGGGCCTCTGAATCGCCCGATCGTATTCTTCCTCAAACATCAGGGCATATTTGCCGGGCTTGGCGTTGCCCGTCTCATCATACACCCGATAGTTCGCCACGCGATCAATGAAGAACAGGCTGAGAACCTTGATTCCCCTGGGGTGCAGGGTCAATTCCTTCTCCAGATGCTCTTCAATGGTTTTGCGTATCTGCAGGCGCTTGTATTCGTCCTGATCCACCTCGCCGATGGCCTGGCCGACATAAACCGTCTCCGGCTTGCTGGTGAAGTTGATACACTCCTTGCCTGGCTCGCAGTAAATGTCCTGGACGATGTAACCTTCGTAAAACCCCCGTCCGCCGGAAATTTGCATCAGGTCGTCACCCTGCCGGACGGTCTTCTTCTGGCGCTTAACCCCGCCGCGCCTCAATTGCACATCCAGTTCAATGCGGGCGGTAATGGGGCTGGCGGTGTTGTCCACGCCACAGAGCCTGATGTATGGTCGGTTGTGACTGTCGGCAACCTCAATGGAAGCGACTTCGATCTGCTTGACCAGTTTGCGCTCGTAGGCATCCACCGAATCGAGCCGGTACATCATGTTGTACTGGTCGACGTGTGTGGCCGAGTAACGCAGGGTGCAAAGCGGATTGAGCGACGCAATGGCCTTCTTGCTGGTTTCGGTGGTATCGACGCTCTGCGGCTCATCAATAATCACCATGGGATTGGTGGCGCGAATGAACTCGATGGGCCGGTTCCCGGCCATACGATCCTGCGGGCGGTGGATGATGTTGGCTTTGTTTTCCTTTTCCGGATCATCGAAGCTTTTGCGGAAGGCGTCGATGTTGATAACCATAATCTGGATGCCGTCGCTGGTGGCGAAATTTCGCACCTGGCCCAGTTTCTGCGAGTCGTAGACGAAATAATCGAACGGGACGTTTTCATAAAGTCCCTTGAAATGCCCGGCGGTGATCGCCAGCGACTTGTGGACGCCCTCCTTGATGGCCACCGACGGCACCACGATGATAAATTTGGTAAAGCCATATTTCTGGTGCAGCTCGAAGATGGTGCGCAGATACACATAAGTTTTGCCCGTGCCGGTTTCCATCTCCACCGAAAAGTCCATCGATCCCAGCTTGTCCGCCGGCTTCAAGCCGTTGCGCATCTGGATGGCCTGGACGTTTTTAAGCAATTCATCATCCAGCAGCGTTAACCGGTTGCCGATGCCCAGATCATTCGGCCGCGCCCCGGCAAACAGGCCGCCGCTGTCTTCGTTTGTTTCCAGCGGCGCCACCGTGAAGTTGGACATGCAGGCCCGCTGGCCGTCGAAAATGTCCACGACAGAGCGGACGGCTTCAAGCTGGTAGTCGAGGTTGGAATCGAATTGGAGTTTCACGTGGCTCCCACAAGGATCTCGGCTTCCGCTAAAACCCGGCGTGCCACCTCCACACATCTGCGGCATAGCGCTGGTTCCGGCGGGCCATGTGGCACGACCGATGGCGTAGGATCAATGCTCATAAACAACCTCGCCCTTTTTAATTTCCTCAAGGAACGAGCCATGCGCATCCACTGGACGAACAGGAATCACATCCAGGGGAATGTGATCCGCCACAGGCCGCAGCAGTTTACGATATTTCAATGCCAGCGGCAGATATGTTTCATCGCTGTCCTGGAAAATCGCCACATCGAGATCTTGCGGATCGTCGCTGGTCAGAAAAGATCCAAAGATCATCACTTTTCTCACTTCAGTCTGGCCTGCCAGGCACGCCGCCAATTCCCGCTTGATTTTTCGCTTTTCGATTTCGGTAAGTTTCATGGCGTACTCCTTTTGGGCTATTCTAACCGCGAAAACTCCAGTGGGGGCGTCGCATTTGAAACAATATACGCCTGTTGGGGGTGGGCCGGGTTATTCGGATAGACGTACACGAGTTCGCCCCGGCGGATCATGGGGGTAAGGTGCGTTCGTGTTATATAGATTTGCTTACGGCCGAGGTAGCGTGCGATCTGCTCGGCTCTCAGGGGCTTCCAGGCGCACAAACGTCGGATGACCATCCGTAGCTCGGCTGGGCCGGCTCGCTGGCGCAGCCCTCGTACCACCTCGGCAAGCTCATCAGGTAAGCCCTCCGGGTTGCCGGGGAACCCAGTGGATGTTGCGGCCAACCCCTGCGCTTGCGCTTTAAGCGCAGGGGTTAACCCCTGCGCTTGCGCCTTAAGCGCAGGGGTTAACCCTTGCGCTTGCGGCTGTGACGGACCGGCCAAGGGCGCAGTTTCCGTCAACCGTGGCGTGGGCACGTAAAATGTGCCGGCGCTCTTTCCTTTTTGCTCCAACAGCCCCAAGACCCGGAGCCGTCTTAAATGCCCACTTGCAACCAGCGTCTCCACCCGGTTGATGTCCCTATAGGCGGCATTGTTAATCGCCCCAATTTCTCGCGCAAATACCAGCGCCTTTTGCTCATCCTCGGACAGCGCGGCGTCCGCAAATTGCCCCAACCAGCGTACATCCTCCTCGTTCAGGAAATGATGGAAGAGGAACGTGACAACAAAACAATCTTTCTGGCGATCCGACTCAAACGTCGGCGGGGTCAAACTCGCCTGGGCCATGGATTCGCGCATCGCCCGAATACCGCTGCCTTTCGTTTCGGCGTAGCGGGTCTCGTGCAACACGGCGGCAATCTTTTCGTTCCGCGTAATCGATCCTGGTTCGCCCAGCCGCTCATCGGGCACCAGCGAATGCCCCGGATTGCGAACCTCCAGTCGATTCGCATACCGAATGATCTGAACCGGCGATTTGTGCCGGTAACTCCGGTGCATCACGGCGTTGACCAAAGCTTCGCGGATCGCCGTACGCGGCACCAATGGAACATCCTGCCGGCGCACGCTATTG
Source organism: Planctomycetota bacterium (assembly GCA_021831565.1). GTDB lineage: Bacteria > Planctomycetota > Phycisphaerae > WQYP01 > WQYP01 > JAKBMM01. The sequence goes on from JAKBMM010000009.1 coordinate 62,303, forward strand.
GCCGGTAGGTGGAATGCCTTGGGGATGTCGTCCAGCACTGTATTGAGCGCCCGCGGCAATGCGAGCATGATCGGATCGAGGATTTCCACCGTGTCAAACCGGCTTTCCGGATCGCGAACCCATTACCGTCCGGGCACGCGAATGTAATCCACCCGCATCAGTGGGAATACGCGGCGAATGGCTGCACGTTTTCCAAACAGCAATACGCCTGCAACAGTGGGCAGAAGCTTGTCTCCGCGCCGGTCAGCGCCGCACAAACTCAGCAGTAATTCGTTATCGGCGTAGCCCAGTTCCGGCGCATTGGGGTTGGCTTCGGCCCGAATGCGCCGGTACTCTGCGATAGCCGCCGGGTCCAGGTCATCGAGAGCGCAGTTTTCAACAATGCTTTCGTCCAAGCTGCGATGGTCACGCCCCTGATACAGAGCCTGCAAATCGTCATCCGTACAAACCTGATCCGTTGCGCCGATACGGCGAAATGATCCCCGCGGCAACCCCTTGCTCCGGAAATATACCGGCTTGTCATGTGCCGGCGCTTCCGGCACATGAACGACCAGCACGACCTTATTATCCGGACGAATTTCCGTTTCCACCTGCGGCCGCACAGCAATATTGAATACACTGGAACATTGGCTGATCAGATCGGCCTGCACCTTGTCGGGCTGCGGCACGCCCACGACTTCATAGTCGGGGAACAACGCCTCAGACATACGCCGTACACCCAACAGAATGTATCCCCCGCCGCGCCCTGGTTCGTTGGACATGGCGCAGACGGTCTCCAGCAGTGAGTTTCCAACGTCCCGGCTGGTCTTTGCCTCAATCTCAACGGTTTCGTCCCCGTCGTGAAGACGCTTAAATAATTCTGCGAATGTCATCATGTCGTCAGACTCTGGGTTATATCCTGAACAATTCCGAATGCACTTTCCGCCAAAGCTGTGCTGTGCTTCGGCAAGCAACCATACCTTCTACAGCGCCCTGACGTCCTCAATGCCGTGCTGTTTTAGAATCTGCACGGCGTTGGTCTTGAGTTCGTCGTTGTTGGCAAAACCGGCATCCTTGAACACCACGCGCATGCCGGGCGGAGTTTCCGGTTTGAATTCGTCCTTTAGCGCGGCGATCTGCTCAACCACCGGCAGAGTCATGTTCATGGCCAGGCAAACCACCAAGTTGCCGCCGCCGATGATGTGGACGGTTTTGCCGCCGATCTCGCGTTTCTCAATGGGCAGGGTCAAGTCCAGACCGTATTTGAGAAGAATTTCGTAAAGCACGTCGGCTTCGCTGCGTTCGGGTTTGATCGGTTCGGTGACGTTTAACAGCGAATGTTCAAGCTTATTGAAATCAGGGTCCCAGGTTTTAATATTGCTGGAAGCGAGTTTGAAAACTTTGAAGCCACGGTCAAGTTCACGCGGAGCCGCGGAGTCCGCAGAGGAAAACAATGCTGGATTTTGCGTTTCCTTGGCGGTGGTTTTGGCATCTTCCTCGTTGAGTTTTTTAATGACCCGGCGGATGCGTTCCTTGCCAATGTCGGCGATGGTTTTGTAACCCGCCTTGAAGGCTTCGGAATTTTTATCACACGGTTCCGGCAGTTGAACCATGATGAATTTGCGGCTGCCGCCATCCTGTTTGTTCAGGTCGAGAACGGCGTGCGCGGTGGTGCAGGAACCGGAGAAAAAATCGAGGATGATTGCTCCTTTGTCGCCGGCGAACTCAACTATTTTCTTCAGGACCGTTTCGTCTTTGGGATTCTCGAACCAGTCGCCGCCCAGTAATTCACGCAGACGCTTCGTGGCGGCTCGCCCATCCTGGTAAAAGACACTGTAGGGAACTTCCTCCTCGCGTTCGGCCAAATAGGATTTTATACAGGGGACGGAATCTTCGGTTTCACCGAAGTGAACACGGTCCTCTTTAATCCACTGCGCCATCTTAGCGGGGTCGCTGGTCATCCAACCCCGTGATGGGATTCGCACGGGCTTGCCGGTACTCGGGTGCAACACCTCATAATTTGGCCCGCCACCGCCGGGCCAGGAAATGTCGGCGGCAAAGTAGATTCCCCGCTGATCAACGCAACAGTAATGGCGATGGGCCTTTGCCGCGTGGGTTTCAGGGAGGCCGGCAAACCATTGTTTGAGTCCATTTTCCACCGCCTTGTTGTCCGCCCTGTACGCCTTCCTTAGACGAGCGTAGGCGGCGTAAATTTCGTCCAATCCGCCTTTGCGTTGCCGCCAGATGATGTCATTCTCCCGCAGGTGCTCCACGTCCCGCACGTAGGCAAGAATATACTCGTGCGATACAGAAATATATTTCGAATCGTTTTTACGGCCTGCGGACCAGACCATGTCGGCAATGAAGTTCTCCTCGCCCAAGACCTCATCGGCAAGCTTGCGCAGGTTGGGATGCTCGGTTTCGTCAATCGAAATGAAAATCACGCCGTCATCGCGCAGCAGATTTCTGGCCAGTTTCAGGCGGGGATACATCATGTTGAGCCAATCGGTGTGGTAGCGGCCTGATGTTTCCGCATTGGTGGAAAGCTTGCGGCCTTCGGTGTCGGTTTGGCCGGTCAGTTCCATGTAATTCTTGATGCTGTCGCGGAAGTTGTCCGGGTAAATGAACTCCTTGCCGGTGTTGTACGGCGGGTCGATGTAAATCATCTTGATCTTTTTATAGTACGACTTCTGGAGCAGTTTGAGCACCTCCAGATTGTCGCCTTCGATGAACAGATTTTGCGTGGTGTCCCAATTGACCGATTCGTCCGGGCAGGGACGTAGAGTGCCCATACTGGGCGTCTGGGCAATCCGGCGGGCCTGGGATTTGCCGTTCCAGGTGAAGCTGTAGCGTTCGTTGGCATCGTCCACGTATTCGCCGAGAAGCTGCTTGAGCGCGTCAAAATCAATCTTCCCTTCGGCAAACACTTCCGGAAAAATCTCTTTGAGTCGAGCGATATTTTCCGCCAGGATGTCCTTGGAGCCGCCGTCGGTGGTGGGAGAGAGTTTTTGCATAAGCGTTTCCCGATAATGCGACGCATCCAACCGCCGAGGCGCCGCGGGCGCAGAGGGGAAAGGGCAACAGCCGGAGCCGTCATGATCCCCGGCTATCCCGGCAATCCACCGCCACTACTCCGCCGGCGGCCCAGCTTGGGGAAAATGATACCGCGATTCAAGGGCGGATGCATTGTACCGCAGGCCCGCCCGCCCTCACCACACACTCAAACTACACCCACGAAACGCCGTGGGCATCTCCCCGCCGTCCACAAGCTTCCGAGTTAGGCTGGAGAATAGGGCGATGGTGCCGGAAGCGCGTTCATTTGCGGATCGGCGGCGATTTCGTTTTTAACCATTTCCCGCGCAATGTATTTGATAATGAGGAGGGCTGCCTCGCAATATTCAACGTCGCTGTATTCGTCGGCAACAAGGGACGGCCCGATTTTGAAGGGGGCCAGGTATGGCGTCGCGCCGTGACATAACCCGCTCTGCGGCGCACGATCAAAAAATGCCATGGTGGATGAGGCTGCGCAGCAGCGCCTCAAGCTTCGCGAGTTGACCGGGCCTGACCCTGCCGCCCAGCGTAAAATCATCCGCTGGGATAAGAATATCGCCGGATTGCGTGTCGATCCAAGGATATTCCGGGTTGGGATTCTCCATGCGCGCCGCACTTGGCGCAAAGGCCACCAGCAAGCTCCTTCGCCTTCCGCCATGTCCCCCAGCCCTTGGGGAGCTGAAGCTGGCCGAACTCCTCCGGACGGATCAGGGCGATGGCAGAGGGAAACCGGAGTTTGTTCTGCGGCGAGGGACCGAACCGATAGGGGTGAATCTCACCGTCCGGGCTGGTGGGAATTTCGGAGGTCAATTCCAGTAATCGCACTTCCTTATCGGCGGGGAACCAATATACGGTGGTAATTGAAGGATCGGCCTCCTGATTGTCCTTCACCAACATTCGGGCTTGATCTTCAATTTTATTTCTTCGTGGCACGGCTTTTAACTTCCCGGCGCTTGCCGTCGAATACATCCGCCCCCGCCCATTGCGCTTCAGGTTTACCATATTGTAGCGCCTCTACCGGAAGAAATAGCCTGTGGAATATGTTAGCCCGCCGGCGTGGTGGCGGCAAGCATTTCCTGGGAGCCGCATGTCCTGGGAGCCGCCGTCGGTGGTGGAGGTGAGTTTTTGCATAAGCGTTTCCCGATAATGCGACGCATCCAACCGCCGAGGACGCCGCGGGCGCAGAGGGGAAAGGACAACAGCCGGAGCCGTCGTCATGTCCCCGGCTATCCCGGCTATCCACCGCCACCGCCGCGCCGGCGGCCCAGCTTGGGGAAAATGATACCGCGATTCAAGGGCGGATGCATTGTACCGCAGGCCCGCCCACCCTCACCAAACACCCAACCTGCACCCACGAAACGCCGTGGGGCATCTCCCCGCCGTCCACGAGCTTCCGAGTTAGGCTGGAAAACAGGGCGATGGTGCCGGAAGCGCGTTCATTTGCGGATCGGCGGCGATTTCGTTTTTAACCATTTCCCGCGCAATGTATTTGATAACGGGGATGGCCGCCTCGCATTTTTCTACATCAGCGCACTGGTCGGCTATAAGCGACGGCTCGGTTTGGAAGGGATCGATGTGGGCGATGGCATTGCGAGCGGTTTCCCTAAAACCATCACACACATCCGTGAATTTTTTACCGAGATAGGGCGCGAACGCTTCCTCATCGAGCGAATATCCGGTGTAGGTATGCGGGATTCTCTCCGGCGGCGTGTGCGGAAGCCTGCCGGCAGCTTTTTCGCGCCTGCAACGGACGGCCCGTATCTTTCCAACTGCCTCGACCACTTTATAAAAGCAAAGGAATTGGAAGAAAATGTTGTTTGAGGAGAGCGCTTCCCGATAGGACGAAAATATCTGGCGCCAAATTGGTGTTAATGGCCACAGCTTTGTTATGCCAATTTCTATGACTTTTGGCTTTCCGAGACACCCGACAATCAGCCTTATCGATTTCGTTCTCTCTTCTGTGATGTGGCAAGCCATGACGCCGATGCCAACGTCTTGGGAATAGCTCCACCAGCTCAATTGAGGCAAGACGAGGTTGTAAGCGGTACGGTAGGCTTCTTGGAAATTGGCGGCCTGTACTGTCATATCGGCGTGCGAGATTTCATTTGCGTCATTCGTTCCGAACAAAATGGATGCCGCCCGAGTTGAGCTTCTCGGGTCGAGGCAGAGATCGACACGCATGCCGCCATCGGGCGGAACCGCGGCTTTCAGTGGGGACTTGCCCAAATCGGGTATTTTCACCACGTCGATTGTGGAAAAGAATTCTTCTTGGCCCGGTGTACAAAGAACAAATCTGACTTTGTAGCCGCCGGGCGATCCGGAGGGTGGATTGGGAACTTGCGATTCGGGTGATCCCGGTATGAATCCATAGATATAGGTCAAGTGGAGCCTCCTATTGAATTCGGGGGCTTCTATTGTTGTAGATTGTCCGATGGGTATCGACATGATGCAAATCCCAGAGTTTTATTTTCCTACAAACACAATAGCGTTCCGCAAGCGGTCATCGCAAGGGACTTTTTTTGCGCTTCGTTCGTGAAGAGCATTATTGTCCCTTCATGCCTTCCCTAAACGTTTTGAAATCTTCCGCTCTTCCGAGGCCGAGTATCGCCAGTACGTGTACCAAGATGGCGCTCGTCCATGGTGTGAATTCTTCCGGGACCATCATGCCGTGGCAGAGCCTGTTGCGCAGATTAAGTCCCATTTCTTCCGTCAGGACCACCTTCAGGTATGTCAGGTAGCGATTACCAAGTAACGAAGAAAGACTTGGTTCGTCCAGCAGGGCATTCAGCAGCTTCAACGGCGTTCCGCCACCTCGCTGTGTGGGCTGATATGTGGAATGCTGGTTGCCCTCGACAAGCCTGCGCACTGCGTGTTCGATCTGTGGGATCAGGAGGTGGCCGGCGACCAAGTGTTCAGTGGAAAGCGCACATTCGATGCCCTTTTCCAGCACCCCACGTCGGTCATCCTCAAAGACTTCTCGCGACGATAGCTCCTGGGCCACCGTTTCTGCGATTGCTTGGTAGTGGATGAGTATCCTGCCCAGCACGTAGACGAGTAATTGGCTTGTTGCGAGGATTGCGCAGACCATGAGGTGACACATCTCCGAGTCTTCGTTCACCGTCGGATCGCCGACACGGCGGCCCTGCGCATCAACCATGATCATTGGACATACGTTGCGCATCAGATCAAAGGCATGGGTGCCACGAAACTCCGCAGGATCGGGCGTGAATTCCATCGCGAAGCCGTGGAGAGCTTGCCGTAAGGTCCCTTGGCAAAGACGGTTTAGAACAGCCTCGACTTGGACGGTCGGGATAGCGGTTTCGGTACGGACCTCAGCCATGGTCTGCATAGATTTCACACCCGCATCACGGAGAGCGTTGTCAACCTCCTGGAGCAGGGACTTATCTCCCGTGTACTCGAGAATTTTCTTCCGTAGTTTGGCGAGTAACGGCGGAGCAAGCGGACCGGCCCCCGCAAAATCCGAAAGGTGGTGTTTCACAAGTTTTCGCAGAACCTCAAGGACTTTTTCCTGGTTACCGCTTCTATTGAAATACCCAATTAAGCAATCCGCTGCCGGCATGTACGCCTGAACCGCGCCAATGCAAAGCTGTGGGTCCGCATTTGCAGCCTGGCTTGTACATAGCGCCTCATCAAGCCGCTGAATTATAAGGGACTCCTGGGCGGGGGACAGCGTAACGCACTTTCTATTAATCAGCAGGTTGAACGCCGCCTGTGACGGTTCGGGTGTTGCTGCGGATCCCTGCAAACGATCGAGAATCAGCTTAACCGCCCGCTGTACTGCGCTCTGATCGTTGACAGTGCTAGCCAGGTGGATCGCACGGTCGGCACAGCGATATCTCATTTTGGGGTCTTCCGCATACGCGTTGAGATATTCATCCGCCGCACGCATAGCATAACTGTGTGCATCTGAAATCTTTCGCCCCTCGGAGTACTCCCAGATTAAATCGGCGTAATGGGCTTTGAGGCGGGGAGGCTCCACTGCCTCCACCCTTTTCATCCAATAATCGACAGTCTTATCGCTAATATCGGTCTTGACCGGAAATTCCACGGGATCGCGACCGTCGAAGTCCGTGCCGCTTGTGCCAAAATAGCTGCCCCGTTGGCAACGGGGGCCCACGAAAGAGAAGCCTGTTGTACCGAATGCGCACGATTCTGCGGAGAAGATGGGCGACAACAGTGGGTCCTGGTCCTTGGTGGCTTTCCACTGTGCTACTATTTCCTTGTGCAAATCAGGCGATATAAAAGGGCCGGAGTTCCCATATTTTTTAATGGATTCGTTTAGCAGCCTTGTTGCATCTGCGCTTGGGCCGAGATTTGGTTGATCCATCTGGATATCCTCCGGTGTTCGTGCCGGGAAGCTCAACCTGCACCTATTTTCGACAAACCGTTCGCGGTTAGAATCTTCTTACTGCCGACGCCAGCTCTTTCTCCACACCCTTGATCCGCATATTCAGTTCCACTTGCCGATTGAATTGCGTCTCGGATTTCAGGGCACGGCGTAACTGGGTGATATTTTCCTCGATTCGCACGCACTCCGCCAGCAGATCGCGGCTAGCGCGCCAATCAGTGCCGCGTTCGGGGGTCGGGCGTCCCGCCCGACATGGATACCCGTTTTCCTTGAAAAACCAAACGGCGTCAACTCCGGCAGTTCGGCGGCATCGGGCGGGGCTACTAAACCTTGCTTCCTTCCACGCCCGACCCGCTAGACTGTTAGGTTCCGCCCGCCATCGGTCGAACGTGACGCGGCTGTGCGCACGGTCGAACGCATCGACCAAGAAGCTGGTCTATAGGCAGATGGCTTGCGCTCAAGGATTCTGTTCCATGTTAAAAAGGCCGCGGTCAGAGTCGCCTTTGGGGCGTGGGGCCGAAATCTTGGGATAGAAGACCCCGATCACCACCCAGGACTTCGGGTAAGCGAGGATGGTTCCCACAAGGAAGTGTGTGTCTTTGTCGGGTCCACAGAGTTCGCTAAAAAATTTATCCCGCACCTCTTTCGCCGCATCGTCGTTCGAATGGCCCTGGTCCACAAGTTTCCAGAACAGCGCCCCGACTTCCCAATCCTCGATCATCATCTGGTGTCCGTTGCATCGAGTATCGTCGCATTTGAAACAATATTGGAACTTGAATGGCACTTTGCGGGGAGGCTCTTTGCTGCGTGTCCGATCATCCCAGAGTCTGGCTTGGCTGAGCGCCGCTTTGAAGCCAGGCTTCCAATCGGTATCGTCAGAAGATATTTTAAGGTCGTCAATGCTTTTCGGCTTGAAAACGCCGAGGGAAGTCCCGTCAGTCTCCTGATGATCACGAAGCTCCTCCATTGAACGCGTTTTTTCGCCAAAACGTACCGGGCACGTTCACTCCAATTACCGGGGTTGGTGCTGATCGGCTTCCCCAATATCCGGATCGTGGCGCAATCCGGCCGATAACTCTCCTTGCGCACGTCGCGTCCCCGGTGCTTTTCGGCGCGGACCTCAATCCACTGGTATTTCCTGTACTGCCGGCTGAAGGGCAGGTCGCGGAAGTTGATCGGATAGAGGCGGATGAAATCCCCTCGTTCCGTTACGCCGGCCGTGCAGACCAACTCATCGTACTTGGCCGAAGGGATCGGATACGTCTTGACCGCGATGAGCACCTTAAGAGTTTCCTTCGCGTTCGTGCCGCCGGTCATAAATGAACAACCTCCAGGCCGGTCGCGGCCGCAACGGCATTGGCCAGCCGGCTGCGGTGGCAACAACGCACATCCTTCTCCACGCAAACGAGAACCGAAGACCGGCGGCAAAGAATGCGGCCCAGTTCCTCGATGTCGGCGGGATGTTCAGGCAGCATCCTTTGTTCATATTGATTCAGCAAACGCTGATAAGAGTCAAAGTCGCTCAGGCCCGCGCGGGCAACACTCGGGATACCGAGATTCGGCATATGGCGATATTCAAATCCCAGCCGCTCGCATAAGTCTCCGAGGCGCAGGCGCGAGAAGCCGTATTTTCGGGAGACCGGATTCGCGCGAACGTCGATAACAACTTCAATTCCCCTTTCCATGAGGTCGTTGAAGAACGCATCTACCGACCTGCCTTCGTAGCCCGTTGTATACACGGCGGGCGCCGCCTTTTTCGGGCGTTGGATGGATATCAGGCGTCGCTCAGGCAGTTCGCAGTTGAGTGCGTACCAGGGATAGCGTGTGTATACACTTTGCACGAGTGCATCCTGACTGAGTTTTCCATATCGGCCAAGAACATCGGCGATTGCGCTCTGGATGGATTTGGGCAACCGCGTGGTCATATCTATGGCCAGATCAGGGGCGGATTCAGACAGGGCGATCGAGCTTTCTCCAGAGGCCAAATAACCGTATTGCTGTAGGTTCCCCAATTCCCGATATAACGTGAAGGAGAAAGGCCCGTATTTATAGGGCACGAAATCGTAGAAGCTTGATTCTTCCTTGACCACGGTTTCCTGACGAAGCAAAAACGCGAGCTTTACAAGAACCGTTCGCGGCAGCGGATGCCCCGCCTGTTTAAGGAGGCTCAGAATCATTTTCTGACGTATGAATATCATCTTTTTCCATTCAACCGATTTCAATATTAGCCTATACGGCCGCCTCTGGCCTACCACGGCCTCGGCCCCTGAGCCTCTTTCCCCGCAACCATAATCGCCTAAAATCCACCAGTCATCAGCGCCAACTCTTTTTCCATCCCCTTAATCCGCATATTCAGTTCCACTTGCCGGTTGAATTGCGTCTCGGATTTCAGGGCACGGCGTAACTGGGTGATATTTTCCTCAATTCGCACGCACTCGGCCAGCCGACCGCGGCGAGCGCGCCAATCAGTGCCGGGCGCTCCGAGCCGATATTGGCCGCTGAACCGGGCGCACTGGAAAGCGATCAGCCGTTCCATCCAGCCGTTGTACAGGGCGTAAAAATTGGTTTGCGGCAATTTGCCGATCGCCATATCGGTCAGAAAATCCGCCGCCACGCCCGTCGCCGCCGCCGGCGAGAACCAATCGGTGATGAAAAACTCCTCGGCGACGACCTTGCTATGATCCGCCTGGTTGAAGCGTTTGCCGGCAAGGCTTATCGCGGCGCGAGATTCGCAGGCCAGCACGAGCAGCATCGGGTACGGAATCGCCCTTTGGATCATTTCCGCCATGCGCTGGTGGCGGGCCGGCTGGCGAAGGTTGGCTTGCATTACCGCAATTTCAACATATTCCCGCTGGTCGTCGCGATAGACGGCCACCGGAATGGTCGATGGTTTGAGCGTGTACTGCCAGAGGATGCTGTCCACGTCCCGCTCGAATATTTTCTTGTCCGCAGCGCCAAGCTGCGTCTTTTGGAAGAACAGCCTTTTGAACACGCGCTTGCCCAGCCGGCAGGATTCCGGAATCGCCAGATATTTATAGATGGCGTCGATCATGCGGATAGGCGCTCCGGGAGAATGATCAGGTATGAAACCACCTCGAAATCATCCGTACCCGCAAAAGCCCCCTTATTCACGACGGTGCCGCCGGGTTGGAAAAGGCTTTCGATCCCTTTTTCATCCGCCTTGCCGGTGATGGCCGCGACGGCCCTGCCCAGGAGCGACTGGTATTGCTCCATGTCGGCGCCATGCCGGGTGGCGGCATTAAAAGTTGCCAAGGCGGGGGCATCAGGCACGGCCTGACCCAACGCCAGCTTTTTGAACAAGTCCAAAATCTTTTTCGTCTGGGGAAAGTTATGCACAACCTGACCGTTATCTGATACGAACACGAGATAATACGGAGACAGAGCGTAGGTGCTTTCGATGACGGTTTCGGGCGCCGCGGTGCGCAGGCAAAAGATCACGCCTGATGGAATCTCCGTACCGGCCGCGGGTGTTACCGCAAAAGCGCCGATGGGCATACGCTGAAGTTGGTCGCCGTGATTTTTCAGATAGCCGGCCAGATCCATGCGAAAATCATTCAGTGTCAGGTCGGTAATGGAAATGTTGTTGGCCAAATCTTCCAGGTTGACCACGCTTTCCTGAAGCTGCTGAAGCTGGCGCCGGCGGTATTCCAGGTCGTTCATCCTGGCCTTATCGTTGGGCTGGATGATGTTTTCCTCCCCGGTGGCGGAAATATCCAGCAGCACCATGCGGCCGCTGACGCGGGCTTCCAGATTAATGTATTCGTCCAGTTCCATGTTCGGCCAGAAGTTGACCAATTGAATGATTTTGTTTTTTGAGCCGATACGGTCGATGCGGCCGAACCGCTGAATGATGCGGACTGGGTTCCAGTGAATATCATAATTCACCACGTAATCGCAATCCTGCAGGTTCTGGCCTTCGGATATGCAGTCGGTGGCGATCAAGATGTCGATTTCGGTGGTCAAGGTCGGATCAATCCGGGAGCGCTCTTTGGACAGCGGCGAAAACGAGGTAATGATCGAATTGGAATCGCGGCTGATGCCGGCAAGTGTGGTCTGGTTTTCATCGGTTCGGCCGGTGACCAGGGCGCAGTGCAGGCCAAGGGTTTCCCCAGCCCAGGGGGCGATATCGCGGTAAAGATATTGGGCGGTGTCGGCATAGGCGGTGAAAATCAGTAGTTTTCGGTTGCCGGGGTTGGTCGGATTCCGGCATTTGCGAACAATGGCGTCTTTCAGGTGGCGGAGTTTGGCATCGCGGGTGGCGTCAATTTTCTGGGCGTCCGCCAGAAGTGTTCCCAGTAGCGCCTCGTCCTCGCGCAGTTCTTGAAGCCATTTGATGCGATCCACATCGCCGATGAGCACTTTGACTTTCTTGCCCAGCAGGAACGGCTCGAATTCATCGTCATCCACGGCGATGTCTTCGATTTTGAGTTCCTCGACCATGGCCTGATCGTGGGCTTCCAATTTGCCAATGATCTGCCGGACATCGTCCAATAGCCTGCGGAGCGTGATGGCGAAGGAATTGATGGAGCTTTCCATACGCTTAAAGAGACTGACGCGCATCAGGTGAATCAGGCTTTCTTCCCGGTCAACCTGTTTGAATATGGAGCCGCCCTTAACCTCGATGTCGTACTTGCGGCTGTACTCTTCGAGCTTGTGGGGCAGCACATATTTAAGCGGGGCATAGGCGCTCAAATTCAGCCGGCGGATGTTCTGGTTGATTTCTTTCAGCGGTGGAAAATGCTTTTCGGTGTCGATATCCGATTTAATATTAATCGGCCTGGCACGTTCTGGAAACGCTCCGATTTCGGCCATGTTGTAATATTTCTCAATGTGTTTGCGGGAGCGGGCGATGGTCAGCAGGTCCAGCAGTTTGAAATAGTCGAAATTCAGGGTTTCCAGAAGCGCCGCCGCCGTGCGCTGCGGCTCGTCCTGCCGGAGCCACTGGTTGAATAGCGTCTGGGCCTTGCGGAGTGTCTGCTCCATGCTGGCGATCCCATGGTCAGTCAAGGCGGTATCAACGCCCTCGGTAATGAAAGCGACCTGATTTTTCAGGTCGTTCATCCGATTGTTAACAGGGGTGGCCGATAGCATCAACACCTTGGTTTTCACGCCCTTTTTGATGATGTCCTGCATAAGACGCGTGTAGCGGGTCAGGCCGTCCTTGCGTTTGGGGCTGTTGCGAAAGTTGTGGGACTCGTCAATCACCACCAGGTCATAATTGCCCCAATTGACACTGGCGAGATTTACCTCCCCGGAGTGGCCGGAATTGCGGGTGAGGTCGGTATGGTTGAGAACGTCAAAATTGAAGCGGTCGGCGGCGAAGATATTCCGTTTGTCATTGACGGTGTAGATGGTCCAGTTTTCGCGGAGTTTCTTGGGGCAAAGCACCAACACGCGGTCGTTGCGCAGTTCGTAATATTTGATGATCGCCAGCGCTTCGAACGTTTTACCCAGGCCAACACTGTCGGCGATGATGCAGCCGTTGTATTTTTCGATTTTATCGATGGCTCCCAGAATGCCATCACGTTGGAAGCGGTAAAGCTTGCGCCAAACGAGGGTGTCCTTTATGCCAGTGCGGGTTCTGATGATCTGGTCTTCGTCGATTTGGGTCAGCAGGTCGTGGAATAGGCTGTAGAGGGTCAAAAAGTAGACCAGTTCCGGCGATTTTTCGCCGTAGATTGCCTTCAGGTCGTTAAGCATTCGGGCTTTGGATTCGGCGGATACGGCCGCATCGTTCCAAATTGAGTTGAACCAATCCATCAGTCCCCGGGTCTGCTCGGCGACGCTGGTGAGGGTGTTCATGTCAAAACCATTGGATGGAGCGAAACCCAGCCCGCTGGTTGTAAAGTTTGAGCTACCGTGGATGGCGGTGGCTTGGCCGCCGGCAATCTGGATGTGGAACAGATTCTGCGGTACTGGCGCCGAGGCCATTCGTATTTGGGCCTTATTTTCCAGCCACTGGGCGCATTGGCGGGCGGTGTGTGCCAGATTAAGCGAGTTGCGGAGTCGCCGATCCGCATCGCTGCCTGTTAAGCCAGGGACACCGTCGGCGCCCGGCTGACTTGAGCCGCTGCCGGTTGAGGCCGGCGAGGCCAGCAAAAGACGAACCTCTCCCAGCCGCGAGAGTTCGGTTTTCAGTGCGGCAAAGGCATAGACGGACCATGCGCTGGAAATGCACGACAAGCGGGCGTCTTGTTGAAGATACCGGCGGAGTGTTTCGCCAACCTTGCCGTTGGTTTTGTTGTCCAGAAGCATGTCGTCACCACCATGAGCCGTTCGATGTTCCGTAGCCATGCCTTTCGTATCACGAGTTGTGCTCGAACAGTGTAGCTTACGAAGGCCGCGGCAAACAACGTGGAACTGTAATGCGTTGTGTCTCAATCGAAGTGTCACCCTTTAGGAGCCTCCGCAAAATAACTTGAACAAATTGCCACGGGATGTTAGATTGAATGCATGGTTCGTGAAGCAGGATATCGGGAGCGGTTGTTGGCGTTGTTGCCGCACCTCAATGAGCGGCAACAGC
>JAKBMM010000054.1 GCA_021831565.1 Planctomycetota bacterium
CGACATTCAAGAGGCGGTACTTGCGCCGGATCCGTCCGAGTGATGGTGCATCCATCTTCCCTATATCGACTGGAGTACGCGCATGTCATTAAAATTTGTTCAAGTTATTGTTGAGCGCGCCCTTACCAAAGGGGGGCAACCGGTAGAAATAACGAACGATATGTCGTTCACCGTTATTCGCGCAGTCAGGTCGTAATACCTAAATGGCACGGTCAAGGGACATTATCACCACTAGTCCGGACCTGAAGCTTCTGCACGATGACGGCTTCGAGTTGTCAATCAAGCACGCGCACCTGCTTGTATCGAGCGTGCCATATCTCACTGCCACACGCACATTGGCACGGGGAATTCTTATCTTTCCGTTAACCATGTCCACGGACATGATGACGGGCAAACCACCTGATCACACGGCGCACTTTGCTGGCGATAAACCGCATTATGCCGACGGAACTCCCATCGCCGGAATTATCAACAAGGAAGAAACCAAGGAATTGGCCGAAGGTATCGTTTCGAAGTTCTACTTTTCAAGTAAGCCCGTCACTCCAGATGTGGATTACGACGTGAAAGTCCGAAGATACGTCGACCTCATCGAGACCCCAGCACGCGCGCTGTTTCCAAAAGCTACCGCTCAAACGCGCAGGATTGTTGAGAGCGAAGACGACGATTCCCCTTTTGTATTTCCTGACACCAACTCTGCGCGTGCAGAGATCACACCAATTACGGATAAGTTAAAGGGCTTGAAAATTGCCATTGTCGGCCTGGGTGGCACCGGATCATATGTACTAGACTTCGTTGCAAAAACCCCGGTGAAAGAAATTCACCTGTTCGACGACGATGAGTTTTCGTTGCACAACGCATATCGTGCACCCGGCACACCTACCAGCTATCAATTACGCGCTTGGAAGCTCAAGGTGATCTACCTCGCAGAAATATATTCCCGATGGCACAAGGGGCTGATTCCACACGCTGTGCGTGTTGACGGCACGAATGTCGCCAACCTCACAGGGCTGAATTTCGCGTTTCTTTGCATGGACCCAGGGCCGGATAAGGCCACGTTGGTAGACTTTTTGGTTAATAGTAGCATCCCCTTTGTCGACACAGGCCTTGGCGTGGAAGCCACGGCCGATACATTAGTCGGCATGGTAAACACGATCACTGTGACACCGGACTACAAGAAGCACATTCAGAACATCCCGCTCAAGACCGGCGGCGACGATGAGCTCTACGCTAGCAACATTCAGATTGCTGAGCTTAACGCGCTCAATGCAGCCCTAGCTGTAATCCGGTGGAAAAAGCACTTCGGCTTTTATCTTGACGAGCGGAAAGAGCATGAATCCACGTATACCATTGGACCGGACATGATCACCAATGCAGAAATTACAGCATAAATTCGTCGAATCTATGCCCCAGCAGTTGGAAGACGGGGTTCTCTATGTTTCAATCCGTTTTCGGATTGTATCCCACAAGTGTTGTTGCGGCTGCGGCAATGAGATCGTCACCAACCTTTCGCCAGCCGGCTGGCAACTTGTGTACGACGGCGAAAGCATCAGCTTGTTTCCCTCAATCGGAAATTGGACCCTTCCATGCCGGTCGCACTATTGGATTAAGAATAACAGCGTTCAATGGGCAGAGGCGTGGTCGCAGAAAAGAATTCTTCTGGCTCAAAAGCGTGATGCGTTAGTTCATGAAAAATACTATAGCAATCGTCCTAAAACCCTCGATGACGCGGAGACCACTATAGGTACTGATGAGGTCACAAAAGGTCCACCAAAGAAGAGCTTGTGGCGCAAGCTGCGGAAATGGCTTTCCTAATTCGGTGGTACGCTGGATCAAAAGCCCCCTTCGCGCCGGTTGTCAGCGGGCGGGCAAAACCGGCCACTTGCGGGCAGGTGAAAATCGGCCACTTTTAGAACGGTGCAAGGAGTTCGTAGGCTTCACGCTTTTCGTACTGGAAAGCGAGGAAGTTACGAATGTCCAATCATCTGGAAGTGGCCATGATATAAGCAGTTACAACACTTTATGCGCGCGGCTGGTCGCATCGGCGGATCGCCCGGGAACTGGGCATTCACCGGGAGACGGTGAGACGGCATCTGGTGTTGGCGGCAAAACCGGCCAGGAACCCGCCCGCCGGGTCGGAGGTGCTCTGCGCATGGCCGCCACCGCCGTTGAACCGGCCCCCCACTGCCCCGGTGGATACGGATTCAAAACCGGCCACGAAGGGCCTGCCCGCCGGGTCCGTGGCGTGGAGCCAAGGCGACGAAGCCTCCGCCGTCCCGGCCAACTCCATAGCCGCCCAGGGAAAGAAAAGAAAAGAACAGGGTCAATAGCAAACCGTCTGGCGGGGCGTCAGCCCCAGCCTCTGCCAGTCCGCATCGACCATCAGCCGCAACCGCACATCGGAAAACCAGTAGCCATCCACCGCCCGCGCCACGGTAAACTCCACTTGGTGGATGTTCCGTGGCTCCGTCGGCGAGAAGCCGCCTGGATAAGCGGAGAGAGTGGGATTCGAACCCACGAGGCGCTTGCGCACCTACCGGTTTTCGAAACCGGCGCCTTCAGCCGCTCAGCCATCTCTCCGGCATCCCGGAGGCCGGGATCGGATACCGCCATCATGGTGTCCGCGCGGCGGCGGGTCAAGGCGAAGACAACACAGTTGTTAGAGACTTCCGTGGCGGCTGAACATGGGGCGTTTGTTGCAGTCGGAGAGAATCAAAACAGCCCCAATACTCAAGCCTGGGAGATCCAACACTCCGCATGGGGCTTCTTCCTGGTGCGTGCGGGTAACCCCCGGGGCAGGCTATTTTTCAGGCTCCAGCATGGCAGGAGCGCGCAAACCCGCTTGTCTGCCGGTCGCAATAGCTCCTATGATGCCATGGAAGCAGAGATTTCATAGGAAAAACCAATGACGACTTTACCGAGCACGAACGAAGCGGCGCCACGCCTTTCCTCCCGGCGGCTTCTGGATAATTACAAGCCTGGCCCGGCCAGCTGCGATGTCCCGGACGCGAAAGGCTATTTCGGTCCCTACGGGGGCGTCTATGTGCCGGAAACGCTCATGGCGGCCGTGCAACAGCTCTCCGCGGAATATGACCGGGCGCGGCGTGATCCGGAATTTCAGGCGCAGCTCGACTATTACCTGCGGGAATTTGCCGGCCGGCCAACTCCCCTGTATTTCGCCCGGCGTCTGACGGAGTTGGCCGGTGGGGCTAAAATTTATCTCAAGCGCGAAGATCTTGCGCATACCGGCGCGCACAAGATCAACAACACCATCGGCCAGGGACTATTGACCCTGCGCATGGGCAAGAAGCGCGTGATAGCGGAAACCGGCGCCGGCCAGCACGGAGTGGCGACGGCGACGGTGGCGGCGGCGTTCGGATTAAGCTGCGATGTATACATGGGATCGGAAGACATTCGCCGCCAGTCGTTGAACGTATTCCGGATGCGGCTTCTGGGCGCGCGGGTGGCGGCGGTGGAAACCGGCGCGCGCACACTCAAGGACGCCACCAACGAAGCCTTGCGCGACTGGATGGGATCGGTCGCGCACACGCACTACATCATCGGCAGCGTGGTGGGGCCGCATCCGTTTCCACGGATTGTCCGAGATTTCCAGAGCGTCATCGGCAAAGAAACCCGCGCACAATCCCAGCATCTGTTTGGCCGTTCGCCTGACGCCATCGTGGCGTGCGTGGGCGGCGGATCCAACGCCGCGGGAATCTTTTACCCCTTTATCGAAGAGACCAACGTGAAACTTTTCGGCGTGGAGGCGGGCGGGCGCGGCTGGGAACCAGGCCGGCACGCGGCGTCGCTCTTGCGGGGACAACCCGGCGTTCTGCACGGCACACTTTCGTACATACTGCAAAACGCCGAAGGACAAACGGCTGATGTGCACAGCGTAAGTGCCGGACTGGACTATCCCGGCGTCGGACCGGAACACGCTTATTGGAAAGATACGCAACGGGCACAGTACGCGGCGGTAAGCGATGACGAAGCGCTGGAGGCGTTCGGCGTTCTGGCGAAGCAGGAAGGTATTATTCCGGCGCTGGAATCGGCGCATGCGGTGGCCTTTGCAATCCGCCAGGCGCGAACGATGAAAAAGGATCAGACGCTGGTGATCAACCTCAGCGGCCGGGGCGATAAAGACTGTATGGAAGTCTCGCGGCTGCGCGAGTCGCACGCCCCGAACGCCGGGAAAGGAAACTGACATGCGCCGCCGACATTCCAACCGGCTGGAGACGGACCATCGCCCACGACCATACGGCGGGATCGCCCAAGCGGCCTGTCCGCTATCAATAGCCGCAATATTGTTATCGCTGGCCGGCTGTGCGCGACGACCATTAAAACCGGCCATGGCGCTGCGTTCTCCGGCGAGCTACAACAGCAACGAGGCCTTTTTGCGATCTCAACCGCCCCCGCATCCCCTGGTAGCGGTGGATTTGCCGAATAAGCCGGGACAAAAAGTCAAAGTGCATACGATCCTGAGCGTACTTTTTCCACCGCCGCCTTCCGTTCGTCCCGTGCCTGTGCCGCCGCTGCCGCCCACTCAGTTGCAAGTTCAGGAGCAACCTCTACCGATAACCAAACCCGCAATCGCCACCCGACCAGCCACACAACCGGCGACAACGCAACAAGCCGAGTCACCGGCCGCAACGGAAAAATAACAGAGGTGTGCGAGAGGAGATTTCTCCACCACGGCTGCATTGGCGGCGAAGCTCAAGTCGGCATGGGCATGTGAGAAAAGCCCCTGAGTGCTCTGTCAGAGCACTTCAGATTGTCCCGTCCCAATTCGGCGGCAGGGCGAGCACGGGCAGACGGCTGGTGTTCAGAAGCGAGCGTGCGATATTACCCTCAATAAGCCGTTCGATGACGCCCGGCCGCGAAAGTCCGATGACTATGATGGTGGCGCCATGTTCGTGCGCGGTCTTTAGCAGCGCGTCGACGAGATCATTGGCAAAAAGCAGGAGGGACTCCACCCGCGGAGTGCTCTTTTTCAAGCGGGCGGCGATTTCCCGCAGCGCTTGTTCGCCGGGGCTTGCTTCGTTGGGTGCATCTCCCGCCACCCCCACCACTACGTGCACAATAAGAATCGGCGCGTCGAGGCGATTGGCCCACCGTCCCAGCGCGTCAATGCTCTTGTCCACATTCCATTGTTCAGATACCGCCAGCAGAATTTTGCTCATGTTCGGTGTTTCTGAAATTATGGAACCAAACAAACTTCTCTATGCTTCCCGGACGACACCCATCGCGCCCGGCCGGGAACCAACCTTGAACACGTCGACCCGATATTGGCTCATATTATACCCTGGTTCCGGCGCCGAGCCAGGGCTGCGCGCAGATACGCACGAAACGTAGGCAGACCGGCCTGTTCCCAAGCTGTTTCAATTCGTTCGACCAGGCGGGCGTTGGACTGGCGCAAGGCCGCCAAGGCCGGCGCCTCGGGTGAATCCTCCCGAACATGGAGATGACTGTCGTGCGTATCGGCAAAGTATAGATAGCCGGAGCTATCCGGTGCAGGCTCCAGGCTTAACTTCATGTGCGGGTAATCCCGCTGTCCCAGGCGAAGTCGGTAAACCGTCCGTCCCTCTTTGGCCGCGGTCTCAAACCAATTCGGTTGAACCGGGGCATGTTCCGGGGCGGTGGCGAGCGGGGCCTGGCGGGCCTGCGCCGCCAATGGAATCCGGCCATCCGGATAAGCCAACGACAGGTAAATATCTATGGCACGCCGCAACTCGCTGGTTAAAGGCAAAGGTGGGTCAGGGCTGTCAGCCATATTCAGGCGCCGCTCCTTGGTTCGGAGCCGGGGACCCGGCGTCGTGGCCTCGATCTCTTTTGCGATAGGTTCTCACTGAACATTCACCGACGACTTCGCCTCCCAATCCGGCGCGATCTCAGGCTGAATTCCCTGAACGCGAAAGGCGATTTTATCAGACGGATGAAAAAAGCCAAGTTGGGAGATTTATTGTGGGTTTTTTTTCCGCCAGTCATTATATAATATGAACAGGAGGCCGCATATTGGCCCAAGCCGGACCGGTATTAAGGTCGATGGATATATCCAGCGGGAGCGATTACCGGCGGCAGGCCAGGGTTTGGTGACGGCCGGCGGCGATAAAAATGCCGGATTTGCCTAAAGGCGGATAGAGGTTGCATGCCGATGCACGTTCTTGTCATTGATGATGACGCCGATCTGAATCGTCTGCTCGGCGACTATTTGCGGGAAGAAAATTTCGCGTACCATCAAGCGCTCTCCGGCAAGGAGGGACTTACCTTGGCGCGAAATCTGCATCCCGAGGCGATCGTTCTGGATGTGATGCTGCCGGATATCGACGGCTACGAGGTGTGCCGCAGCCTGAAGGCATGCCGCAGCACATGCGATATCCCGGTGATTTTACTAACCTGCATGTGTCAGCCGGAACACATTCATCGCAGCCGGCTTTGCGGCGCCTGGGACTGTATAGCCAAGCCGTATGCACCGGATAAATTGATCGAACGCGCGCGCGAAGCGGTGGCTTGGCGCAGCGCCCTGGCAGAGCGTCCGGCATCGAGCCATTTCCGCATCGACGCGGCTGATTTTGCCGCTTCGTGCCGGGGCGTGTATGAAATGCTTGGCAGTCTGGCGTGTCGCACGGCGGCGGATGACGTCGCCATCGGGCGGATTCGCGACGCCTTTCTCCTGTTGGTTGAAGCCGTCGCCACAAACCGCGATCCTCTTTTCGCTCCACCGGCCCCATCCCGTCCTCCGCAACATCTTGACATTCAATATACGATTGAGCCGGCCTCACCGCTGGCGGCATTGCACCCGAGCGGGGGCAGAGTTTCCTTGAGAATTTCCGAAGAAAGTCCGGGGATCATTTACGCAGCGTTAAGCCCGCCCTCCCGCCGCCGCGATGCGCGCGACCGGACGGCGCTCCAAGCCGAGTGGAAACATTTCCTTGAAGTGGGCGGATTTACGCTCGGCGAATGGGATTCCAACCTTTACTACGTCAACTTGACCCGGTGTTTTACCGCCGGCGGCTTTATCCAGCCCGCCGACGGTAACGTGCTTCCGATCAATACACCTATTAAAGAAAACAGCGGTCAAACGCGGGGCTAGGCCGTGTCACAGCTATATTGGGTTGGCGCTTCCCGGCAGCCGGCGGGGTATCTCACTGCGGAATCGTCCCCCCACTTGGGCGCTGCGCCGCCGCCGGACCGGTTTGGGCCTGCGGTTCCTTCCCGGCAAGCTTGCGTTTAGATTTGGCCGCCTGGACTACCAGCGTGGGGCAGGCGCTGCGACGGGCTATGGAAGTCTGTGCCCGGCTCAAAAGATTCTCCCGCAGTTTCCACAACGGCGAGATGCCCAGGATAATCAGATCGTAATTTTTGGATTCTTCCACCACCACATCGGTGGGTTGATCGCTTTCAATCACCCGCATTCGCACCGGGTTGGCGCTGTCGCTGTCGGGCATCAGGCGGTCCACCAATTGTTTGACGCCCAGTGAATCGTCCCCGGCGGCGCGGCGGGGCCTGATTACATGGACAATGGTAATGTGCGCCGCGGCGTTGCGGGCGATGCGTTCCGCGGCCAGCAGGGCACCGATATCCTGTGATTCGCCCAGATAGGGTACCAGCACACGGCGCATTTCGGGAAGCTGGTTACCGATCAGGACGGCGACATGGCTGGGGGCCTTCTTGAGCACATGCGCCACGACGCCGCCCAGCGCGGAAGGGTCCAGAATACCGCGATGCGCGCCCAGTACGATCCAATCCGCACGCTGATAATCGGCGAGATGGCAGATATCGCGGCCGATGCGCCGGCTGGCGAAAGTAATGGCCTGGATCGCCGTGCCGAGAGCGGCCGCCTCGCGTCCGGCGATTTCCAGCGGGTCCGGCGCCAGCGGCTTGAGCGCCTGCGGGCCAAGCTGCCAGTCTCCGGGCGTTTGCAGATACAAGGAGGATATTCGCCCCGGTCGTTTTCCCAATAGGGAAACAGCGATGCGCACCAGCGGACCGGCGTTGGCGGGCTTGGCCAGTGGAACCAGGATGTGGATGGCGGGGTCGCAATCTGTCGGCCCCGTGCCGGTGGACAGGGCCGCGGCACGGAGTTGCCGGCGGCGTATGGGGGTGTAAATCAGCCGAAGCAATCCGGAGGAAACGATGGTGATGGTCAGGAGCGCCAGAACCAGCAGGGTCAACATTCGCGAATTGATTGCGTGCATCTGCCAGGCCAGATTCAACACCACCAGTTCCACCACGCCGTGCGTGTTCATAAGCAGCCCAAGCAGACCGGCGTCGGCGAAGCGCACGCCGGCGAGTTTAGCCGGGACGGCGCTGGTGACGAATTTCACCGCCAGCAGGCCGATCACCAGCCATATTCCCGCCTGCCAGATCACCGGATCGGTCAGACGGGCGATGTCGGTGTGCAGACCAATAGTGACAAAGAAGATGGGCATGAGCACCACCAGCGTGATGTCTTCCAGGCGGGCGGTCAGGTGGCGGACGAAATCCTCGTTGGCGGGGAAGACCAGCCCGATCATAAAGGCGCCGAAAATCATATTGATTCCGAGCAACTCAGCGACCAAGCCGCTGAGCAACAGTAGAAAAAGCGCCAGGGCCAGCACGGTGCGCGTAACCCGTCCGCGGATCTCAAAATGGGAGTGGAATCGCCAGAGGAACCGTCGTACGAACAGCATCATGACGATCACGTAGGCCGCCGCCAGCATGGTGGTTTTCATGCCCAGCCATACCGACATGAGCACGGAAGCTCCCTGGCCGCCGATCTGCGTGCGGGCGATATCGTACACCGCCGCCAGCAGACACCAGCCACCAACGTCAAGCACCGCCGCCGCCGCGATGGTCAACTGGCCAAGGGAAGTTTTTTGCAGATTCTGGTCGGTGATAACCCGCGCCAGAACGGGAAACGCGGTCATGGCCATGGCTGTCGCCGAGAGCAGGACAAAGGCCAGCGGGGAGCGCAGGTGCGCGGCGATATGTCCCCAGTGCAACAGCATGGCGGCAATCACCAACCCGCTGACGAACGAGCCGAGCAGACTGGAAAGACCAATGGCCACGACGGTCTTACCCTTGCCACGCAGGTGCAGCACATCCAGTTCCAGCCCCACGATGAACATAAAGAACATCACGCCGAGTTGGGCCAGGACGTTCAAAAAGGTCATGCTGGGACGGGGGAAAAGCCAGTGCAGCAAAGCGCCGTGGTCGATCAGCCCGAGAGCGGAGGGTCCCAGAAGCAGGCCGCCGATCATTTCCCCGATGACGTCCGGCTGGCCCAGGAAGCGCAGCGCCACTCCGCACAATCGGGTCACCAGCAGAATCAAGGCGATCTGCAAAATCAGATGTTCCACATTCACGCGGGCGCTCCCGTTTGCGCTTTTCTGAAAATAATTGTCCGCCGCGCCGCGCGGCGCCGGGTACGCATCCTTATACCGGCGCGGCGGCCATATCCGCCCCGACCCGTCCCAATGACGATCGCGATAACGATCGCGATAACTATCGGGATAACTATACGTGACCGCGGCGAACTCGTCCGCCTATCATCGCCCAAAAATTCCATTTCGGCCAGAGCTTATGATTGGTGAACCGGGATTTCGGCATCGCACAAGGGAGTATCTCCGTCCGACGAGTGATACCTAATGGACCAGCCCCGCCGCGAAATAGCCTATCCCCGCGGGAGAGGAAATGGTCGGTCGGCGCCTGGACATTCGGACCGCGTCAAAGAGTGGGAAATCCGCTACAATACCGGCATGAACGAACCATTCTCGAATCTTCCCGGAATCACACTCGGTCCCGGCGTATGGGTGGACAAAAGCCATCTGCAATTCGGATTTTCCCGTTCCAGCGGGCCAGGCGGGCAGAACGTCAACAAGGTCAACAGCAAAACGGAACTGCGGGTTCATCCGGCGGATTTGCACGGACTTTCCACCCGCGCGCAGGCGAGACTGCTGGCCCTGGCCGGTCGACGCATCGATGGCGACGGCCGCATTGTGCTTGTCAGCGGCAGCGCGCGAACGCAGGAGGCCAATCGCCGGGCGTGTGTGGAAAAATTGCGGGAACTGATCGAACAGGCACTGGTGGAGCCGATAGCGCGGCGGAAATCTCGTCCGACGGCCGGCAGCAAGCGCCGGCGCCTCGAGAAAAAGAAAGCGCGCGGAAAAATTAAACAGCAACGCCGTGAAACGCACGTGGATGGGTAGAGCCTAGTCACATCCAGATTTTCGGGTGGCCGGCCCCCAAATGACACACCCACAAACGCCAAGGTTCCTCGCCTATCGTCATCGCTACCCTTTGACCCCCGTGAGGGTAATCCCCTCCAGAAAATAACGCTGGGAAAAGAAAAATATCACTATTATGGGCAGAATCATCATCGTTGACGCGGCCATGAGCAGTCCAAATTGTGAATTGTGTTTGGTTTGAAACGTGTACAAACCCATTGGAAGCGTATAAAGCTTATCATTGTTCAGATAGATCAGCGGTCCCATGAAATCATTCCATGATCCCATGAAGGTAAAGATGGCTATCGCCACCAGAGCCATCTTCATCAGGGGCAGCACGATTCGCCAGTAAATACCAAACCAGCCGCAGCCATCAATCAGCGCCGCCTCTTCCAGTTCCCGAGGAACGCCTTTCATGAACTGGCGGAGCATGAAAACATTGAAACCGCCCCCAAATATCGCCGGCACCCACAACGGCAACAGGGTGTTGTACCAACCGAGGTCTTTGAAAATCAGAAACACCGGGATCATGGTCACCGCCCCGGGCAGCATCATCGTTCCCAGAAGGATGGCGAAGCACGTATCGCGGCCCGGCCAGTGTAGCCGCGCAAAGGCGTAGGCGACCATAGAGCAGCCGAGAATCGTTAGAATGACGTTCATTACCGCCAGAAACAAGGTGTTATACAGGTAATTGAGCCAGTTCGGATCGGCGTACCAGGTATCGACATAGGACCGGGTAAATTTATGAAACGCCGCCGCCAATTGTGAAGTTTGCACCACCTTCAATTTCAGGCGAATCCAGCCGGGGCGGTTGTATTGCGACCCGGACTTGGGTCGGCGGACGAGCGGCCATATACCCAGGGAGCATTGATTGGAGGGGCTTAAGTGGTGAATCTTAAACGACAAATCCTGCACCTCTTTGGCGCCAAGATAGAAGGCGTTCGCGTTCACATAGCGCTGCGAGTTTTCCTCGAGGATGACATGCAGATAATGCCAGGAGCGGTCCTCGCGGAGCGAAACGTCCACGCCGAGCAACTTTTTCACCTGCGGCGGGCGGGGAAAATCGGCGATAATAGAAAAGCTCCGGCGATGGCGGAAGTGGTAAGCCACCACGGTATTTTTCGGGCTGTGCAGCAGTTTCGCCGGTCCGCGCACGTGCCAGTGAATCGTATCCAAGGGTATTCGGTAGTCTTTCTGATCGAGCGCTTTGACGGTTATATGTCTGATCACCACCTCGCGTAATATCCGTTTCCAGACTTCTCTCGCCGCATTTTTGGAATTGAACCGCCGGGCAGCGCCCAGAGCCTGGGCGTCCGTCCGCCACAGCGACCGCGGCGTGGCGGCGATAAAATGGCGCAGCAACAACATCCCCACCGCCCGGCGCGCCGCAGTGCGCTGCACGAGATTGAGCGAGTGCGGCGGAAGGTACGGACGAGCGCCGGTCCAGAGGATGTCCCGCAGTTCCGGAGCCAGTTTCCGCCAGTGCGTCGCGGAGACACCTGACGGTCTACGGATGTGCGGCGCCGCCACCACGTAAGGCGAGCGGTCCACCACGCGCGGCAGGGAGGGCAGCCAGCGCGGCGGGAATATAAAGATATTGCTATTGTATTTTAATGTGGTTCCGATGAGCCAGGCAAACGGGATTAGAAACAGCACCGCACCGCTGACCAGCGCGCCATGCAGCGTGATTCGCCGGGCCACCGGCCACGGCGCTCCTATGGTCGTCGCCCAACTCAAGACGGCCAGCAACCCCGCCGCCCATATCAGAATAGCGGGATTTGTCGGCAACTGGCGATTCACGATGATCGTCAGCAGCGCCGCCAGCAGCGACACTTCCAGAAACAACGCCAAACCAGACCAGAACTGCTTCATCCGATTGCTCTCCCGCCGCGGCGAAAGTTCCTACACCGTATCATAAGTCACCCATTTTTTACTAAGGACAAACTGTATAGCCGAGAGAATCACACACATCACCAGCAGAATCCAAGCCAGGGCGGAAGCATACCCCATGCGGAAGTACCGGAACGCTTCCACAAACAGATAGTATCCGAAAAAGACGGTGGAATTGGCTGGACCACCTCCGGTCATGATCCAAGACGAGACAAAACCACCCTGCAAGGTGCCGATGACGCCCATGATCAGGTTAAAGAAAATATAAGGTGAGAGCATCGGCAGGGTAATATGAATAAACCGCCGGAAGACGCCGGCGCCATCCATCTCCGCCGCCTCATAGAGTTGGCGCTGAATACCCTTGAGCCCGGCCAACCAGAGGATCATACCCCCACCGGCGCCCCACAACCCCATCAGAATCATGGCCGCCTTGGACCCCAGAAACCACGACGGACTGTCCAGCCACAATGGCGGGTGATGCACGCCCAAGAGTTTGAGCAACGAATTAACCAATCCGTTGGACGGATTAAGTATCCATATCCAAAGCACCGCATTGGCCACCGCGGGCACCAGCGTCGGCAAATAAAAAAGCGTGCGATAGACTTTTATGCCGCGAACCTGCGCGTTCATCAACAGCGCCACAGCCAGTCCCGCCACCATGCCTACCGGCAGACTGATAAACATATACGCCGTATTGGCCAACGACAACCAGAAACGATTGTGTCTGAAAAAAATCGTGTAGTAATTGTACAGGCCCACCCACCGTGCCGGGTGCAACACGTCATACCGGCAGAAACTGTACACCAGCGACACCGCCATCGGTCCAATGGTAAAAACCAGAAAACCGATCAACCAGGGCGAAACAAAAAACAGCGCGGCACCGGTCTGGGAATTGAACACCTGCCGGTACCGGCCCTTGCGCGAGGTCCACAGAGCGCCCAGCGCCAGCAGCACCACCGCCACCGCCGCCGCCGCCGCGACAAACCATCCCCACGGCACCTGCGGCGCCGGTAACGGATGCAACATCCGATTCAACCGGCGCTGCACCCGCCGTGCCGCCCGCCGCAACACCACATTAGCCGGCACTCCATAGCGCAAAGCATTGCTCTCCGCCCGCCTCTGTTGGTTCCACATATATCGGTCCACCGGCGAAACCGGGCGAAAATGGCTCAGCGGCATCATCTTGTAAAATTCGCGCATGGCCTTAACCACCCGCGGCGGCATGTCGGGATTGTGTTCAATGTATTTCTGAAAAGCTTCCCGGTTAACCGCCGGCTGCGCGGTCATGCTCGGCAGATAAATCTGTCCCATACTGGCTGTGTAATGGGCGTTGACCGCTTTTTGAATGCGCCAGCCTTCGGGACTGACCAGAAACTGGACCAATTTGAATACCGTCCGCGCATGTTTGGTCCCCACGGGAATGCAATAGGCGAATCCGCCCGACCACGTGGTGGGGTTCTTGCCCGAAGGCGTCGGCGGCGGCGCCACGCCAAAGCGTAAGTACGGTTTGTAGTTCAAGATCGTATTGAGCCCCCCCGGTATGTCGATTTTCATGGCGACTTTGCCGGTAAGAAAGGGAGACAGTTGCGGCGCGACGGCGGCGGTGAGAAACACATTGGACTTGTTGACGCCGCCGATCAGTTTACACAGATGGGCCATGAATCGCAGCGCCTCGACCACCGGTGGCGAATCCATCGTCACCCGCGTGCCGGCGCGGTTCATGAATCGCCCGCCGTTCAGGAGGGCGTATATGTACAGATCACTCATGCTGTGGTAGGGCGAGAAACCCAATTGGGTCAGGTTGCCATAGGAGTCGCGATGCGTCAGGGCCACGGTGTACTGCTCGAGTTGTTTCCACGTTTTCGGCGGCACGGCGTGGCCGGCCTTGTTCACGAAACCGGCCCGCTTGAGCAGATCGCTGTTGTAGAACAGAATGCGACAGTCGGTGCTGATCGGAATACCATACACCTTGCCGCGGTAAGTGGCTTCTTTCCAGCACGCCGGATAGAAATTCCGCGCATAAATTCCCGGCGTACCGCCGGGTTTGGCCCGCCGCTGACTGGCCGCGATGAACTTGTTCAGCGGAAGAAATTCCCCGCGTTGCGCCCAACTTCCGACGGTAAAACGATCCGCCACCACCAAACTCGGTGGGGAGCCGCCGGCGATCGAGGTCATCAATTGCTGGGAGCCCATCCCGCTGGCGTAAACGGCCAGGTTAACCCGCACATTCGGATGCAGGGCTTCAAACGCCTTGATCGCCGCATGTATGCCGCGCCCCCACCCGATTCTGAGATTGATAACTATTTTGTGGTGCGCGGAGGGAGAAGAAGCGCTGGTTCCGGCGGCGCGGGTTGGCAAGGGGCTTGCCAGCCAGACGCCCAAGGCCATCGCCGCCAGAACGCCCCAGAATGCTTTCACTCGCTTGAACTGCAACAGCAACCCCTTCAAGTCCAAAGAGAAATATTTTAAGTTTATAAGCGCCTCTTTCCGGTTTTGCAAGCAATCAAAAAATAAAAATGCGGTCGAGAAAAAATGCCATGTCCTCAGACCAATCCGCGTCGGCGATTCCCGCGCACCGGGTGCGGCGGGAGTGCGGTTTTAGTCGCTTGGCGCCAGCAGGATGCTGCCAGGCTGGGGTGTTTCGATCAGATAGCGAGAGTAAAAGATCGTCGGAAACAGAAGAACAAACGCGAGGGCGAAATAGATGCTGTAGCGATTCCACCGCAACGGGCCGGTAGCGGCGCTGAATGTTCCGATGGAGTCGAGCAGCAGCCCCCAGGCGATGGGAGAAAAGGCCGCTGCCAGGCTGGTGATCACGGTAAACAGCGCGAAGAAGTGATTGCGCCCCATCACGGGAATGGTGGCTGACTGCAGCCGAAAATTAGCCACGGTGATGTGGATGCCGGCAATCCCGGAAAGCAGGTACAGAGCGCCGACAACCAGCGACGGATAAGGGGTGATCCATGCGGCCACCATCCACCAGCCGGCGAATATCAGCGCAAAGACCAGCATTCCCAGGCGGATGATCAGGCCGGAGGAAACACGATCCATCAAGGGGCCGGACCACAGCAACGATACCAGACCGCCGATCACGGCCATGGCCGAGAGCAGAACGATGGAACTTTCACTGAACCCCTCCACCCCGCGGAGAAAGACTACCGTAAATACGCCCAGGCCGCCCATTGCCAGCACCAACAGGATATTGAAAACGCAAAGCCGGAAGAATGGCCGGAAGCGGATCATGGCGATCCAAGGCACGCGGGCGCCCGATTGCGCGCGCGCGTGCGGCGTGGAGATATCAGGCGTACCAGCCAGAAAAAGCAGGCTGGCCGCTCCACCCAGGGCGCTCAAGAGCAGCGAGAGGGCAAATTGTCCGACCGCGGGTTTTCCCAGAAGCAGGAGTGAAACGATCCCCAAGGCAATCAGACCGCCAATCTGGCTGAAAATCTGCTGTTGCGAGAAAAACCGCCCGCGCACGGAGTGGGGAATTAATTCCGTAACCCAGGGCATCCATGCGCCCCCGGTCAAGCCGCGAAAAAAATTGAACAGGGTCAAGCCTATCAGGATGGCGGCCAGACGTCCGCTCCGGGTCGCAAGCCACAGCGGAGAACTCGCCAGTACGAAGAGTATGATCGTGCGCGCCAGCCAGCCGCTTAACATGACGCGCCGATATCCGAATCGCGGCAGCAGATGGGCTCCGGGAATCTGCATGATAACCAACAGCGGAGAGAGCGCCGCGAGCAACCCCAGCATCGCATCGCCCGCCCCCAGTTTTTGGGCGTAAAGAATCACGGGCGCCCCCAATGCGATCTGCCAGGAAATGGCATTGAAGAAGCTGAACCAGTTGGCCTGAATGGAACCCGGTGGAAATCCCACTACCGAGAGCGCGCCGAAGGGTAGCAGTGAAAGGCCGACCAGGCGAGCCTTTAAGGTTGGCGTTGAACTTGGAACGGTTGAGTTGGAGTTTGTCTGATCCCGGTCGGACGGCAAGCTCATTATTCTTCAAACCCCCATGCCATTACGGCAAGAAAAGGCATCATCTTTCAAAACAGGCACTCACACCACATCGTAAACCACCCATTTTCTGCCAAAGCCAAACTGCAGGGCCGACAACACCACAATAATCACCAGCATAATCCAAGCCAGAGCCGAAGCGTACCCCATGCGGAAGTAACGGAACGCTTCGATAAACAGATAGTAGCCATAGAAAGTGGTGGAATTAGCCGGGCCACCCATGGTCATCACATAAGCCTGCGTGAAGATCTGCATGGTGCCGATGGTACCCATGATCAGATTGAAGAGAATATAGGGTGTGAGCATCGGCAAGGTGATATGAACAAATCGCCGCAAGACGCCGGCGCCATCCATCTGAGCCGCCTCGTAAAATTGGCGTGGAATGCCCTTAAGCCCGGCCAGCCAGATAATCATCCCCCCACCGGCGCCCCACAAACCCATCAGAATAATCGCCGCTTTGGAACCAAGAAACCATGACGGGCTATCCAGCCACAACGGCGGATGATGCACACCAAGGATTTTCAGAAATGAATTGACCAATCCGTTGATCGGGTTAAGCACCCACATCCATAGCAGGCAGTTGGCCACCACCGGCACGATCGATGGCAGATAGAAAAGAGTGCGATAAATTTTTATTCCACGAATTTCAGCGTTCAGCAGCAGCGCCAGCGCCAAGCCCACCGCCATGCCCAACGGCAGACCGATCAGCATATAGGCGGTATTAGCCAGCGAAAGCCAGAACCGGTTGTGGCCGAAAAAGATGGTGTGGTAATTATACAGGCCTACCCACCGCGCTGGGTGCAATACGTCATACCGGCAGAAACTGTACACCAGCGACATTACCATCGGCCCAAGGTTAAAAACCAGAAAACCGATCAGCCAGGGCGAAACAAAAAACAACGCCACGGCGGTCTGCTGGTTGAAGAGTCGCCGGCGCCGGTCCGCCCGCGCCATCCACGCCATGCCCGCCGCCGCCAGAACCAGCACCAGCGCCGCCGCCGCCGCGCCCAGCCACTTCCACGGCACCGGCTGCGCCGGCGGCGGATGCAGAATCCGATTCAACCGGCGCTGCACCCTCCGTGTCGCCCGCCGCAGCGCCACTTTGGCCGGTACACCATTGCGCAGCGTTTCACTGAGCACCTGCACCTGCTGATCCCACATGTACTGGGCCACCGGCGTGACGGGGCGAAAATGACTCACGGCCATCATTTTGTAGGCCTCGCGTATGGCTCGAACCGCCCGCGGCGGCATGTTGGGATTGTGTTCAATGTATTTTTGAAAAACGGTCCGGTTGATCGCCGGTTGAGCGGTCATCTGAGGCACAAATGGATATCCCTTGCTGGCGTAGTAGTGGGCGTCGACCGCCATTTGAATGCGCCAGCCCCGGGGACTGACCAGAAACCGGATCAATTGGAACGATGTCCGCGGGTGTTTGGATCCCAAAGGAATGCAATAGGCGAATCCGCCCGACCACGTGGCGGGATGTTTGCCGGAGGGTGTCGGCGGGGGCGCCACGCCAAAGTGCAGGTAGGGCTTATACTGCGCAATGGCCTGCACAGCCCACCAACCATCGATTTTCATGGCGATTTTGCCGGTGAGAAAGGGGTCCAGTTGCGGGGCGACGGCGGAAGTGAGAAAAGCGTCGGTCCGGTTGATACCGCCGACCAGTTTGTACAGATGGGCCATGAATCGCAGCGCCCGCACCACCGCCGGCGAATCCATGGTTACCCGCGTGCCGGCACGGTTCATGAATCGCCCGCCATCCAGGAAGGCGTACATGTACAGCCAACTGTTGCCATAGTTGGGCGCGAAGCCAAGCTGGGTCAGATTACCGTAGGCGTCGAAATGCGTCAGGGCCAGTGCGTAACGCTCCAGTTGTTTCCACGTTTTCGGTGGTACGGCGTGGCCCGCCTTGTTTACAAAGCCGGCCCGCTTGAGCAGATCGCTGTTGTAGAACAGGACGCGGTCGTCGGTGCTCATCGGAATACCGTACACTTTGCCGCGGTAAGTGGCCTCTTTCCAGCACGGCGGATAGAAATCGCGAGCATAAATTCCCGGCGTGCCACCGGGTTTGGTCGCGCGCCGGCTGGCTGCGATAAACTTGTCCAGTGGAATAAACGCTTTTCGCTGCGCCCAACTGCTGATAGAGAAACGATCCGCCACCACCAAGTCCGGCGGCGCACCGCCGGCGATTGCGGTCATCAAGCGCTCGGGGTCCATCGTACCCAGGTAAAGAGACTCATGAACCCGCACGTTGGGGTGTTTGGCCTCAAAGGCCTGGATCGCCGCGTGCAACCCGCGGTCAAACCACATTTCCCAGAAGTCGATGACTTTTTGCCGCACCGGCGGAGAAGAAGTCGCGCCGGCACACGCCGGCATGGAACCGCCCAGCAAAGTCCCCAGGACTATCACCGCCAGAACGCTTGAGAATACTTTTACACGCATGGAATTCGGTTTCGGAAAATATTATTCGACCCGTCCGCGGCGGCGGCGGACGGGTACCGCGCCCGCAACGAACCCTCCGGCGCGGAGGAAGCCGCTCTGTACGGATGACCACCGGGGATGAAAAGCCTTCACGCTTCGGTGGCGACATTCATGGCGATCTGAAAACGCCGCGGAGAAAGCCCCGGCGGGCGCTTTACAACAAATTTTTTCCCAATCCTCGTGTTGCCGGTGATGACCGCCGCGGGGCAACGCGCTGTAATTCGCACCGCCGGCTTTTCGCGCGGCGGTCCCCAACTATAAAACTGGCATTGACTGATGGTCGCCGGAGCGCCGTCGAGCAGAAAGGCCGGCTCGCCGCGCTTGTTCTTGTCCCAGCCGAGAAAAGCGCAGCCCATGAAAACAACCGGTCCTTTGCCGCGCAACGTGCCGATGCGGTTCGACGGCCCCCAGAACGAGCAATTTTGAAAACAAACCCGCCCGGTATTGCCCGGCTCGATGATCACGCCCTGGGAGTCGGGACGCTGATCGCCGACAAATTCCCCATTGGTAATCAGCAGGCCCGGCGGCTGAGAATTTTCAACGACGACGGCGGCTTGCCCGCTCGCGTCCGAGCCGAGACCGACGAAATTTCCATTGCAGGCTCCGTGCGGACTCTGTGCGAAGTGATAGCCGATGTTGTATCCCA
>JAKBMM010000084.1 GCA_021831565.1 Planctomycetota bacterium
CGGGTGGTTGTCGCGGGCATGATGGTTCCTCCTTGAACAGAAGCCATAACTTCCGAACCACTTCCTGTGGATCAGTTTCTCCCATTCTACCAATCGCCGACCCCGGACAGAAACTGTCACAGGCCCGAGGGGTATTCATCACGAAGCAGGAAGAGATACGCGCCCACTCTTGTGGCGAATTTGAACAGCGCCATGCTGAAGTCGAACCACCAGCGGGGGTATTTTCGGCGAAAGAGTATCATCAACAGGGTTGCGAACCAGAGGGCGCCCCCAGCGCCGAATCCGAAGCGCCAGATGCTGACTGATGCACCATCTGAAAGCTGCCCCCGTTGAGTACCGCAAGAATGATGTAAATAGGAATTGCGGCGAAGATGCGGAAGCAGGTAGAGGTGCGGTTCAGGGGTGTTTCAGGGTAATCAACGGATAGCTTGGCGGGATACTCAGACATTTGTGTGGCCATGTCGAACCTTCCTTCATGAATAGATAGCCTAAGTTACACAGTTGGGGGCCAAAAATCCAGAAACTCCGGGGGGAGGACGACGGCGGGCCAAGGCCATTTTTCGGGGTTTTTGCCAGAGCTGTCGGGGATACAATCAAAAGTTGTGGATGGAGAAAAAAGGCGGCGTAACCTAAAGAAGAATGTTTGACCAGTTTTCTTTTTCAGGGTACGCCACTATAAGTATTCGGGATAGGAAAGGATTTATCCAATGACATCATCGTGTAAGATAAAAGATCATGTTATAACGGCATCCGCAACGCAGGTTTGTCCGCCAATGGCTGGATGCCCCGGCAGCGCCATTCGATGTATCAGCTTAAACGGCCCTTGGGCGCTTCGGTATGGCCAACAGAATGCCACGGCTCCGGAAAGTCCGGATGATCTGCGTCATTCGGATTGGCCCACCATCGAGGCGACCGTGCCCGGCAACGTGGAACTCGACTTGATCGCCGCGGGTGAATTGCCGGAGCTATATGTTGGCAATCGCATCTACAAATTGCGGTCATACGAAGCGCA
Source organism: Planctomycetota bacterium (assembly GCA_021831565.1). GTDB lineage: Bacteria > Planctomycetota > Phycisphaerae > WQYP01 > WQYP01 > JAKBMM01. Next base: position 1,013 of record JAKBMM010000084.1, read on the forward strand.
CCGTTGGTGGTATCAACGGAACTTTCCGACGCCGCCGGCGCCGCGGGGACACCGGGTTTTCCTGCAGTTTGAAGGTCTGGATTGCCTGGGAACGATATTTATCAACGATCATCCCATCGGCGCCACTGACAACATGCTGATCGGCCACACCTTTGATATCACGGATATGCTGCGTTCCCAAGGGGATAACGAGTTGTTGGTGCGTATTGATTCGGCGGTGCTTGCCGGCCGGCGGCGTCAGCCCGTGCCGGTGGAGTGGGCGGGAGTCGCCAATTGGGAATCATTGCCCATTCGCAAAGCGCCGCACATGTATGGCTGGGACATCATGCCGCGCGTGGTGAGTGCCGGACTATGGCGGGGTGTCAACCTGTTGATCGTGCCACCCACGCGCTGGCGAACGGTTTATTGGGCCACTCTGGCGGCCGATCCGGAACGGCGGACTGCGTCCCTGCTGGTGGACTGGGATTTTACAACTCCCGAGCATCACTTGGACGGCTGGTGCATACGGATCACCCTTCGCCGCGATGGGCACGTCGCGTATTCATCCGAACATGCCGTTTTGGGCACGCATGGCCGCGCCATCCTGGACATTCAGAATGCCGCCCTCTGGTGGCCGCGGGGCTATGGCCCGGCTGCTCTCTACGAAGCCCGCCTCGAACTGTTGGATTCCACCGGTAACGTTCAAGATGTTCACGAGCGGCGAATCGGGTTGCGTACCGCCCAATTGCAACGCACCGACATCCTCTCTCCCCAGGGTAAGGGTGAGTTTGTCTTTATCATCAACGGACAACGCGTCTTCGCCAAAGGCACGAACTGGGTTCCCCTGGATGCCTTTCACAGCCGCGACCGGCGGCATCTGGACGCGACATTTGAAATGCTGGTGGATTTGAATTGCAATATGGTCCGCTGTTGGGGCGGCAACGTTTATGAAGATGACGCCTTCTTTGATCTGTGCGATCGCCATGGCGTCATGGTCTGGCAGGATTTTGCCCTGGCCTGCGCCATCTATCCGCAAACCGATGAATTTGCGGCCAAAATTCGTGCCGAGGCCCAAGCCGTGGTGATGAAATTCCGCTCTCATCCCAGCCTGGTTCTTTGGGCAGGCAATAATGAAATAGATGATATCTACAGTTGGACAAAACCTGGCCAGGATCCAAATACCGATCGTCTGAGTCGGCAAGTTCTCCCGGAAGTGGTCCGCCGCCTGGACCCTCTGCGGGCGTATCTGCCGAGTTCTCCATATCGTAGTCCCGACCTGGTACAGGCGGGCAATTATGACCATCTCAAGCCGGAGGACCATCTCTGGGGACCACGCGATGATTTCAAGGGGTCGTATTACATCTCTTCCCCGGCGCATTTCGCCAGCGAAATCGGCTACCACGGCTGCCCGGACCGAGCGTCGCTGGAACGGATGATGGATCCTTCCCATGTATGGCCCTGGCGGGATAACGAGCAATGGCTGACCCATGCGGTACGGCCCCTACCGCAATTTACGGATTACAATTACCGTATTCCGCTGATGGCCAAGCAAACCGCGGTGTTATTTGGCCAGGTGCCGGACACCTTGGAGCGTTTTATTTTGGCTTCGCAAATTTCCCAGGCCGAAGCGCTCAAGTTCTTCATCGAAAGGTTCCGCCAGAGCAAGTTCGATCGCACCGGCATTTTATGGTGGAATCTCCGTGACGGCTGGCCCATTATCTCCGACGGCATTGTGGATTACTTCAATCGCAGAAAAATAGCCTACGACTACGTGCGGCGGGTTCAGGCCGATATATGCCCCATCTGCGCCGAACCGCGGGACGGCCAACACGCCCTGGTCGTGGTAAACGACACCCTCGCGGTCGTTTCCGGTCGGCTTCGGGTCGATGATGTAGACACCGGCGAACTGCTCTCTGAGACGACATGTGAAATTGCCGCCAACGACAAAGCCCTGGCGGGACACATAACGGTAGCCGAGCGGCCGGCATTTTGGCGGCTGGAGTGGTCTTCGGATGGCTATATCGCGGTCAATTACTATCTCGCCGGGCCGCGTCCGTTTGATCTCGCTCAATATCTGAACTGGATGGAAAAACTCGGTTGGAATCCGGCCGCCCACGTGTCAGAACGGGCCGCTTTCTGACAAGGCGCCACGCTCGAAAAACGAATAAAACCCTTGCAATACAAGGGTAAAATGAAAATGCTACCCTTCCCCCCTGGGGGAAGGGTTAAAAAGCGGTATATTCGGGGTTGTCTTTTATAAATAATTGGATTGCCGATAGCAGACGTTCAGGCGTTCGAACATTGTTCTGCTCACACCGCTTTATATAAATGTGGTCGGTTTCACCGGCCAAAATCGGCGCGCACGGCACGTGCGCGCTGTTGGGACGGGCAAAAGAACCATATTCTATAAGGGACTTGACCGAACCAACTAAAAACAACAATGTGTCACCACGAAACTTCACAGCACACAGACTTTCTATTGCTGAATATAGCCGAGCGATGTTAGCCGGAGCGGACTCCTTAAAAAAGAGACCTCTAACCTGTGACCATGACGGAAGACGCCGCAAACAGTACAATCTGTCTTACATGCTCCCCACGCGGGGGGCCATAATCCGAGGTTCGTGGCGGCGTCCGGGCCAGACTGTTCTGCGAGCTCATACGCATCACAGAGAAAACGGCCTGTGTCCGTCTTGGCCGATGACCAGTATGACGCCGCCATGACCCATTTTCATGCTCCGTAGGTGCCCCCAACGGAGCATGAGAGACTGTTCTGCTTTCTCGCGGCTTTGCCGCGTGCTCTACTTTCTACTATCGCCCGCCGGCGACGTCTGGCCAGCAGCCCCAATCCACCAACCGCCAGCAGCGCCGCCGTGGCTGGTTCGGGCGTGGTAATGCTGAAGATCGTGCCGGCATTGCCGGTTCCGCCATAGGTGGTCATTCCATACAAGGTCGAGCCGGATTGGATCAGCGAGCCATGGGGACCTGCGCCATCCTTGGCCGCGCCGGTACCGAATGAATGCAGAATCTGAAAATTGCCGGCCTGAGCATAACCGACCCCCATCGCCAACGCGCCGCATAATCCGGTTGCCAGCATTGCCTTTTGAATCGTTTTCTTCATTTTCATTGGATTCCCTCCCATAAAATTATGAGTAAGGTGTCCGGCCCGCACCGCGCGCGCCGGAACCCGGAACGGCCGGCAGGCCGGCCGATTTATATACTGCTCTCGCCCCGGCATAAGATAACTCCATGTCCGTCGGGTGTGCTTCCAAGCCATAAAAGCGGCGAGGCACTGCTTCTACTATGGGATGTCTTGTCAGCGGGCGGGCAAAACCGGCCACTTGCGGGCAGGTGAAAACCGGCCACTTTAAGGACGATGCAAGGAGTTCGTAGGCTTGACGCTTTTCGTACTGGAAAGCGAGGAAGTTACGAATGTCCAAT
>JAKBMM010000055.1 GCA_021831565.1 Planctomycetota bacterium
GATACCTTGCGCGGCCGCGCGGAGGCCAGAAACACTCTGGCACAACCACTATTTACCACATCATTTTAAAATGCGCAAATTTCGCGGACGCGAATTATTTGGTGAGAATCTACATGCAATTGCCCTGGGGCGATCAACCAATCTGGTCAGGATAGCTCTCAACACCGCGGTCCAGAGTATAATCAGATTTATGCGTAACGGGCGGATGGTGTTTTTGAGCCTGCTCCGCGCGGAGATAATCCCGGCGAGCCGCCATGACGATAGAAAACGATTATGTTTGTTGATGAAGCTGAAATTGAGATATTCGCCGGTCGCGGCGGCGACGGCTGCGCTGCCATGCGCCGGGAAAAATATGTCCCGCATGGCGGACCGGATGGCGGCGACGGCGGCGACGGTGGCAGCGTATACCTGCTGGCCCAGGCCGGTATCGACACGCTTCTGGACATGGCGGGACGGCATCACTGGCGTGCCGGGGATGGCGGGCGCGGCATGGGCAAAAAGAAGGCCGGCAAACGCGGCGATGATCTGTTGATCCGTTTGCCTCCCGGAACGCTGGTTTACGACCGTGATACCGGCTTGTTGCTGGCCGATATGACCCCGGCAGGCCGGCGGGTGACAGTGGCGGCGGGCGGCAAGGGCGGTCGCGGAAATATTCATTTTGCCAATTCCGTACGCCAGGCGCCGAACTTCGCCGAGCCGGGCCAACCCGGTCCAAGCCGCCGTCTGAAACTGCAGCTTCGGCTGATCGCCGATGTCGGCCTTGTCGGCTTGCCGAACGCGGGAAAATCCACGCTTCTTTCGCGGCTTTCGGCGGCGCGGCCCAAAATCGCCGACTATCCGTTCACCACTCTCCAGCCGCAACTGGGCATCGCGCAACTCGACGCGGAGCGTCGCCTGGTTCTAGCCGACATACCGGGACTGATCGAAGGCGCCCATGATGGCGTCGGCCTGGGGTTGGATTTTCTTCGCCACATTGAACGTGCCCGCGTGCTGGTGCACCTGATCGACATTCTGCCCCCGCGGACGCCCGATCCCTTCGACGCCTACATGGCTCTGCGCCGGGAGCTTTTTGCGTATAGCCCGCGCCTGGCCGCCAAACCGGAGATTCTGGTCGCCAATAAAATGGACCTCGCCGGCGCCGCGGAATCGCTGGCCGAACTGCGCCGGCAATTACCCGGCAAAGAGATTCTGGCCATCAGCGCTCTCGCCGGCGTCGGCCTGCGGCCGCTGCTGGAAGCTCTCTGGCGACTCGTGAAGAACGCTCCGCCGGGCGAAGTCTTCCTGGATTCCCCGCCGCCGATGGTATTGCCGCCGGCCGCGGGACGGTCGGACGAGCCAGAGGCCCGACTGGCCGCGGAAATCGAAGCAATCCAGGCGGACGATATCCGCAAGAGTCGATATTATCGTCGCGCCAAAACAGCGCGCCATCCGCGCTGACGAACCCGCGCCAATCGGAGAATTTCATGAGCGTTCTGGCCATTGACATCGGCAACAGCCGCGTGGGCGCGGCCTTTTTCACCGACGGAAAAACCGCTGATCCCGCCGCGCGGATCGAAATCGGCGCCATCGACGCGGAACTCCCTCCCCTGCTGGAGAAGCTCTGGCAAGCGGCCAAGCAAGGGAGGGAAGAGTTCACCCCTTCGCCCGGCGCGGCGATCGCCAGCGTGGTACCCTCTCTCACGCCGCGCGTGGCGCGGATGGTGCAACAGATTTGCGGCCTCATGCCGGAACAAGTAGGCGTGGATCTGGATATTCCGCTCCCAAACCGTCTGACCGATGTGTCCACCGTAGGCGTGGACCGGTTGCTCGGCGCGTTATGCGCTTACGTAAACACCGAACAGGCCTGCGCGATCATCAGCGCCGGCTCGGCTCTGGTCGTGGACTGCATCGACGGCGAGGGCGTCTTTCTCGGCGGGGCGATCTCGCCGGGGCTGGCGATGGGCGCCAAGGCCCTCAATGCCTGGGCCGCCCAGTTGCCGCCGGCCACGCTGGAACCGCCGACCGGGCCGATCGGCCGCAATACCATCGAAGCGTTGAATCTGGGTTTATATGCCGCGGCCCGCGGCGCCGTGCGTGAACTGGTCGAGCGTTACGCGAACAAGTTGGGCGCCTGGCCGCATGTGGTCGCCACCGGCGGCGACGCCCGCCGCTTGCTCGGCGAGACCGGCCTGGTGGATTCGTTTATCCCGGACCTGGTGCTCCAAGGCGTGGCGTTGGTATGGGAACATCATTCCCGTTCCCCCCGCAGACGGGCCAGAACGGTGTAATCTTCCAAGGTGCTCGTGTCGCCGCCGGATTCCCGGCCGGCGGCGATGTCGCGCAAAAGACGCCGCATGATTTTTCCGGATCGGGTTTTCGGTAACGACTCGGTGAAGTAAATGTCGTCCGGCCGGGCAATGGCGCCGATTTCCCTGGTCACCCAGGTCTGCAACTCCCGGTGGAGGACTTCGCCGGCGGAAGCGCCGGCCTTAAGCGTAACGAAGGCGGCCAGAGCCTGGCCTTTGATTTCGTCGGGCCGGGCCACCACCGCTGCCTCGGCCACCTGGGGATGGGCGACCAGCGCGCTCTCCACTTCCATGGTTCCCAACCGATGGCCGGCCACGTTCACCACGTCATCCACGCGGCCCATCACCCAGAAGAAGCCGTCGGAATCGCGGCGGGCGCCGTCGCCGGTGAAATAGAACGGCGGAATCTCGCTCCAATACTGCTTTTGGAATCGTTCGTCATCGCCGTAAATGGTGCGGAGCATGCTCGGCCAAGGTTTACGGATCGCCAGGAAGCCGCCGGTATTGGGAGGTAGTTCATGTCCCTCCTGGTCCACCACCGCCAGGTCCACGCCGAAAAAGGGAATGGCGCAACTGCCCGGTTTGGCGGCGGTGATGCCGGGCAGGGGCGAGCACATGATGCAACCGGTCTCCGTTTGCCACCAGGTGTCAACGATCGGACATTTTTCCCCGCCGATCACGCGGTGATACCACATCCACGCCTGCGGGTTGATCGGTTCGCCTACCGTGCCCAGCAGGCGGAGGCTCGTCAGGTCGTGGCGGCCGGGAAATTCATCGCCCCATTTGACAAACGCGCGGATCGCCGTGGGCGCGGTATAGAACACGCTTACGCGATGGCGTTCGATGATATCCCAGAACCTGTCGCCGGCGGGATGGTTGGGCGCTCCTTCGTATATGAGCACGCTGGCGCCGCAGGCCAGCGGCCCGTAGACCACATAGCTGTGGCCGGTGACCCAACCGATATCGGCCGTGCACCAATAGACGTCTTCCTCGCGAAGATCGAATATATATTTGCATGTAAGTGCGGCCCCGAGCAAATACCCCGCGGTGGTATGCACCACGCCCTTGGGTTTTCCCGTGGTGCCGCTGGTGTAAAGGATAAAGAGATTGTGCTCGGAATCCAGCGCGGCGGCGGGAGAGTCCGGCGAGGCGCCGGCGACAAAATCGTGGTACCAGATGTCGCGCCCCGGCGTCATCGAAATATTCTGGCCGGTGCGCTGAACCACGACGCATCGCCGGACGGTGGGGGTTTTCAACAGGGCCGCATCGACGTTCTTTTTCAATTCGACGATTTTGCCTCTCCGCCAGCCGCCGTCGGCGGTGATGACGGTCGTCGCCTTGGCGTCGTTGATTCGCTCGGCCAGGGCCTCGGCGGCGAAACCACCGAAGATCACGGTGTGCACCGCCCCGATGCGGGCGCAGGCGAGCATGGCCACCGCCGCTTCGGGAATCATGGGCATGTAAATGGCGACACGGTCGCCGACCTGGATGCCCTGGGCCCGCAGCGCGCCGGCCAATTGGCAGACCGCGCGGTGCAATTGGCTGTAAGTAAGAACTTTCCGATCGCCCGGCTCGCCTTCCCAAAGCAGGGCCGGTTTATCTCCCCGGCCGGCTTGGATATGCCGGTCCAGACAGTTGTAGGCGATGTTGAGCTTACCCCCCACAAACCATTTGGCGAAAGGCGGGCGGCTCCAATCGAGCACCTGCTGGAATTTCTCGAACCAGGTCAGCTCGTCGGCCATCTGGGTCCAGAATTGCTCCGGCTGCTCGATGGATTGCCGATACAGACGTTCATATTCGATCCGGCTCTTGAGCCGGGCGACGGCGGCGAATTCCGGCGGAGGCGGAAAGGTTCGCTGTTCCTGCAGGATGGATTCGATATTGGCGGCAACGCTCATGGAACCTCCCGAATGGGCCAATTAAAGCCTGTCCGAAAAACAGGCATCACGTATAATTGTAGCAAATAGTCCTCCCGGTGCTCCGTCAACCCGCAACTGTAGGTGTGACAGAGCACTGGCGCGGACGAGCGCGTGTGCGCGATGATAAAAGGCAAGCTGTTGTGAACGCAACCGGCAAAACCGTTGTGGTCGCGATGTCCGGCGGAGTGGACAGCTCCGTCGCGGCGGCGCTTTTGAAGCGGCAGGGATACAACTGCATTGGCGCGTTTATGCGCCTGGGCCACGACCCCATTCCACCGGCTGGCGGAACCGGCGGAAATTCAGCATGCCCGCCCGAAAATACCGCCGCGCCCCGCCAGGGCCATCCGCAGGGGTGTTGTTCCACCCATGACGCCGCCGATGCCCGCTATGTCGCCGGCCTCCTGGGTATTCCATTTTACGCCCTGAATTTTCAGAACGATTTCAACGGAATCATTGATTACTTCGTGCGGGAATACAATCGCGGACGAACTCCGAACCCCTGCGTACGCTGCAATGAATACCTGAAATTCGGCAAACTGGCCCGTTACGCCCGCGCCATCGGCGCCGATTACGTGGCGACCGGCCATTACGCCCGCATCCACCATGCCGCCGACGGCCAAGTGCAGATATGGCGCGGCGTGGACCCAGCCAAGGATCAGAGTTACGTACTTTTCGGCGTACCGGCCGATGAATTGCCGCGGATGCTGCTACCCATCGGCGATTACCCCAAGAGCCGGGTGCGCGAACTGGCCCGCGAATTCGGCTTGCCGGTGCACGACAAGCCCGATTCCCAGGAAATCTGTTTCGTCCCGGATAACGATTACGCGCGCCTCGTCCGCAAGCAAACGCCCGGCGCCATCCGGCCGGGTGAAGTAATCGATGCCGCCGGCCGGGTGATCGGTTCGCATGGCGGACATCAGCATTTCACCGTAGGTCAGCGCAAGGGCGTGGGCGTGGCTCTGGGCTATCCGATTTACGTAACGGCGATTGATCCGCAGACCAACACCGTGCGCGTCGGACCGCGGGAATCTCTGCTGCGTCGCCGGCTGGTGGCCAGGGAAGTGAACTGGCTGGGCCGGCCGCCCACCGAACCGGTTTCGTGCACCGCTAAAATCCGTTACAACTCGCCCCCCACCCCGGCGATAGCGCGTCTTACCGGAGCGGATGAGCTTACGGTCGAATTCGAGCGGAGCGTGGCGGCGATTACGCCCGGCCAGGCGGTGGCGTGTTACGACGGCGAACGGCTGCTCGGCGGCGGATGGATTGATTGCGTGGATGGCGCCGGCGAAGAGGAATAGCAAAGCTTCCATGAACATCACTCTGGTGCACGCCGGCGCGTTGGGTGACACGCTGCTGCTGGCGCCGCTGCTGCGCAGTCTCCAACAGCGCTGGCCGGATGCGACCCGCACCGTGGTCACCCGGCATTCCTTCGGGCGGCTGCTGGTGGAAATGAACTTGGCGGAACAGGCCGCCGATGGCGATGATCCGATCCACGCCTCCTGGTTTGCCGCCGATTCGCTTTCGCTCGCTTCACCGCCGGTCCCCCGGCCAGATCGGGCGCCCGCCTGGATCCGCGGCGACCTGCTGATCAGCGCGGTAAGCAATGGCCGGGATTCCTGGGCGGACCACGCCAAGCGGTTCTCCACCGCGCGCCGGTTTCTTTTTTTTAATCCTCTTCCGCCGGCGGATTTTCCCGGCCATGTGAGCGAATATCACCGCCGCCAACTCGCCGCGCTGAATTTGCCGGAACCCGCGTTGCCACCGGCGCGGCTTAACCCCGGCGCTACCGTGGTGATTCACCCCGGCGGCGGCGCGCGGGAGAAATGCTGGCCTCTGGAAAACTTCATCCAAGTTGGCCGGGAACTTCTTGCCATGGGCCGCCGGGTCGAATTCGTGCTCGGCGAAGCGGAGATGGAACGCCTGGATGCGGCGCAAGTCTCCCCGCTGACGCGGGATTTCCGGGTTCATCAAACGCCCGGCCTGGGGGAGTTGGCGAAACTTTTCCGGCAGTCCGCCGTGTACCTGGGCAATGACAGCGGTCCGACCCATCTCGCCGGCGCGACCGGAATACCCACAGTAGCTATCTTTATTTCCAGCAATGCCCGGCTCTGGCGGCCCATCGGACCACGGATATGGGTTCTCCCCCTGGGCCGAATTCCTCCAGCCCCGGAAGAATTGGCGCGGCGCGTATGTCGGTTGGCCGAGGCGCGTTGATCCTTCTTGAAAAAATTACTTGAACCGGGGGGCCAAGGGTGAAAGTTGGGTTAGAATACTAAGTTATGAATCAGCCCGACCAACCCGACATCGATGAACAAATGCGCCGGCTCTTGCAAGGCGTGGCGCATATTTATTCGGAGGCGGAACTCCGGGATCGGCTGATCCGCGCCGCCCGGGAGCGCCGCCCGCTTCGCGTCAAACTCGGCATGGACCCCACCGCGCCCGATCTGCACCTCGGCCACGCTGTGGTGCTGCGTATGCTGCGGCGGTTCCAGGACTTCGGCCACCGCGGGGTGCTGATCATCGGCGATTTCACCGCCATGATCGGCGACCCGACCGGTAAAAAGAAAACCCGCCCCGTGCTTGCGGCCGCGCAGGTGGAGGAAAACGCCCGCACGTATCTCGCCCAAGCCGGTAAAATTCTCGACACCAGCCCGGAGAAACTGGAAATCCGCCGCAACAGCCAGTGGCTCTCCCAAATGAATTTCGCCGACGCGCTGCGCCTGGCCCAGCAAATGACCGTCGCCCGCATGCTCGAACGCGACACCTTCCACGAGCGCTATGCGGCCGGAGAAGCCATCTACATCCATGAGTTTATGTATCCGCTGATGCAGGGCTGGGATTCGGTCATGATCCAAGCCGATGTGGAATTGGGCGGCACGGATCAGACCTTCAACAATCTTCTCGGTCGCGATCTTCAGCAGAGCCGGGGCCAACCGCCGCAGATTGTCATGATCGCGCCCCTTCTGGCCGGCACCGACGGCCGGGAGAAAATGAGCAAATCGCTGAACAATTACGTGGGCGTAAGTGAACCGCCCCAGCAGCAATTCGGCAAAACCATGAGCATCCCCGATGCGCTGATGGAACAGTGGTTCCGGCTATGCACGCCGCTGCCGGAAGACCGCATCCGTTCGCTGGTGGATCCCGGCCTGACGCATCCCCGGGAGGCCAAAGAGGTGCTGGGACGGTCGATTGTGGAGCAGTTCCATTCGGCGGCCCAGGCTGCCGCCGCCGCCGCCGAGTTCCGCCGCCGCTTTGCCGAGGGAAGGCTTCCGGACGATCTGGAAATGCGTTTCGTCGATTCAGGATTGCTTCGTTCCGGTCGTATCGGTCTGCTGACGCTGATCAAGGAAGTTGGATTCGCCGCGTCCACCAGCGAAGCGCGGCGGTTGGTGGAAAGCGGGGCCGTCCATTTCGCCGGCGAAAAAATCATCGATCCGAAACTGGCCGTGTCGCTGGACGAGCAGCCCATCCTGCTGGTGGGCAAGCGGCGGGTATGCCGGGTGGCGATTCGATCGCCCGGCGCGCTGTCTTAGCGGTAAGAGTTATGTTACCGGTTCCCGACGGTATTCCCGAAAATTTGCCCTGCCCGCCAAGTGGACCCGCCCGGTGCGTGCTGGAAGCCCGTCATCATGTTAACATAGCCGCTTTGTTGACCGCAGGCGGAAATCAGACCAAATGCAGGCATTGTGGCGCGTCATCCAGGGTGTAGGTCGATACCGGGGGAAGGTCATCCTGGCCTTTCTCTGCGCCATCGGTGTGAGCCTTTCTTACGCCTCCGGCGTCGCCACCATGCTGCCGGTGATGAAAATTTTTATCAGCACCGAAGGGGTTCATGGCTGGGCGAATCAGATTGCCGTCCAGCAGCGCCTGCATCTGCGTTTTCTCAATCTCGGCTCGTCGGCCCGCCAGAACGCGCTGGCCTTGATTGTCCGGCGCTCCACGCGCGCCACCCCCGCGCCGTTGCAAGCACTGCGTCCGGGCGATCAGATTGTCCGGGTGCAGCTTCCCGGCCCCACCGGCACGGTCGCAGCGCAAAGCCGCTCCTGGCTGGGCATGATGGCCCTATTGGCCGTCGCCCCGCGGGACACGCCTGTCCGTTTGACCATCACATCCAATATCGGAACGCATCGTCGCCTCATTCTTATGACCATGCCCGCCTTGCGCTGGTACACGCGCCAGTTCGTGGAGCTGGTGCGCCTGCTGCCGATGAACGCCTTCGGAAGCCTGTTGTGGGTGGTTCTTCTGTTTATTGTCTTGTGCGTGGTGGGCAGCGCTTTTCGCTATTACCAGCAGTATTTGAGCATGACCCTGGCCGCCCGGGTGGTCATTGATCTGCGCCGCCGGCTCTACGACCGGATCGTGCAACTGCCCGTGTGGTATCTTTCTGAAAAAGGAAGCTCCGATCTGACCAGTCGTCTTACCCAGGACACCAGTACGCTGACCGATGGTGTGGCGACCCTGCTGGGCAAAACGATGCTCGAGCCGATCAAGGCCCTGACCGTGGCCCTGGTGGCGCTGTGGATCGACTGGCGTTTGTTCCTGGGAACCATTCTGGTGCTGCCGGTGATCGGCCTGATTATCCGCAAATTCGCCCGCGGCATGCGCCGGGCCAGCCGCCGGGGCCTCGAACAATGGTCCGACATGCTGGGCATCATCAGCGAAACACTCTCCGGCCTGCGCATCGTAAAAGCGTATGGCGGGGAAGGCTACGAACGGCGGCGTTTTGCCCGCGTCAACCGGCGGATCTTTGAACAGATCGCCCGCTTGAACCACTACACGGCGCTTTCGCGCCCCACCGTGGAAACCATCGCGGTGATTCTGGGCAGCATTCCCATGCTGGTGGCGGCCCAATTTGTCTTCCGGGGCTCTATCGGCCGCGATTCGTTTTTTCTTCTGCTGGTTTGTTTCGCCGCCATTTTCGAACCCCTGCGAAAACTCGCGGATGTGAATTCCAAACTGCAACAGTCCAATGCCGCCGCCACACGCATCTTTGAAATCATGGACCTGGATCCCGAGCCGAATCACTCCCACGCCCTGCCCCGGCTGGCCCGCCACAACCACTCCATCGAGTTTGATTCCGTATGCTTCATCTATCCCGGCCACCGGCAACAGGTTCTTACCGACATCAGCTTCCGGGTCCGGCGCGGACAAGTGGCGGCGGTGGTGGGCGGAAACGGTTCCGGCAAAACCACGTTGCTTTCGCTTCTGCCGCGGCTTTACACGCCCAGCGGCGGCCGCGTCCTGATCGACTCCGTGGACATCGCCACCGTGTCGGTGGCGTCGCTGCGCCGGCAGATCGGCCTGGTGACCCAGGACACCATCCTGTTCGCCGACACCATCTACAACAACATCGCCTATGGCCGCCGCCACGCGCCGCGCCGGCTGGTGCTGGAAGCCTCCCGCCGCAGTTACGCCGATGAATTCATCGCCGCCTTGCCCGCCGGCTACGAGACCCTGGTCGGTCCGTCCGGTCTGCGTCTATCCGGCGGCCAGCGCCAGCGCATCGCCATTGCCCGCGCCATCCTGCGCGATCCGGCCATCCTCATTCTCGACGAAGCCATGAGCCAGATCGACTCGGAGAGCGAATTCAAAATCGCCCTGGCCCTCAAGGAGTTCATGCGCGATCGCACCACCTTGGTTGTCGCCCATCGCCTGGGAACCATTATCGCGGCCGATCTGATTATCTGCCTGGACGCGGGGCGAATCGTCGCCGCCGGCTCCCACGTCGATTTGCTTTCTTCCTGCGATATCTATCGCCGGTTGTATGAAAAACAGTTCCGCGACGCGGAGACCGATTCCGCCGCGGCGACAACAACTGAGTACACTCGCTAATATATTACAATATAACAATATATTGTGATGCGTCCCCGTCTCCCCGGCTCTCGCGGGGATGGCCGGCGCCTGGCGCCCACTCGCCGGGATTGGCAACTACGGTGCAATATCATTAAAAATAACAAAAATTCGATTTTCGCATATAGGACAAACGCTTGTAACATGCCGTTTTATGAAGAGTTACAACAAACTTGTTGCCCCATCAGCCTTAATGCAAATTTAACACTTGTCTAACGTTATCAACATTGCCCTGGTTTATCCTGGAAGGCGTTGGATGAGCCTGGGCGTGCCGATGGAAGGCGCGCAACGCCCATCCGGGTACAAGGAGATGGCAATGGCAGCGGCAGCGGTAAGCAACGAGTTACACGCCCGGGAAGTGGCGGAGGCCTTGAACGAAGTGAAGTTCACCGGCTTCCACCTGCGGGCCATTATCACCGCCGGCATGGGGTTCTTCACTTCGGCTTATGACCTGACGGTCATCGGCACCGCGGTGGTGCTGGCCAATATGGAATGGCACGCCTCGCCGCTGATGATCGGCCTGGTCACCTCCATCTCCCTGGCCGCCACCGTTCTGGGCGCGTTTGTTTTCGGAACCATCGCTGATCGCATCGGCCGCAAGAGCGTCTACGGGATCGAAGCGGTTCTGATGACCATCGGCGCCGTGGGCAGCGCGTTCGCCGCGGGACCGATCTCCATGATTGTATGGCGCGCCATCATGGGCTTCGGGATCGGCGGCGATTATCCGCTTTCCGCCGTTATCATGAGCGAATACGCCAATCGCGAAAACCGCGGCAAAATGGTCGGGATGGTCTTCTCGTGCCAGGCGCTGGGCTTTCTGGCCGGGCCGGTGGTGCTGTTGACCATGCTCGCCGCCGGCGTCAGCCACGATCTTTGCTGGCGGATCGCCCTGGGGCTTGGCGCGATTCCCGCCGCCGCGGTGATCCTGCTGCGTCGCACCATGCCGGAATCTCCGCGCTGGCTGGCCCGGGCTAAAGGACATGGCGCCAAGGCCGCCAAGGACCTGGCCTGGTATTCGGAAGGTACGGTGATGGCCGCCGGAGCCGATCGTAAAATCCGCGAGCCGCTGAGTAAGTACGTTCTGGCCTTGATCGGCACCGCGGGCGCGTGGTTTGTGCTCGATTACGCCTATTACGGCAATACCATCTGCATGCCCCTGCTTCTGAACCACCTGATTCCCGCCCACACCCACAATGCGATGTTGATCAGTACGGCATGGAACGTGATTATCTTCGGTCTCTTCGCGGTACCCGGTTATGTCTGCGCCTTTATGTTCTGCGACAAGCTCGGGCGCAAGTTTGTCCAGATGCTGGGCTTCGCCATGATGGGGCTTTTGTTTCTGCTCATGGGTGTTGTGCCGGGGCTTTCCAGCGCTGTGGCGCCTTTTTTGATTCTCTTTGGCCTGAGCTATTTCTTCATTGAATTCGGGCCGAACGTGACCACGTTTATCCTGGCCGCCGAATTATTCCCAGTGAACCGGCGCGCCACCGGTCATGGCATTTCGGCCGGTGTCGCCAAAGCGGGCGCGTTTCTCGGCGTGTTCCTGTTCCCGATTATCCAGAACTCGCTGGGCACCAACGGCATACTGGTTTTCTCCGGCGGTATGGCGGTTGCCGGTCTTATACTGACCGCCGTCTGCATCAAGGAGCCGGCCGGCAAGTCGCTGGAAGAGGCCGGCCGGGAATCCGGCTGGGAACCGATGAATCGCAAGCTTCCGTTGGGTGGTATGCCCGTCGGCGCCGGCGTGTAAACAACGAGCCTCCGGGCTTTGCTTCATTGGGCAAAATGCGTGGCTGGAAATTCGACCGGAGTCTGGATAGCGACATCGTGATGGGAAAAATCGCCGGGATTGCGCGTAAGCAAGGCATGGGCGCCGGCCCGGAGAGCGCTGAAGTACTCGATGGCATCCTCAAAATCAGCGATGTCCGAATCGATGGCTTGGTTGGTAATTTGGACATCAAGCGGCACCAAACTGAAGATATCGCGCAGGATGCCGATGGTCTTGCGAGCTGTGGGACGGCTTTTTGCGCGGCGCAACAAGTATAAAAGGTTCGGCAAACTCAACGTCGATGCGAACCCGGTGACTTGTCCGGTCTCGGCGAGAGTCCATATTCGCGCCGAATCGGCGTAAAAGGGTTCACGCCGCGCCAGCACGTCCAGCAGAATATTGGTGTCAACGAATACATTCACTCGGAAATCCCATATTGATCCATAAGAGATGCGGTGCGCAGTTCCTTGTAGTCTTTGTGTCGGGGATGCAAGAAGAAAAATCAAAATTATATTTGATTTGGTTTGCAAATCGATTAAGATAATCAGCAGTGTCTGTTTAGATAATCAACTTTTCGGCGATGGGCAACAGCTTGGGGGCCGAGGCGGCGAGCGAAAAGCCCGCCCAAACAAGGCTGTAGCGGTGTTCGGTAGTTCGTCGTGGCGGGAACTTTGTCGCGCGCGGCGCGAAGCAGTACCACGGCCACTTCCAGGCATGGAGAGAGGCAATTCCATGCGCCGTCCGCCGTCATCTGTCAGGTGAAGAAAATCATGCGCCGGGGTCTTGTCGTTCGCCGGCGCGGGAGTCAGAACCTTTTGGGAGGAAATCAGCCATGTTGAACCGTTTGAATCGTTTGAACCGTCCCGACACGATCGCAAAATTGCTTTCCCACAAGTACCGTCGTTCCGGCCGCTCAAAGCGGCGGTTGGCGATTTTGAGCCTGGCCGTCTCTTTCGCCGCCGCCCATGTCGCGGTAGCGAACATGGTGGAAGTTATCGGAACTTCCGGAACCAACGGCACGCCGAGTAATCCCAATGGTGGTCCCGGCGGCAACGCCACTGCCAACGCCTCCGGCAACACCGATACGAGCAATACCGCCATCGCCATCGGCGGTGCCGGAGGGTATGGACTGGGTGCCGGCGCTACCGGCGGCAACGGCGGTGTTGCCACCGCCTCCGCATCAGGCATTTCCACCAACGGTAGTGATTTGTTCGTGACGGTACAGCAAACCGGCGGTAATGGCGGATATGGCAAAAGTATAGCCAACGGCGGCAAGGGCGCTGATTCCATCTTGGCAACCACCATCGGCGGAACTGACAACGCCATCACGGGCGCCACCACCGGAAAGCTTACCCTTACCCAGAACGCCACTGGCGGTAATAGCGGCGGCACCAATAGAGGCGGCAATGCCGGTACGGCCGGCAACGCCTCTTCCATCATGGACCTAACCTTTTCCGGAACCGGTGCGCCAAGCTACCTGATCGGCAATTCCAACGCTTATGCCGGCAGCGGCGGCTACAGCCGTAGCCCCGGCAACGAAGCAGCCAACTTCGGCCAGGCCGGAACCGCCAATACTCAAATCAATCTCACCAATGTGGGCAATGTCAGCGCCACCGCCACCGCCAACAACAGAAACCAGTATGGCAGCAACATTAATTTTTACGGTTCTACCGGCGACCATGCCGGCAATGGCAATACCGCCACCGCAACCGCCGGGGGAATCTCGACCGGCACAGGTTCCGCCGGCGGCTACAGCCGTGTGACGGCCAACGCCACAGGCTCTTCCGGTGGCCGTGGTCTTACTAATGGCTTCTATGGCCCCTCTTCCTTCGGCAATGGCGGGGCCGGCGGCAATGCCACCGCCCAAGCCTTCGGCTCTAATGCCTCATCCAACTCCGTTACTGTCACCGCCAGCGCGATCGGCGGCGCCGGCGGGGGGGGCTGGGGGGCCGCTATTAGCGGTAATGGTGGAATCGCCACGGCTTCCGCCTCCGGCATGTCCACTGGCGGCGGGCCGGTGAACGTTACCGCCAATGCGACCGGCGGTTCGGGTGGATACGGAGGTTACGGCGCTGTGGGCGGCAACGGCGCTAATTCCATCATGACGAATGCCGTCTTCGGCGCCACCACCGGAAAGCTTACTCTTACCCAGAACGCCACCGGCGGTAATAGCGGAGGCACCCATGGCGGCGGCGTTGCCGGCAGGGCCGGCAACGCCTCTTCTACGCTGGATTTCAATCTGAACACCAATCCATTGCCTGATGGTCTTGTGCCCTCCACTTTTACCGCTAACTCCAACGCCACCGGTGGAGGTGGAGATGGCGGCGGTGTCCTCCGAGGGTTCGGTGGCCCAGGTGGCAACGCAAGTGCACAAGCCGGAATTACCGCCGCAACGAGTATTAACGTTACGGCCAACGCCACCGGCGGCACTGGCATTGGCGGGTTTGGCGGGTATGGTTATGCTGGTGGTGGCACCGGCGGGATTGCCGCCGCTTCCGCGTCTGGAATTTCCACCGGCGGCGGTAATGTCAACGTTACCACCAACCAGATTGGCGGATCGGGCGGAGAGGGATATTTGGGTGGCAACGGCGCCGATTCCATCCTGATGAATGCCGTCTCCGGTAGCACCACCGGCAGGCTTACCCTTACCCAGAATGCTACTGGCGGCAATAGCGGCGGCACCAATGGCGGCGACAATGCCGGCATGGCCGGCAACGCCTCTTCCATCGTGGACCTCACCTTCTCCGGTACCGGTACGCCAAGCTACCTGATCGGCAATTCCAACGCTTATGCCGGCAGCGGCGGCAACAGCGGCGGCGGTGGCAACGGAGCAACCAACTTCGGCCAAGCCGGAACCGCCGATGCTCAAATCAATCTCACCAATGTGGGCAATGTCAGCGTCACCGCCATCGCCAACAACGGAAACCAGCATGGCGGCAACATTAATTTTTACGGTTCTACCGGCGAGCATGCCGGCAACGGCAACATCGCCATGGCCAATGCCGTGGGAATCTCAACCGGCACAGGTTCCGCAGGCGGCTACAGCCGTGTGACGGCCAACGCCACAGGCTCTTCCGGCGGCTACAACAGTAACATTAGTCTGGACAATGGCGGGACTGGCGGCAATGCCACCGCCCAGGCCACCGGCTCCAATGCCTCATCCAACTCTGTCAGCGTCACCGCCAGCGCGGCCGGCGGCGCCGGCGGTGTCGGCGGCCAAGGCACTGGCTTCGGAAATGCCGGTGGTAATGGTGGTACCGCTACCATGCAGTACACCTCCGGCATTTCCACCGGCGGCGGCCCGGTGAACGTTACCGCCAATGTGACCGGCGGTTCGGGTGGACACGGAAGTTATCGTAGCGGTAGCGGCGGTAGCGGCGGCTTGGCCATCGTGCAGCAAGCCTCTGGTATTTCCACCGGCAGTGGCCCGGTGAAAGTTATCGCCAATGTGACCGGTGGTTCAGGCGGATTCGGATATAACGGCAGGGCGGGTGGCAACGGCGGCTTGGCCACCATGCAGCACGCTACCGGCATTTCCACTGGCGGCGGCCCGGTGAACGTTATCGCCAATGTGACTGGCGGCGCCGGCGGTAATAGTAGCGGTAATGGCGGCGCCGCTACCGTGAATAACGCCTCCGGCATTTCCACCGACGGCGGCCCGGTGAACGTTACTGCCAATGCGACCGGCGGTTCAGGCGGATACGGATATAACGGCGTTGTGGGCGGCAACGGCGGTGATGCGTTTCTTGGATCAGCCGGCTCCTGTGCTGTCTCCGGCAGCACCACCGGCAAGCTTACCCTTGCCCAGAACGCCACCGGTGGTAATAGCGGTGGTACCAATAGAGGCGGCAATGCCGGTACGGCCGGCAATGCCTCTTCCATCATGGACCTCACCTTCTCCGGCGCCGGTGCGCCAAGCTACCTGATCGGCAACTCCAACGCTTATGCCGGCAGCGGCGGCTACATCGTTACCCTCAGCAACGAAGCAGCCAACTTCAGCCAAGCCGGAACCGCCAATGCTCAAATCAATCTCGTCAACGTGGGCAATGTCAGCGCCACCGCCACTGCCAACAACGGAAACCAGCATGGCGGCAACATTTACGGTTTTACCCCTGGCCATGCCGGTAACGGCAATATCGCCACCGCAACCGCCGTGGGGATCTCGACGGGCATCCCGATAGCTATCGGGACCGGCGGCTACAGTTATGTGACGGCCAGCGCTACTGGCTCTTCCGGAGGCAGTTTTTCAAATAATAATGGCCACTACTTCGCCTCCGGCAACGGCGGAACCGGAGGCAATGCCATCGCTCAAGCTTTCGGCTCAAATGCTTCATCCAACTCCGTCACAGTCACCGCCGGCGCGACCGGCGGTACCGGCGGCCATGGCGCTGGCGCCGGAAATGTCGGTGGTAATGGCGGTGCCGCCATCGTGAATAATGCCTCCGGCATTTCCTCCGGCGGTGGCCCGGTGAGCGTTACCGCCAACGCGACCGGCGGCTCGGGAGGATACGGAGGAAATTACGGCTTTGTGGGCAGCAACGCTGTGGGCGGTAACGGTGCTAACGCGTCTCTTGGATCAGTCGGCTCCAGTGCCGTCTCCGGCAGCACCACCGGCAAGCTTACCCTTACCCAGAACGCCACCGGTGGCAACAGCGGTGGCACCTATCACGCCAGCAATTCCGGCATGGCCGGCAACGCCTCTTCCATCATGGACCTCACCTTCTCCGGCACTGGTACGCCAAGCTACCTGATCGGCAATTCCAACGCTTATGCCGGCAGCGGCGGCTACAGCCGTAGCCCCGGCAACGAAGCAGCCAACTTCGGCCAAGCCGGAACCGCCGATGCTCAAATCAATCTCATGAATGTGGGCAATGTCAGCGCCTCCGCCACCGCCAACAGCGGCGGCCAGCATGGCAGCAACATTTACGGGTACGACTACACCAGCGGTACTGCCGGCAACGGCAACATCGCCACCGCCACCGCCGAGGGAATCTCAACCGGCACAGGCGCCGTCGGCGGCTACAGTTATGTGACTGCTAACGCTATAGGCTCTTCCGGTGGCTACAGTAATCAGGGCAACGGCGGGACTGGCGGCAATGCCACCGCCCAAGCCTACGGTTCGAATGCCTCATCCAACTCTGTCAGCGTCACCGCCGGCGCTACCGGTGGTGCCGGCGGCCATGGCGCCTTCGGATATGCCGGTGGTAATGGTGGTACCGCCTTCGTGCAGCACGTCTCCGGTATTTCCACTGGCGGCGGTCTGGTGGACGTTACCGCCAATGCGACTGGCGGTTCGGGCGGATATGGTTACGACGCAGGCGGCAACGGCGAAAATTCCATCTTGATAAATGCCGTCTCCGGTGCCACCACCGGAAAGCTTACCCTTACCCAGAACGCCACTGGTGGAAATAGCGGTGGTACCTATAGAGGTATAAATGCCGATACGGCCGGTAACGCCTCCTCCATCATGGACATCACCTTCTCCGGCACCGGTACGCCAAGCTACCTGATCGGCAATTCCAACGCTTATGCCGGCAGCGGCGGCAACAGTGGCGGCGGCGGCAACAAAGCAGCCAACTTCGGCCAGGCCGGAACCGCCGATGCTCAAATCAATCTCGCCAATGTGGGCAATGTCAGCGCCAACGCCACCGCCGACAACGGAAACCAGCATGGCAGCAACATTAACCTTTACGGTTTTACCGGCGGCCCTGCCGGCAACGGCAATACCGCCTCCGCCATCTCCGAGGGAAACTCGATCGGCACAGGCTCCGCCGGCGGCTACAGTTATGTGACGGCCAACGCCACAGGCTCTTCCGGCGGCAGTGTTTTTAATGAAGGCAACTACTCCGTCTTCGGCAACGGCGGAACCGGCGGCAATGCCACAGCCCAGGCCACTGGCTCTAATGCCTCATCTAACTCCGTCACTGTCACCGCCAATGCGACCGGCGGCGCTGGCGGTAGCGGCAGGGGGATCGGCAATAGCGGCGGCAACGGCGGCGATGCCGTTGCCTCCGCGTCCGGAACTTCCACTGGCGGTGGTAATGTCAATGTGACCGCCAACGCCACTGGTGGCGCGGGCGGCGTTGGTCTGTATGGCGCCACGGATGGTATCAGTGGCTCGGGCTTGGCCGATGCTTACGGAACCGGCGCAAGCGGCCTGGTGAAAGTGACCGCGGCATCTAATTTTGCCGGCCTTGTCAACGTAACCGCCCTGGCCAGCGCACCGGTGATCTCCGGCAACACCAGCCACGCCGAGGCGTTTGCCAATGCTCAGGGCGCGGTGCGCAGCGAGGCTCTGGCCAACGGAATTCAAGCCGCGGCTTTTGTCTGTGCTCTGCCCAACCCTGCCACCGTCAACAGCGCTTTGACCTCCGCCATTACAAAAGCCGGCGACAGTGTATTGGGCCTGATGACTCTCGCCACGGAAAACATGACCCCCGGCTCAACCACCGCATATCAGAGCGAAATCGACTGGACGATCAACACCGCCAACATAGAGAACCCCAGCCGGCATTTGATCCTCGGCCTGAATTCGGTCCATTCCAGCGGCAATGGCCGGGTTACGTTCAACATCAATCTCAATAACGGGGCGAGCACAATTTCCGATAGCTTTTCCAGTTTCGCCTCCGCCGAGAGTTATTTCACC
>JAKBMM010000056.1 GCA_021831565.1 Planctomycetota bacterium
TCTCGACATTCAAGAGGCGGTACTTGCGCCGGATCCGTCCGAGTGATGGTGCATCCATCTTCCCTATATCGACTGGAGTACGCGCATGTCATTAAAATTTGTTCAAGTTATTGTTGAGCGCGCCCTATGAGGGGCCTCATGGCGGCGTGATCGGCGGCTATGTAGGAGGCTGAGTGGATGGCATAATTGGTGGCGCGATCGGCGGGGCCGGCGGTGCCGTGGAAGGTGGAGCGGCGGCTTTGCCGCAAAAGTAGTTTGGAGAGAGTCGAAAGTAGATACTCAATGGAAATGGCCGGATGGTAACACTTGCGGATGCAATCTCGGAACGTAAACCACGCCGATTTCCGCGCGACGGCCTTGGTGCCCTTGGCGGTTTATCGTCGTGGCCGTCGTGTCGTCGTGGCGCTAATCCGCCTCCGCGTTCTCCGCGCCTCCGCGGTGCAAACCGGCAATACATGTACCAGGGCAGCCGATTCGACCAGGTCACCGGCCTGTATCTCTTCCGCCACCGCAATTATTCGCCGTCGCTCGGCACATGGACCTCCCAAGACCCCGCCGGTTACATCAACGGCGCCAATACGTATCAGTTCGTGATAAGCAATCCGGTGGGGAGCGTAGATCCGAGTGGAGAATTATTAGGGATGTGCTCTTTTCTGGAAAAACAGTTAGCAAAGACTATGGAGGAATTCACAAAGGCTTTGGCTAAGTGGACAAGGGTTGGCAATGCGCTGAACACTAATCCTCCACCATCTGGGTGGGAGTGGTGGCGTTTGCGATGGGAATATACAAGAGATTCTATGGAGGTGGGAGGGGAAGCGGGTAAAATGGGCGCGATTATCCAGTTGTTGAATGAGATGCATTGTCATGGAGACGGTGGTGCAGCAACTAAGAAGAAGCTTCCAACGAAGGGGTGCCCACTGCCAGATCTGACACCAACGCCAACGCAAACGCCAACGCCAAAGCCAACGCCAATGCCCAAGACACCGTCAGAAGATTGGTGGCCAGAAGGGTTTCCAGAGATTCTGGATCTATAGTCCCGGATTTTAGCAGCCGTATCGGTACCCCGTTTAGTTCCAGTAAAGTAATATTCTGATTTGAATCAATAAATTGAGTTAAAATGTTAAACCATGTTCGAACGAGTGATAAAGCACACAAAAGGAGCGTGGATATGGTGAAATTGTCGAATCGGCATAGTTGCAACTTGGCGTTTTTATTCCTCGGAATGATTATGGTATTGTTCTTAGCTACAGTACCGGAAACCGCCATGTCAAAGTCTGTGGTGATGGCCCCAAAACCTGCCGATTTTCTGGATTTCCAGCGGGGCGTTGTCGCTTTTCATCAACATAATCTCAAGAAAGCGGCGGTCTTATGGAAAAGGGCTGCCGTAGCGGGGAATGCTAAGGCCATGTACGATATAGGTTTTCTTTACGTAAACGGCTTGGGCGTCAGAAAGAATTTTCATAAAGGATTGGAGTGGTACAGAAAAGCAATTGCCGCGGGCAACCCCTATGCGATGTATGGCATCGGTCTGCTATATGAGAATGGCCAAGGCGTTCCGCAAAATTACCAGAAAGCGATGATGTGGTTCCGTACGGCGGCGGCGAAAGGCTCCGCATACGCGATGAGAGCGGTCGCCACCCTCTATGTGTATGGGCTGGGCGTGCGGCAAAGCTACCAGAAAGCGATGGCGTGGTACCGCAAGGCGGCTATAGCAGGCAATTCCGATGCGATGTATGGCATCGGTTTGCTTTATAAGTATGGCTTAGGCGTTCCGCAAAATTACCAGAAAGCGATGGCGTGGTACCGCAAGGCGGCATCAAGAGGCAACCCCCATGCGATGTATGGCATCGGTTTGCTTTATGAGGATGGACAAGGCGTTCCGCAAAGCTACCAGAAAGCGATGGTGTGGTGCCGCAAGGCGGCGGCGGCGGGCGACATTCAGGCGATGGGTGCCCTCGGCTCGCTTTACTGGCATGGTCTGGGTGTACCTCGGAACTACCAGAAGGCATTGATATGGTTGCGGAAAGCGGCGGCGGCGGGAAACGCCGCAGCCATGTACCAGATCGGGTGGCTTTACGAGCAAGGTCTGGGCGTCTCACGGAACTATCAGAAAGCGATTGCTTGGTACCGTAAGGCGGCTATAGCAGGCAATTCCGATGCGATGTACGCTATTGGCTTTCTCTATAAGCATGGTCAAGGCGTTCCACAAAATTACCAGAAAGCGATGGTGTGGTGCCGCAAGGCGGCGGCGGCGGGCGACATTCAGGCGATGGGTACCCTCGGCTCGCTTTACTGGCATGGTCTGGGTGTACCTCGGAACTACCAGAAGGCAATTATATGGTTGCGGAAGGCGGCGGCGGCGGGAAACGCCGCAGCCATGTACCATATCGGGTGGCTTTACGAGAATGGTCTGGGCGTCTCACGGAACTACCAGAAAGCGATTGCTTGGTACCGTAAGGCGGCTATAGCAGGCAATTCCGATGCGATGTACGCTATTGGTTTTCTCTATAAGCATGGTCAAGGCGTTCCACAAAATTACCAGAAAGCGATGGCGTGGGACCGTAAAGCGGCGGCGGCGGGTGACGCTCAGGCAATGGGTGCCATGGCCACTTTGTATGTGCATGGCTGGGGTGTGCGGCAAAGTTACCATAAGGCGATGACATGGCTACGGCGGGCGGCTGCGGCGGGGAACTCGAAGTCCATGCAAGATATTGGGTGGCTGTACGAACGTGGTCTGGGTGTGTCACGAAACTATCAGAAGGCAATGGCATGGTACCGCAAGGCCGCCGACGCGGGCGATGACCATGCGATGGATAGCATCGGCTTACTGTACGTACATGGTCAGGGTGTTCGGCAGAGTTACCAGAAAGCGATGGTGTGGTGGCGGAAAGCGGCTGCCAGTGGGGAAACGGACGCAATGGTGAATATTGGCGTGTCCTATGTGCGCGGACAAGGCGTTCCGCGAAACTATCAGAAAGCGATGACGTGGTGGCGTAGGGCGGCTACGGCGGGTGATGCCCGTGCGATGGGCTATATCGGCATGCTCTATGCTGATGGCTGGGGCGTGCCACGCAATTATCAAAAAGCGATGGCGTGGTACCGCAAAGCAGCGACGGCGGATAACTCTAAAGCGATGTACCAGATCGGTTGGCTGTATGAGCTTGGCTTTGGCGTTCCACGGAACTATCAGAAGGCGATGGCTTGGTGGCGGAGAGCGACGGTGGTGGGCAATGCTATGGCGATGTATGGTATTGGCTGGCTTTACGAGCATGGCTTGGGCGTTCCACGGAACTATCAGAAAGCGATGACTTGGTACCGCAAGGCGGCGGCGGCTGGTTATGCCCCGGCGAAGCAGGCGCTCAAGAAGCTTGTAGCGGCGCCACAGACCCGGAAGGCAGGGGGAAATAAATGAGTTCCTCGACCGATCAATCTCCGCGGCTCCGCGTGCGCACGCAATCCACCGGCCTGTATCTCTTCCGCTACCGCAATTATTCGCCGTCGCTCGGCACTTGGACCAGCCAGGACCCCGCCGGTTACATCAACGGCGCCAACACGTATCAGTTCGTGATGAGCAATCCGGTGGGGAATGTGGATCCGAGTGGACTGTGGGTGTGGTGGAATCCATTCACTTGGCCGATCTGGTCATCCGCCCCTGCGCAGGCGGTGCCGTACGTGGTGCCGGGGAGCGAGTTTTTGGAGGGGGCGGCGGCGCTTTCCAACCTTCCGAAAGCCGCTGGACTGGCAAATCTTCGTGAGCAGACCGATATGTGTAACAACGTGAATCCCCAGAAGGATCCATTGTATACGGGATTGAGGAAGTTAAGCAACGGACAGCCTTTGACGCCTCAGGAGCATCAGGCGGTCCTGAATGCAATGAAATAGTGATGAACCCAGCGATTCCCGCCCTCATGCCGAAGCGGCAGCCCCCATAATACCGGCACCATTTGGCACAAGAAGGCCCTCTGGAAAAAAAGATGAAACAAGCATATTCACGCTTCGGTGCAATATGGCGTACAGCCGTGGTGCTCATGGCTGGATTGGCTGCGGGGTTTCTCTTGGCGAGTCATGTCTATCGGCGGCCGCGCTACCACTGCCTGGTAGACGAGCTATGGCGGCTGAACTTTCTCCCTGTCGGCAAATTGGCCCCCGGCACGTATTACATTCCCGTTCGCCACGGAGGAACCCCCGTGGTATGCAGGGTTATCACGGATTCGCGGACCGGCAACTTGCGTGAGATTGACATTGTACACGGCGCGAAGAGCGACAATTTCTCATTCGTATATAAGCTCGATGATAAGTTTGGCGTCCCCTTGGCTTCGCTTTTAACCGGTTCTCCTTCACACGTCTGGATCGATGTGGGGCTGAAAGGGCGCTTTCTGATAGAGGGAGGTTCCCATGGAGGGCCACATATGCTTTTAAATGGTCGCTGGGTGCGGGGCGGCCATTTGTTAGGAGACACACTTGAGTATGGCGGGAAAAAATATCGCTACGACAAAACAACTGGCGGTTGGGACCCATTGCCAACTTCTACTGCTCCTGCCGGGAAAAAGATAGCGAAAGGAAAAGCTGGCATGGAGCAAAGATAAATAAGTTTCCGGGAAACGAAACAAGGGCTGTCAGCGCGGAAACGGGGCGCAAAACGACGCTTCATTGGGTATAATTGTTTGCGCCCGAAATAGAGTTTCTCTGGGTGCTTCTTTGCGAGGTTCAACCATGACGACAGGAACCATAACCGTCAAAGGTATTGTCCACGGAAAAATCATTGAGTTGGAACGCGATTCGGGGATTCCGGAAGGACAGGCTGTGTCGGTAGTGCTCCGGCCAGCGATGCCACCCGGCGAGGGACTGCGAAAGGCGTTTGGCAGTTGGCGTGAGGATGCGGAAGACCTTGAGCCATTCATGCGCGAAGTATACGCAAACCGCCGGGATGATCGGCAGGAGCCAAATCGGTGAGTTTTCTTCTCGACACGGATATTGCCTCGGCTTATCTGCGGGGCGACGCACGGGTCTTTAACCGTTTTGTGCAACACGGTGGAGGACTTTACTTGTCAAGACAGCCCATTCCCTATCCGAATCGGCCCAAGGAGGCCACTTGGAGATAGTCAATGCCGCAGGAAGGCTGGTAAAATGCTTCCCGATGAAAGCCTGTACCAGCCCGGCGAATTGTAGAGGGCGGCTGCGAGAAAGTAGTCTGGAGAGAGTTGAAAGTAGATACCCAATGGAAATGGCCGAATGGTAGCACCTGCTGAAACAATCTCGGAACGTAAACCACGCCGATTTCCGCGCGACGGCTTTGGCGCTCTTGGCGTCTTAGCGGTTCATTGTCGTGGCCGTCGCAGCGGGAGCTGGGACGGTCAAGTCGAAGGCTCGGTGAGGTGGGATTGCGGAAATTTCAACTCACGAAGTTTACGTCGGATTGTGGTATAATGCGCGGGCTGAAACAGAGGGGACTAAAGTATGCAAAATGCCATCGTTATCACCGGTCGGCTAACCGGCCCCAGGAGTGTGGAATTGGACGAGCCGGTGGCTGACCTGCAGGCCGAAGTGGAGGTTATCCTGCGCCCGGTTCACACCACCGGCGGAGATGGTCAGCACCTCGTTGAGTTTCTTCGCGGGCTTGCCCCCGGCACGCGCACCCGGGAGGAAATTGACCGGCGGCTTCACCAGGAGCGAGCCGTCTGGGAGAGCGAGGCATGAGGCTTTATCTGGACGCCAGTGCAATCATTTATGGGGTTGAGGGTGTCGATTCTGTACGCCAGGCGGTGATCGCATGGATTGCCCGGGCCGAGGCCGAGAATGCCTCCGGCGGGGCAATATTGACTTCGCGCCTGTCCCGGCTGGAATGCCGGGTTTTTCCCTTGCGAGAACAGCAGGTGGAATTGCTGGCTTGCTATGATGAGTTCTTCGTCCGCCGCTCGCTGACGGTGGTGGAGATCGCGGCGTCGGTGATCGAAAGGGCCACGGATCTACGCGTCCGGTATGGTCTTAAGACGCCCGACGCGATTCATGTGGCGACCGCAATTGATTTGCAGGCGGACCTTATTCTAACCGGAGATCGTGATTTGGCCCGCTGCAGCGAGGTCCGGGTGCAGATCGTGTAGCCGAATCGAAGGGGCAAGCATTGGTACTGCTTGATAAAAACAGACTTGGCGAATTAACGGAGGCTGGAAACCGCCGCGCCGGCGGGCCGGGGTGCACCGACTACAACAGCAATTGGCAGGCCATCGAAACCCGCACCGGCGGCACCGCCAACAGCGATGTCACCAGCCAAACCGTCTGGTCTGCCGCCTACGTCAACGCCGCGGTTCTGCAAGACACCTATTCCGCCGGCGTAATCCAGCCGAACAGCCGCATCTATTTCCAGCAGGACGCCAACTGGGATACCACATCCATTGTGGGCTATGACTCCACGACTCAAACGTGGGGCGTTACCCAGCGGTATGTATATGACTCCTACGGGAACGTAACCGTACTGAACGCCGACTGGTCCACGCCACCGGCGGGAACCAATCCCATTGTGAATAATCTGTATCAAGGCATGACGCTTGATCCGTAACCATTCACGGCCCTGCGGGCATCAATGAGGGGATGGGTCGATTGGTAAAGTGGGCGTCGAGCGCGGCACAAAGGTAAGCATATAAAGACCGGCCTTGTTACTGGCAGGTGGCCGCGGCGGTCCAGATGCGCTGACACCATTGGCGTCCGGGCAGGCCACGCGTGCCCTGCGTAACATGGTGATCCAGCACCACAAAGCGGATCGCCTGCTCGGCCAGATTATTCGTTGGCTCAAGGCCCGGTGTGGTGATAAATCGAAAATAAGAGTCCCTGTTGTGGCGGAAGCGTTCCGCCATGTTCTGGGCCGGCTTGTGTTCCGGAGCGTTCAAGCCCGCCGCCACCAGATGATCGCGTGCTTCCACCAAGGCTTGCTGGAACACCATATCCTCCATCATTTCCCGCTGATGGAGAATGTTGAATAGCTGCCGCAATGCTTCCAACAACCGCTGGCTGTAGGCGACGGTTGCCGCCTCCGGCAGCGTGGCGAGGAACTTCACATCCCGGATCAAATGCGCCAAGCAGAATTGCAGGAACACGCCGGAATCTTTCCGGTATTTGTGATAGGCCGAGAAGTAATCACAGCCCAGTATCCCGGCAAAATCCTTGCCCAGCATGGCCTGGAGAACTTGGGAATCCCGTGACGGATCAATCTTGAAGCAGGTGAAGGATGCAGCCCGAAAGCCCCAAGTCCAAAGGCGTCGTCCATTTTCTTTATGCCCGCTTTCATCCACGTTCAAAATATCCTCCCTCGGCAGCCTCTTCTGCAAGGCCAAGTGGGATTCCGCTCCCGGCGCGCCGGGATGAGCAGAAGTAACCATGGCTACGATGCTCCACAACTTCCACCGGAACTTCCGGAATCTCCACCTGCTGGAGCTTGCGTGGTGGCAGGTCCATCGAGCGAACCACCCCGCCACAGTCCGGGCAGCGCTTCATTTTGTAATCCACCACCCGGTCGATCTGTGCGGGAGCGAAAGGCTCGCGCTCGTGGCGCTCGTGGCCCTTCTGGCCCCGACGGACCGCCTCTCTCCCGGAGGCAGGGCGGTGGGGATGGTTTGACAATATCACTGGAAGGTGGCTTGGAGGAGTTCGATGAGTTCTTGGACAACCGAGCCACTTGGGCCAGCAGGTCGGCTACCTGCTGGGTCAGCGTGAACGGTGACTATAATGAAGAGGCAAATTGTTGTTCTCTTTTTTAAGGAGTGACGTATGTCAATCGATAATCTTATTGTGGCAACCTATGACAGTCATGAAGGCGCGGAGGATGCGGTCAAGGAACTTCAGAAGGCCGGCTTTGATATGAAAAAGCTTTCCATCCTTGGCAAAGGCATGGAAAACGAGCAGCATGTGGTGGGCTATTACAACGCGCCGGAACGGGCGGTTTTCTGGGGCAAATATGGAGCTTTTTGGGGTGGGCTTATGGGGCTGTTGTTTGGCTCCGCCATGTTTATGGTGCCGGGTATCGGACCGTTGTTCGTACTTGGGCCCTTGGCGGGATGGTTATTTGGTGCCATTGAGGGAGCAGTCATTGTTGGCGGCCTCACCGCTTTGGGCGCAGCGTTCTACAGCCTTGGCATTCCCAAAAACAGTGTTCTGCAATATGAGACCGATATCAAGATGAGCAAGTTTTTGGTGCTCGCTCATGGCACGGATAACGAAGTTGAACAGGCCCGGCGGATACTGGCACGGACGGCGGCACGAACGGAATCGCATGCGGTTAAACCGGGATGAGGCCGCCTCAAGTTAGCAGTGACGCCGCTGACAACCGCGGCATAACGGAGTATCTACTTGCCGGATGCCGGAATACGCCCCACGGAGTTGGCGGAGCAATGAAATCATTAAAATAAATGAAATGCCATGCAAATGTCGAACCCTTCCCAAACAGAACCGGTGAAATTACTGCTTTCCGATGTGGACGGCACACTGGTGACGAAAGATAAAATCCTCACGCCACGGGCCATCGCCGCGGTGGCCGCCTTGAAAAAAGCCGGCATCGAATTCGCCATCACCAGCGGGCGTCCGCCGCGCGGTATGGAGATGCTCATTAAGCCCCTGGCTATTACAACGCCCCTATCCGCCTTTAATGGCGGGCTTTTTGTAAAGCCGGATTTATCCATCATGGATCAGAAGGTTCTTCCCGCGGATGTGACGGGACAGATTGTGAAAACCAGCACCAGCCATCGGCTTGATGTTTGGGTGTACCGTGGAAATGATTGGTACGCGCTATCGGAATATGGCCCGCATGTGGACAGAGAAAGCTGGACGGTGAAATTCCAACCCAAGGTGGTCAAGAATTTTGACGGTTTGCTGGACAATGTCGTTAAAATTGTCGGCGTAAGCGATGATCTGGATGAGGTGGCCTGCGCCGAGGCTGATGCGCGGGAGCAGTTTGGAGACCATGTTTCGGCGGCGCGATCGCAGCCGTATTATCTGGATGTCACGCACCCGGACGCCAACAAAGGCGGGGTGGTTCGGCGCTTATCGCAGGAATTCAACATTCCGGTTTCCCGCATCGCCACCATGGGCGATATGCCCAATGATGTGCTGAGGTTCGCCCATAGCGGGCTTTCCATCGCAATGGGTAACGCCAGCGCCCAAGTGCAGCGCGCCGCGGGGCGGGTGTCGGATTCCGGCGAGGGCCGTTGGACGATTACGGCGGCGATTGATGAGTCGGTTCCAGTTCCGGTGCTTAGCGCGGCGTTGTATGAACGGTTCAGTTCGCGCGGTGCGGCGGAATTCGCCGATCGGCTGTTGTCGGCCATGCGGTTCGAGTTTGGCGGCCACATGGAAAAGCGGCCGGAAGAGATAAGATAAAATATTTATATAAAGGAATTAAATCATGAAAACCAACACCCTCGCCCCGGAAATGCTCGCCAAAATGGATGCCTACTGGCGGGCTGCCAACTATCTCTCGGTCGGCCAGATTTATCTTTATGATAACCCGCTGCTGAAAAAGCCTCTGACCCTCGCCCATATCAAGCCGCTGCTGCTGGGACACTGGGGCACCACACCGGGACAAAACTTCATCTACACGCACCTCAACCGCGTCATCAAAAAATATGACCTTGATATGATTTACCTCTCTGGTCCGGGGCACGGCGGTCCGGCGGTGGTCGCCCATGTCTATCTTGAGGGAACCTACAGCGAAGTGTATCCGAATGTCAGTCAGGATGAGGCCGGTTTGAAAAAACTCTTCAAACAGTTCTCCTTCCCCGGTGGAATTCCCAGTCATGCCGCGCCGGAGACGCCGGGCTCCATCCACGAGGGCGGCGAACTGGGGTATTCGATCAGCCACGCTTTCGGCGCGGTGTTCGATAATCCGGATCTCGTCGCCGCCTGCGTAGTCGGCGATGGCGAAGCGGAAACCGGGCCCCTGGCCACAAGCTGGCATTCCAATAAGTTTCTCAACCCTAAAACCGACGGCGCCGTGCTGCCGATCCTGCACCTCAACGGCTACAAGATTTCCAATCCCACTATTCTCGCCCGCATCGAGCCTGAGGAATTGGACCAGTTGCTTCGCGGCTACGGCTGGACCCCCTTCTTCGTCGAAGGGCACGAACCGGCGCTCATGCATGAGGCTATGGCCGCCACGCTCGATACGGTGGTGGAGCGAATTAAACAAATCCAACAGGAGGCGCGCACCCATGGCAACACCATGCGCCCGCGCTGGCCCATGATCGTCCTGAATTCACCCAAAGGCTGGACCGGACCCAAAATAGTCGATGGCCTGCAAGTTGAGGGGACCTTCCGGGCACACCAGGTTCCGCTCTCCGACCCGGCGAAAAATCCGGAGCATCTCCGACAACTCGAAAGCTGGATGAAAAGCTATCATTCCGAGGAACTCTTTGATGAGAATGGCCGCCTGCAACCGGAATTGGCGGAACTTGCCCCCACGGGCCAGCGGCGCATGGGCGCGAATCCCCACGCCAACGGCGGGATTCTGCGGCGGGACCTGCGGATGCCGGATTTTCGCGACTATGCCGTGCGCGTACCCGCGCCAGGCCTGGGCGGCATCGGCGATACGCATGTTCTCGGGCCTTTTCTGCGCGATGTGGCCAAGCTGAATCACAAGCCGCGGAATTTCCGTGTATTCGGTCCCGATGAGACGCTCTCAAACGGCTTGGGAGCGGTGTTCGGCGTGACCCATCGCCAATGGGAAGCCCGGACCCTGGCCAACGATGAATTTCTCGCGCCGGCGGGCGGTGTGCTGGATTCCATGCTCAGCGAGCACCAGTGCCAGGGATGGCTGGAAGGATACCTTCTTACCGGGCGGCACGGCGTATTCAACTGCTACGAAGCCTTCATCCACATCGTCGATTCCATGTTCAATCAGCACGCCAAGTGGCTGGAAGTCACGCGGGACTTGCCTTGGCGGCTGGACATCTCCTCGCTGAATTATCTGCTCTCCTCGCATGTGTGGCGCCAGGACCACAACGGTTTTACCCACCAGGATCCCGGCTTTCTCGATCACGTGGTCAACAAAAAATCCGAGATCGTGCGGGTTTACCTGCCGCCGGACGCCAACTGTCTGCTTTCCGTCATGGATCACTGCCTGCGCAGCCGGCAGTATGTCAATGTGATCGTGGCCGGAAAACACCCGGCGCCGCAGTGGTTGTCGGTAGAAGCCGCCGCCGTACATTGCGAGGAAGGTATCGGCATCTGGACATGGGCCAGCAATGACAAGGGCCTGGATCCGGATGTTGTGCTGGGCTGCGCCGGCGACGTGCCCACACTGGAGATTCTGGCCGCCGTTTCCATTCTGCGGCAGCAACTGCCCGATATCAAAATCCGTGTGATCAACGTCGTGGACCTGATGAAGCTCCAACCCGGCAGCGAGCATCCGCACGGGCTAAGCGACGCCGACTTCGATTCGCTTTTTACAAAAGACAAGCCCATCATCTTTGCTTTTCACGGCTACCCGTGGCTGATACACCGGCTGACCTATCGCCGCACCAATCACCACAACCTGCACGTCCGCGGATACAAGGAAAAAGGAACCATCACCACGCCCTTCGACATGACCGTGCTCAATGACATGGACCGTTTTCACCTCGTGCAGGATGTGGTGGATCGCCTGCCGCACCTGGGCGCAAAAGCGGCCTATCTCAAGCAGATGGTGCGGGACAAACTCATCGAGCACAGGCGCTACATCGACCAGCACGGCCAGGACCTGCCCGAGGTTCGAAACTGGAAGTGGCCGGAAGCGAGGGTGAAATGATTTCCCCGGAAGCCGACAAAGGTCTCTCGGCAAGGAACACATTGAAACCACGACCACCGTGCCGTCGCTCATCGCGCCGGGCAAGGTCTGCCGTCCCTGGATGGAAATCCATCCAGGGACACCGCCCATAAGTCCGCCCGGGTTTTATAAATACGGGGAATACTATCTATGAGCTTAACTTCCACACCGAATCTCGCCGCCATTCCCACAGTCGCCGCCGCCAAAGGGCTTTCCGCACAGGAGGCCGCCGAACGGCTGAAAAAGTTCGGCCCCAATTCCATCCCGGAACAAAAATCGCATCCCCTTCGCCGGTTTCTGTTAAAGTTCTGGGCGCCTGTTCCATGGATGCTCGAAGTCACGTTCGCCTTGGAAATTGCCATGGGCAAGCCGATGGAAGCCATCATTATCGCCTTGCTGCTGGTCGGCAATGCGGTTCTGGGATTCGTGGAAGAAGGCAAGGCCCAGGCCGCTTTGGAAATTCTTCGTCACCGACTGGAAATTAACGCCCGCGTCATGCGTGATGGCAAATGGCTGCCAATACCCGCCCGCGATTTGGTGCCCGGTGATTGTATTTATCTCCGCATGGGCGACATGGTTCCCGCTGATGCCCGGCTCGTCCAAGGGGATATACAAGTTGATCAGTCGGCGTTGACCGGAGAATCCGCGCCGGTTGAGCTTGCTACGGGGGGCGATGCCCGTTCCGGCTCGGTGGTTAAACGCGGCGAGGCCGCCGCGGAAGTCACCGCTACCGGTGCCAAAAGCATGTTTGGCAAAACTGCGGAACTGGTGCGCGGAGCCAAAACCGTCGGCCACATGGAACAGATTATTTTTTCCATCGTCAAATATCTTCTGATGATGGATGTCACACTGGTGGTTATCGTTTTGATATACGCCTTTTCCATGGGCATGGCCTGGTCCGTTATACTGC
Source organism: Planctomycetota bacterium (assembly GCA_021831565.1). GTDB lineage: Bacteria > Planctomycetota > Phycisphaerae > WQYP01 > WQYP01 > JAKBMM01. Next base: position 12,699 of record JAKBMM010000056.1, read on the forward strand.
CTTTCGCCTTGATCCTATTGGTGGCTTCCGTGCCAGTGGCGCTTCCGGCCACTTTTACGCTGGCACAAGCCACCGCTTCACTGGAAATGGCGGACAACAATGTGCTGGTGACACGCCTGTCAGCCATCCAGGAATTGTCGGGCATGCAGGAACTCTGTTGTGATAAAACCGGCACGCTAACGCTCAACGAACTGGCTCTGGAAAAAGTTCAAGGACTCAATGGTGCCGCCGAACCGGACGTTCTGGCGTTTGCCGCGCAGACGTGTGATGCCGGCACCCAGGATCCCATTGATATGGCCATTCTTAAAAAATATCAGGAGAATCCCGTTGCGGCATTCCATTGGAAGCGCTCCAAGTTAATCCCCTTTGATCCCTCCACCAAACGCGCCGAAGCCGAACTGGAGATGGATGGCAAAAAGGCCCGCGCGATGAAAGGCGCACCGGCCACATTGGTCGCCTTGTGCAAAAACGCCGGGGATAGCCTGAAACAGGCGGACGCTCTGGCGGCGCAGGGCAACCGCGTGATGGGCGTGGCCGCACAGACTGATGGTGAATTGAAAATGATCGGCTTGCTGTCCCTGCGCGATCCACCGCGTCCGGAATCGCACGATACGATTGCCAAGCTTCAATCTTTGGGCATCCGCGTGCGAATGGTTACGGGGGACGGCCAAACCACTGCCCAGGCCATCTCCGCGCAACTGGGTATTGGAAGCAAGTCCGCGGATCGTTCCGCCATTGAAAAGGGGCAACTTGACGCTGATGTATTTGCCGGCGTTTTTCCGGAGGACAAAATTGCGCTGGTCCGCCAGCTTCAGAGCCGGCATATTATCACCGGAATGACCGGTGATGGCGTCAATGACGCCCCGGCGCTTAAGCAGGCGGAAGTCGGAATCGCCGTATCCAATGCCACCGATGTCGCCCGCTCCGCCGCCAGCCTGGTGCTTACCAAACCGGGAATTTCTCACCTGACGGACTCGGTCAACATTGGCCGCAAGGTGTACCGGCGCATGCTTACGTACACCACCAATAAGGTCACCAAGACCATTCAGGTGGCATTGTTTCTGAGTCTGGGCTTGCTGATCACCGGTTCTCTTGTAACCACGCCCCGGTTGATTTTGCTGTTGTTGTTCGCCAATGATTTTGTCACCATGTCCCTGGCCGGTGATCGCGTTACGCCTTCAAAGCATCCGGACCGCTGGAACATTCGCATCGTGATGGGGTCCTCCGCCGTGATAGCGGTCTCCTGGCTCTTATATTGCTTCGCGGTGTTCTATGTCGGCCGGCATTTCCTGAAGTTGCCGGCCACGCAAACGCTGGTCTTTCTGGCCATGGTATTCAGCGGATTGGCCACGGTATATCTGGTGCGTGAAAGCCGCTCCTTCTGGAAATCCCGGCCGGGAACATTGCTGATCTGGGCCACCGCCGGAGATGTGGTGGTGGTATCCACAATGGCGGTCTTTGGAATTTTGATGGTGCCCGTACCCATCATGATGGTGCTGGGATTATTGGCCGCCACCCTCGCCATGATGTTCGTGTTGGATACCGTCAAAAAACCGCTAATGCGTCGCCTCGCCGGTATGTGAGCAATATCCATGAAAGCAATGCCATTCATACAGCCCAATGATTCGTCAGGTTACACGGCGCTGAATTTCTCTCCTCGATTCTGGCTGCTGGTCGTGATCACCGGTATTGGTGCCGGACTGGGGGCGTCTCTGCTGATGGCACTGCTGGCGGTGGTGCAGCATTGGTCTTATTCCTATAGTTCGGGTGATTTTCAGCATGCGGCTGAACTTGTATCTCCTTGGCGGCATGTATGGATTATGGCGGTCGCGGGCCTGCTGGCAACTGTTGTGATTTGGCTGCTGAAGCACTATTGGCCGGGAAAGGATAGTGACGCCCCCAAAGCCATCTGGTTCAGGTCCGGCCGCTTGCCCTTCATTCGCACTATTATCGACGCCGCACTATCTATGACCATCGTTGGCATGGGAGCCTCTCTCGGGCGGGAAGGGGCGCCCAAGCAAGTGGGCGCTGCTGTTGCCAGCGTACTTTCCGGTTGGGCTAAATTGGAACCAGCGGAAAGACGATTTTTAGTCGCGTGTGGAGCTGGTGCGGGTATGGGAGCTGTCTATAATGTGCCCCTCGGGGGTGCCCTGTTTGCGCTTGAAGTATTGCTTGGAACTCTGGCTTTGCCGCTGATTCTCCCCGCGCTTACCGCCTCATTCGTGGCCACCGGAGTTTCCTGGTTGACGCTGCCTAACCATGCCACCTATCTGGTGCCCAATTACACTCTTACAGTCGGACAACTGGTCTGGGCGCTGGCCTTTGGCCCTCTTGCCGGTGTTGTCTCGGTATTATTTGTGCGTTTGATTATTTTGGCGGATGCCAAAAAACCGCAGCGCGGATGGACGCTGATGATGCCGGTGCTCATGTTCACTCTTCTGGGTTGTTTTGCGATTCCATTTCCGCAGTTATTGGGCAACGGTAAGGATGTCACCCAATTGACTTTCACCAATCAACTCAGCCTGCCCCTGCTACTGGCCATGATTTTTCTCAAACCATTGGCAACATCCGGTTGCCTGGGTAGCGGAGCGCCGGGCGGTCTTTTTACACCCAGCATCACCATCGGTGCCGTACTGGGTGGATTTTTCGGCCGTCTCTGGTCTTTTTTCTGGCCGGGTGCAACTCCGGGAAGTTATGCCGTCATTGGTGCCGGCGCGGTATTGGCCGCAACTACGCAAGCCCCTGTTTCCTCAATTGTTCTACTGCTTGAGCTTACGCATCATACGCTGGATATTTTCGTGCCCATTTTGGTCGCAGTGGCGGGTGCGGCGATAACGGCACGCTTGCTGGATCGGCGTTCGCTTTACTCCGGACCTATAAATACCATTCGCCCGGCCATAATAATGCCGTTCAAAAACATACAGATATCCTACAAAGCTCGCATCCATCAGAATATTGAGATCATTTCAATATCTACAAATTACCGGGCGATTATGGAGCGGTTTCTTGATTCCAATCATGCTCCGAAAATTCTGTATGTAATAGATGAAAAGGGCATTTTTGTCGGTCGTATTCTTCTTCCCGCCGTGATTGCTTGCCACCCATTGGCCCGTGTTCTGGATACCGGGGCGGCGGCTGATGTTGTAACACCCGTGAACTGCCTGCTTCCGCAAATGACCCAGGCCGATGTACAACGCCAATTGTATCGTGAGCCAACGGGAGAGGTGCCGGTTATCGACGCCCTTGGCGGCCACCTGCTTGGTGTGGTTCGGCGGAATCTATAGATCGGATGAAACTACTACTACAACGCTACGGAAGAGGCCAATTGCACATGCGTAGGTCTTTCAAAAACAGGCCGATCGCCCGCAACCGACGCAGGGTTCGCTTGCGGTGGCAGGTTCGGGCTTTGGCGGCGCGTTGTTGGGTGAGAAGCAACCGCTTCTGGATCGACTCGGCCAAAGCTCTCGAACAACGTCCGCCACGACGCCACAGGGGAGTCAGATTGGCCAGGGCGGTGCGGATTTGGCAGAGCGTCAATTCCGGATTTTTTTTCCCGATGTTGTTGGTGGAACTCGGCCAGGAACAGGTAACTCACGCACGTGAGGATCAGATGGCGTTGGATCGACAGGTATCGGCGGACTTCAAAATGGTCCAGCCCCAGTTCGCCCTTGCCATCCTCGAACATGCGTTCGATCTTCCAGCGGGAAAAGGCCACCAGCAGCAGCGTTTCCACCGGCGTATCTTCCGGGGCATTGCTCAGGAAGTATTTAACTTCTTCGGAATTCAGGACGTTGATGGCCGCCAGCAGGTGATGCGGTGCGGCGGGCAGGCCATTGGCATCCTGGAACCAGACCTGGAGGCGTTTGACCTTCCAGACCATCGGGCCCTTGGTTCCGTCTTTGACGCGGTAGTTCTGCCAATCTCCGCGGCGGAACAGCGGCGAATAGGTCGCGACGTGACGCACCTCCACCGTCGGGTTGTTCTGGGACTTCAAACGCGGCAGGTGGCGTGGACGCCCCCCATGTCCCGGGAGATCGCGATACCGCACGTCTGGCCGCCGGGTCCAGACATGGAAGCTGGCCGGCACTTCGGCTACGTAGTTCTGCCCGAGCGCATCGAGTTCCCGCAGGAACGGCGGCTTGCCCGCTCGCGTCCGAGCCGAGACCGACGAAATTTCCATTGCAGGCTCCGTGCGGACTCTGTGCGAAGTGATAGCCGATGTTGTATCCCAGCACAAAGGTGTTGAATACATATTCCCAGTCGCTGCGGGTGATGCGAATGCCCGTGCCATGTTGATTGACCCATTTCCACAGCCGCGAGTTTCCATTCGCCCAGAAGGGCCAGAAATGGATATTTTCAATCCGGCCGATGTCATAACACTGATCGACATAAATGCCCGTAAGCAGCGGCTGGCCATAGACGCGGGCGATATAATGCCGCCCCGCCAGCACCAGATGCATCCCCTGGTATGGATTGGTCAGGGCCACGTCCAACACCGCGAGGTTGTCTCCCGTAGCGTGTTGGATGGTCCACGGGTAGGGCGCAGGCGCCGCGGCTTGCACGTCCTGCTCGGGATAATAAATTCCCAGACCGCGAATGGTGACATTATCGCCATTGCTGGTCAGAAAGGGATGGCCGTCCGGTTTGCCCCGGCCTTCGGTAGGCCAGAGAACGGTTCCGGAATTGCGGACAAAAGCCGGCGGCGCGTGGAACACGCCCTGGAGCGTGGTTTGCGCGGGCAGGGTGAGGTGGCCTTTGAAAAGGTAGCGGCCCGCCGGAACGGCCGCGATGCCGCCGCCCCGCGCATGAACATGGTCCAGCGCTTTTTGGAACGCGGCGGTATTGTCCTTTCGACTATTGCCGAGGGCGCCAAAATCACAGACGTTGACGGCAAGACTGCCGGAAGCATGGGGGGCGGGTTCCGCGACCGCGGGTCTGGCGATGGCGGCGCCGCTACCGGCAGCCGCGGCGACCAAACCCGCC